>DAOMZH010001030.1:0-4045 GCA_035437985.1 Polyangium sp. (in: bacteria) | reverse complement strand
GTCCCAAATAACTCGATCTGCTCCACCTTCTTGCGCTTCATCGCCCAGCCCCTTCGAGCGCTGCACGCAATTCGTCCCGCAACTTGTTCCGAACCTCGGCCACCTGCCCCTGCAACACCCGGTATTCCTCGAGCAACGTGTCCGCATCCCCCGGGCCATCGTCCGCCGCCCGCGGATTCTTGATGTCGAGGTTGTAGTTGCGCCCCACCACCTCCTCCAAACTCACCCGCCACGCCTGATCCGTCTCCTTGCGGTCATTCCACCACGCCCGCTCCGGCTCGAATTCCTCGATGCGCATCGGCTTCGTCTTCGAATAACTCTTCACCCCCGCCGGATAAGGATGCTCGTAAAACCAAATCTCCTTCGTCGGTCGGCCCTTCGTGAAAAACAAGAGATTCGTCTTGATGCTCGTGTACGGCGCAAACACCCCCTTCGGCAGCCGCACGATCGTGTGTAAATCGCATTCTTTGAGCAGCCGCTCTTTCAAACGCGTCTTCACCCCCTCGCCAAACAACGTCCCGTCCGGAAGCACCAGCGCCGCCCGGCCCCCGTCCTTCAAGAGCACCGTCAGCAAATACAAAAACAAATCCGCCGTCTCGCGCGTCCGAAATGCCGCCGGAAACGCATTCTCGATCCCGTCTTCCTCGATGCCCCCGAACGGCGGATTCGTCAGAATCACATCCACCAAATCCGATTTGCGATAATCGGAGACCGCCCGGCCCAGCGCATTCTTGTGCTCGATCTGCGTCGGCGCATCCAAACGATGCAAAAGCATGTTCGTCATGCAGAGCAAATGCGGCAAAGGCTTTTTCTCGATGCCCCGAATCGAGCCCTGAATCTTCTTTTCATCCGCGGCCTTTTTTCGATACTTCTGGCGCTTGTGCTCAATCGTGCACGTCAAAAACCCCCCCGTTCCACATGCCGGATCCAGCACCGTCTCGTCCAGCTGCGGATCGACCCGCTCGACCAAAAATTCCGTCACCGCCCGCGGCGTGTAATATTCGCCGGCATTACCCGCGCCCCGCAGATCACTCAAAAGTTGCTCGTAAATGCCCCCGATTTCATGCCGGTCCGTCGAACGATTCAAATCGATTTCGTTCAGCTTGTTGATCACTTGGCGTAACAAAGTGCCGTTTTTCATGTAGTTGTAGGCATCTTCGAAAACGCTCCGCACCACCCCCGAAAGCGGATCCGTGCCCGACAAGTTTTTCAGCCCCGGAAACAAGTCGTTGTTCACAAACCCGAGCAACGTGTCCCCCGTCATCCCTTCCGCATCGCCCGCCCACACCCGCCAGCGATATTGCGCCGGAATCGGCGATTGATACCGATCGATCGTCTCGGCCTTTTCCCGCTCGCGATCATCCAAAATCTTGAGGAAAAGCATCCACACGAGCTGGCCAATGCGCTGCGCATCGCCATCCACGCCCGTGTCTTTGCGCATGATGTCTTGAATCGTCTTGATCGTCGTGCCGATCGCCATAAGGCGGCGTCTTTAGTCGACAGTTCGGGCGTGCGTCAAGGACGGTGTTGGTTTTTCGGTCAGGGGTCGTCGTAGAGGTAGGTTTCGAGGATGGCGACGGCTTTTTTGAAGCCTGCGCGGTCGTCGAAATGTCCGAGGACTTCCATGACGGTGCCGATTTCGTCGAAGGGGGGCAACTGCAGTTCTTGGGGATCTTGGAGGTTCTCCAGGCCGTCGTGTTCGAACTTGGCGAGTAGTCCTGCGAGGACCTGTTGGCGGATGCCGGATTGCGTGGCGACAAACGCCTTGACGTTGGCGCGGGCGGCGCGTTCTTTGCGGGAGACGGGGGCGACGCCGTACGCGAGAGACGCGAGGATGTCGTAGGTGGCGAGAGCCTCGGGGAAAAACCGGGCGAGATCGCCGGTGCCGAGCATTCCGTCGCGTTCGAGCTGGGTCAAGAGTTCGGCGCGGCGGTCGGGATCGCGCCAGGTTTCGCGCAGGTCGCGGCGGGTGGGACATACGGCCGTGACGATGCGGCGGGCGTGTTCGTCGACGGGGATATCGATGGGTTTCCAATCTTGGTCGTAGCGGGTGACGGTTTCGGCGACTTTGAGGACTTCGACATCGGGGATGACGTATTTTTCGCGGCGGTGGCTGCGGCGCCGAGGTGTAGGTTCGTCGTGGTCGTCCGACAGATCCGGCGGCACGATGGGATCGCCGGGTTTGGGTTCGTAGACTTGTTCGGGCGGACCGTCGAACGATTCGTCGGCGAAGTGGCGGGTGGCGTCGCGAAAATCCAGAATGGTGAACCAGGTTTTGCCGTAATCTTCGCGGACGCGGGTGCCGCGGCCGATGATTTGCTTGAATTCGCCAGGTGCGCCGATTTCGCGATCGATGACGATGAGTTTACAGGTTTGGGCATCCACGCCGGTGGTGAGCAGTTGCGCGGTCGTGGCAATGACGGGATAAGGTTCGGAGGGTTGGATGAAACTATCGAGCTGGAGTTTGCCTTCGGGATCGTCGGAGGTGATGCGCTGGATGTAGCGGTCGTCTTTGGCGACGAGGTCTTGGTTTTGGTTGACCAAGGCGGAGCGCATGCGGCTGGCGTGGTCGGTGTCTTCGCAAAAGACGATGGTTTTCGCCATGCGATCGGTTTGTTTGAGGTAATCGCTGACGTAGCCGGCGACGAGGTTGGTGCGGCGTTCGAGGACGAGGGTGCGGTCGAAGTCGGCGCGTTTGTAGGTGCGGTCTTCGACGTTGCGGCCGTATTTGTCGACCACGTTTTGGCCTGGGGCGTACCCTTCGAGGTCTTTGTCGAGGCTGATGCGAATGACTTTGTAAGGGGCGAGGAATCCGTCTTCGATGCCTTCGCGCAGCGAATACGTAAAAATGGGGTCGCCGAAATAATGGATGTTGGAGACGTCTTCGGTTTCTTTCGGGGTGGCGGTCAAACCAATTTGCGTGGCGCCGGAGAAATACTCGAGAATGCTGCGCCAGGCTGACTCCTCGGCGGCGCTGCCGCGATGGCATTCGTCCACGATGACGAGATCGAAGAACTCGCGCGAGAATTGTTTGTAGATATTTTTTTGATCTTCGTTGCCGGAGACGGCCTGATAGAGGGCCATGTAGATTTCGAACGCTTTGTTGGCCTCGCGGTGTTTGATTTTGGTGAGGGCTTTGGTGTTGGCGAGGGGCTGAAAGTCGTTGTTGATGGCTTGGTCGACGAGGATGTTGCGGTCGGCGAGGAAAAGGACGCGTTTTTTGGATTTGGATTTCCACAGGCGCCAGATGATTTGGAAAGCGGTATAGGTTTTCCCGGTGCCGGTGGCCATGACGAGGAGAATGCGAGATTGGCCTTTGGCGATGGCGTCGACGACGTTGTTGACGGCTTTGATTTGATAATACCGCGGGGGCTTGTCGGCGGTGCCGAGGTACCAATCTTGGGTGACGAGGGCTTCTTGGGCGGCGGTCAAGCCGCGGGCGCGGGACCAGCGTTGCCAAAGTTCGTCACGGGAGGGAAACGAAGGGAGGGCAATCTCGCGCTCGACGGTCTTGGAGGGGTCGGAGCAGTCGCACTCGAGGAAGGCGTCGCCGTTGGTGCTGTAGGCGAAGGGAGCGCCGAGCAAGTTTGCGTACGCGCGAGCCTGTTGCATTCCGCCGCCGAGGGGGTGCGTGTTGTCTTTGGCTTCGATGACGGCGAGGGGCTGGTTGGGTTTGTAGAACAGAACGATGTCGGCGCGTTTGGAAGTATTGGGAATGCGCGTGCGCCCGGCTCGTCCTTTGGTGGTGATGCGATCCGGGGTGAGGACGTATTCTTGGCGGAACAAATCATCGGTCCAGCCGCTGCCAGCGCGTCGAAGAGCGGGCAGGACAAACTTGGTGATGATATCTGCTTCGCTGAGGTCTTTCTTGTTCATGGTCGGGCCCGCACCGCGGCATGGTACGGGATGTTGCAAGCTGGGCCAAGAAGGATGTTCGTCCGACTGATACGAGGTGTGAATGAGCCGCAAGCGGAGCTCCCGCAACGTGCAACCCCGACCGCAGCCTCTGCACACGCCATGGTCGAGGTTCACAGAGGTGCGTGCA
>DAOMZH010001029.1:0-4054 GCA_035437985.1 Polyangium sp. (in: bacteria) | reverse complement strand
CGCGAGGGCATCTAGTAACGCATTGCACGCATCTCGGTTGACTTGGTACAGCGCCCCGCAAGTTCGTGACCGTTTGTCCTCGCGTTACCTCGCGTTGGGTTAAAACCCAACGCTCCACATGGCAAAGTCCTCCACTGCCGTTCCGGACTGTCCTTGTTCGTGCATAACGAGAAATGATTTCTCCTGCGATTTCGACGCCAAATCTCGATGATAATCCAGGATGGATCGTGGCAGTTCGAGCGCGGCAGCGCGAGTAACTTCGCTATGTGGAGAGGCGGGTTTTAACCCGCCGGGGGATTGGGCGGAGCTCGAGGTTCACAAACTTCTGGGAAACTGTACCTAACGGCCCAAACTCATCTTCTCATCTTCGGGCTTCCCAGATCGGATCGTTTCGGCGTAGAATGCAGCTATGCCTCATTTTCAAAGCTTGTCGATCCGCGCATTGCTGCTTCTTTCCCTCGGGCTCGTTGGTTGTTCCGACCCTGAAAAAGCCGTCGTTTCCGAACAGCTCGGGCCCCAAGCCGACGTCGAGCTTTTGGTCGACGACCTGGGCGTCGTGCACATTTATGCCGAAAACGACCCGGATGCCTTTTTCGGCGCTGGTTATGCCATGGCCCAAGAGCGGCTTTTCCAAATGGAACTATTCCGCCGCCGCGCCCACGGCACCCGCGCAGAACTCCTCGGAGCCGATTACTTGGATGATGACATCGGCGCGCGCGTGTTCAATTTCGCCAAACTTGGCCGAGCGGATGAAGCCCTGGCCCGAGAAAACCATCCCGAAGACGCCAAGCTCATCGATGCTTGGACCGCCGGGATCAATCTACGGATCAGCGAAGTCGCCAGCGGAAAAGCGCCCCGCCCCTACGGAATGCGCGCGACGGAATTCGACTTCGTGCCCGAACCTTGGGACTCATTCGAGGGGTATGCCATTGGAAAATTGCTCGGGTTTGGCATGTCGAACAACCTGGACCAAACCATCTTGGCCACCGCGTTGAGCCGCCTGGCGCCCGATGCCTTGCAACACTTGCCCATTCTCATGCCCGCCCATGATGTCTTTCCAGGAGTTGGAAGCAGCCCGTTGCAAAATCCCAATCCGCTGCAATCGGGTAAACCTGCCCCGAGGCCACAAGTGGACCCGGGACTCATGCCGCAACATTACCGCCCCATCATGCCCGCAACAGCATCCAACAATTGGGCAGTCGCTGGCAAATATACCGACAATGGCAAACCTTTCGTCTGCGGCGATCCGCATCAATCCTTGACGAGCCCGAGTCGCTTTTTCGCTTTTCACATGAACAGCGCCGATCATGGCGGATCCTTGGATGTCACCGGATTCGGTTTCGTTGGGACACCCATGGTGCAACTCGGACACAATGCCCACGTTGGGTGGACCGCAACGACCAATTTTGCCGACGTCATGGATCTTTGGGATGTCACGCCGAATGACACTGCGGGAACGGTCGATCTGGGAGGGAAAACAGTTTCGCTCGAAAAACGGGACGAGGTCTTTCGGGTACGCGCGGCCAATGGTTCGATGGATGAAGTGACGCTCGAAATCACCGACGTACCGGGGTATGGAGTGCTTCTGCCGGAGGAAATGTTGCCCGTTCCTCGGGCGCTTTTGGCCGATGGCCAGCTGCTCTTTAATTGGACGGGTTTTTCCCCCAGCTCTGAAGCCATTGCTTACTTGGGCCTCGATCGCGCCAAAAATGTCGACGACATGGAAGCGGCTTTGCAAAAACTCGATGTCGGGGCCATCAATCTCGTGACCGCCGACGCCAAAGAAATCGCCTACCATGTGCATGCACGCATTCCGGATCGCGGCGATCCCTCAAAGCGGGAAATGCCTTGGCGAACCATCATCGACCCCGAAAATCCGGACAGTTATTGGACCCGAGGTGACTTGTCCGCCGACAAATTGCCTCGGCGCCGCAATCCCGCAGAAGGTTATTTGTATTCGGCGAATACCGACCCTTGGGGATTCACCCAAGATGGCGTCGTGGAAAACGATCCATTTTATTATGGGTCGTTTTATGCCAATGGCTTTCGCGGGCAACGGATCAAAGACAGCCTCGAGTCACTGGTCACCGCAGGAAATCCCATTGATCGTGCGGCAATGGAAAATATGCAGCGGGACGTCAAGAGCCAGCTTGCCGACGTCCTCGTTCCAGCGCTCGACAATGCCGTCGCGAACATCGAGACGGATCCGGCCCTTGCGGCTTACAAAGGCCGAGCGGATCTGGTCACGCTGGCGACGAGACTTTCGACGTGGAATCGACAAATGCAGCTGGATGCGGCAGAGCCGGTCGTTTTTAATGGGCTCATGTGGTTTGCGGCGCGGCGCGCCTTTGAAAAAGCCGCGACCAAAACGTTATTCGGAGCTATTCAGGGCGAATCACCGCCTTTTTTCTTGGGTCAATTGAGCAATTTGTTGACCGGGAGAATCGCCGACACGTCCTATTTCGCGCCGGATGGCCTCGACGTGCTGCTCGTTGGTGCACTCGACGATACGTCCACGTGGCTCACCGACCGTTTTGGTGCGTTCGACGCGATGTTTCGATTGCGAGACGTGCAAGGAGCATCATTCGAGACCGAATACGAGGGAGCCTGGACGACGACGCCGGTGCCGGTTGGAGGCGGGGCCGATACGATCAATGTCGCGCCCACCGCGTTCTTTTCGGGTGATGGCGTGTTGAGCACGTTCGAATCGACCGAAATGGCGTTGTATCGCATGGTCATTGGTTTTGGTGCCGATGACGTTCCCGAAGCGACGTTGAACTTTGGCCGAGGAAACAGCGCGGATCCTGAGAGCCCATTTTTTGCCAACCAAAACCAAGCGTGGACGGACGTGACTTATCAAAAGCTAGCGTTCCGTCGTCCCGATGTCGAAGCCCGGCAAATGGCTCGATCCATTCTGCTGGCCAAGAGCCCGTGAAGGTTCGACCTTCGTTCAAAGCTTCACCGGCTTCGACGTCCACACGTTGGGCTGCTGTTCGGGGGGCAAGTCGGAATCCCAGGCGAGAGTGAAATCGAGGCCTTTGAGTTTGGCTTGTTTCCAGCGCTGGAGGAAGCATTCGGAGAGGTAGATGGCCCCACGCTTCTCCGTGGCCAGGCGAAAAATATCGACGCCTTCGACAATGGAGGGAATGAACACGTGGTTATCCGGTACATAAACGCGGCCCTGATCGTCCCGTGTCCCCCGCGTATGCTCGTGATCCAATGCTTCGAGTGCCCGCGGATTGTATGCATATAGTTCCACGCCGCCTGCGTCGTGGAGCGGTAACAGTTCGCCATGGGCCTCGAGGATATCCCGAAGTGCATCCACAGCCGAGCGCCGAAAGACCAGAATGCCGCTCATGAACATGAAGGGGGCATCCGATGGTCGACCCGACTCGCGCTTATTTACGCGAACGCGTTCGACCCGAACAGGCTTCCATTTCTTGCATTTGGGCTTCCCGTCAAGGCTATCCAAGGCGTCGTGGGCGTCGTCATCGACCCACATAAGCATCTCGTAGCCCTTAGTGCGCCCATATTTATAGATGTGCATTTAAAAAGTCCCGTTTTCTAGCATTCTTTGGATTTTTTGAAGCGTTTGGATTGCATCTTTCTGTGTTTTGGCGTTGTCGAGTAGTAACTCTACTTTTTCGTAATACTTATCCGTGTGAAGCACCGAATGCACGATGGAGCCATTGGGATTGGGGGAGTTCTTGGTGGCCGGTAAGTAGACGCCGTTCGCAGGGTTGTCAATATCAATGCCGAACTTGGCCAAAATATCGCGCGCACCTTTAGCTTTTTCGGCCCCGTGCGCCACGATATGATGCGTCTCGTCGGTCGTGCGCTTTATAAGTGGCACGAAAGGTTTTCCCGCCGCTTTCAGCGCCGCTTCCATTTCTCTGGCCTTGGCAAACATGGCCGCCTCCAAGCGCCGCGCGTGGTACCTGGACATGGACTTGAGCACCTGGCCCGCCGTAACGTACGTCCCCGCGCCTCCCGTTGCCACCCGTGCCGGTCATCCGGACATGTGGCGTGTCATCAATTCGAATCCCCGGGGGTT
>DAOMZH010001028.1:0-4060 GCA_035437985.1 Polyangium sp. (in: bacteria) | reverse complement strand
GGATTTAGATGCCGCGCTTCTGCCCCAGTGATTCCACCCGCTCGAGAAGCACCGCCTCGTACTTCGATCTCAACGTTTCATCCGCCAATCCGGAGCGTTCGACGATTGGACGAACCTCGCGAAGTCGTTCTAGCACGTCATCGAGCATCGATTCCGCATCGCTGCGTGGTATTCGCGTGTGCGTTTCGGCGAATGATAGCCAGTTTCGGCGCGTCACCTTGTCCTTTTTTCCTTGTACCGGCAACGCAAGTTCGCGGATGTCGTAAATCCACGTCGAAACAAGATCGTACGCAGGGGACAACGAATACATTCCATTCGCATCTTCAATCATCGACAAGTTCTTGAGGTGCAAGTCGCCATTGCCCACGAGGTACGAAAAGAGGAGCTGGACAAACAGCTGCCGGGACGCTTGCTGCACGTCGCCCCCAAATTGAAACAACAACTTGGCGCATTTTTCGGCGCTCGACTCGTATTTGTCTCCAGACGGCAATCCTGCCAGGGAACAGAAATCCTCTTGCGCACGCTTGATTGGAGGATCCCCATTGACGCGATCAAATCGCCGGACGACATACGCCATGCTGCCGTCAGCGAGACGAATCAGCGCATTTGGCGGAACCGGCAAACCGACGAGTTTGCCCAAGACCATTGTGAGGTGCTCGTTGGCTGGCAAAAACGTAAATCGCGGCGATTCAGGTTTGACGATGAACCGACCGCCCCGATCCACCAGCTCGAGTTCACTCCGATCCGCCGATAGCTGCGCCTGGGCTTTGGGTTGCACTCCGGATATGGAGAATTTGTCAACGGATCGTTCCACGACCTCGGGTACGTTCGTCCTTCCAAAACGAATTTTGGGTACGGTTTGCGTCCCGAAAAGGCTTTCGACGCACGCGCTGTGATACGGCTGCTCGGGTGCTTCGGGCGCGTCTGGGCCAAGACAAACGAGGCACGTGCTCATTTGTCGTCCTCATCTGGCGCGGGCGTGATTTCCACCGCGCCTATGCAATCGCGGCATGTGGCGAGGAGCAATCCGAACACATCTTGGCCCGCTGGACCGAGTTTTTTTCGCGCAATGTCGAGCAACCACCCCTCGGGCAAAAGATTCTCGAAAAACGGAAGCAATCCGTCGCTTTCGTAAGGAACGGAGCGCAGGGGCATTGATGGCCCAATGGCTTTGGCCCGCGGGTTTTCGAGCCACGCTGGATCGTAAACGAAGCTCGAGCCGTGACTGGGGGTTTCGTGGAGAACACCAACCCGCTGGCCAGAAAGCGAAACAATCGCGCGACGCAAGCGTCCCACACGCAGGAGAGCGTCGCGGGCCGCGAGCAAATCGAGAAATTTGCTGGCCTCCTTGCGGACTTGTTCGGAAGTCGCCGTTTCGGCCAGCTCGTGCAAAACGTCCAATTCGAGGACGGAGCGCGCGGCAAATCGACGCGTTTCTTCGTCGATATCTGCTGACTGCGCGAGTTCGCGCAGAACGGTTTCTCCAAGCGGATAACCCAATTCTCGCAAACGATAAGCTGCCGTTCGCCGAACATCGGAGGGCATTTCGGGGGCGACGAGTCCCACAAGAATGTCTTCGCCCTTTTGCCGGAGTGTCGGGTCTTCGATATGGCTGCGAAGCAAAGTGTCGGCAATATCGAAACGTTGCCACAAGGCGAATGGCTGAGCTGTGTCCATGGTCAACAATTCGCGCAGTGTCGCCTCATCGGCATGCGGACGATATGAACACAATGAATTCACCGCGAGTTCGCGAACCTGGGCATCTGCTGCTGGCCGGGCCATCTCCAGCAACACCGTGTTGGCTTGTGCTTCCAATTCGGCAATGCCCCGCATTTTTCGCGCAATGCTCAGGCGCAAACGTACATCACGTGTCGAGTCCCGAAGCCGCAATAACATGGCTCCGGCGAACTTCTTGTCGGCCATGCGGGAAATACCCATCAGCAGCCTCTCGAACGAATACCCCATATCCAAGAGTGCGTCCGCATCGTCCGTCAATTCTTGCAGAGCCTTGCGTGCCCATGGGTATGTGTCCGCGAGCTGGAGCAATGCATCGACAGCCGGGATTGCGTAATGCTCCTTCTTGCTGCGCGCCATCGTCGTCAAAATTGCGCTCGCCTTTTCCTCGCCGCGCAAGCCCAATACGAGCGCAGCAAAGGGACGCTCAAATGCTGAGTCGGTAACGAGCCAATCGTTCAACTTGCCAAACAGCACCTTTTGCTCGAGCGGATCGTCAATGCGGGCCAGCCTCGAGAACATGCGTCCGTTGTAAAACATCGATTCTTTCGGCGCTGATTCGACGATTTCGAGGATCGTCTTCAGTGCCGCAACTCGCGATGCACGTACATTCGAGTTTGGCGAGATTTCGTCCAGCAATCCCACCGCCACATGCATCTGGTCCAATGGCGCAGGCACGCTTCGCAATCGCATAAGGGATTCATCGAGAGCAATGTCATACCCATGTTGCGCAAAAACAAGCGTCGCCTGCAGGGCCGTCTTTTCACTCACGGCTTGCGCGGCACTCCTTAATTCCCAAATCTCAGCCTCGGTCCATCTACGCCAAAAACAAGATTCGCGCAGAGCAAACGAAAAATCATCCCCTGCAGGCCGTCGCCTCAGTAGCTCTCGCAA
Source organism: Polyangium sp. (in: bacteria) (assembly GCA_035437985.1). Classification (GTDB taxonomy): domain Bacteria; phylum Myxococcota_A; class Polyangia; order Polyangiales; family Polyangiaceae; genus Polyangium. The sequence continues at coordinate 1,432 of DAOMZH010001028.1, read as the reverse complement.
GAAGGGAACATGCTCGTCCAGCGGTGTCGTGGTCACGGCAAAACGCGAAGTGTTGCTGTCCGTAAACGAATGAATCGACGTTACTTCATCGAGCGCCCAGGCTCGCAGAATGTTTGCCCCGGGCCACCGAGCACCAATTTCGCGAAATGCGAGCAAGAGGTCACTGATATGTTCACCGTTGATTTCGTAGAAATAACCCGCTCCGGAAATTCGAATCAACTCGGTCAACCGCAGCGCAAACCCGTGCAGCGGTTCCGTTTCCAGCGCGGGTCCCGATTCGGACAAAACTCGAATGCAAAACGCAGCAAATGTCGAAAGGTCCGCCTCGAACATGCGCACCGACTTCAGCGCCTGTTGCAGGATCTTCATTGCCTCGGCGGGGCGATTCTCCGCAATCCCACCGACTGCCAGGACAAGACATTCGCGCCACGTGCGCGACTCCCATCCGGTCCGCGTGAGCTCCAAGATTTCGTTGTTCTCGATTCCCGCGCAAAATCGGTCGACCAATTCCTCCGCCGCCAACGCATCCAAAAAGGACCGATGCACGAACCCGTACGTATTGGCTCCCCAATACACGAGCACACCATGGCGATCTCGAAGTCGCGCCAGCAATTGCTTGGCCATCTTTCGCGCGACCAACTCGGTTTCCCTAAGCTTGTCCCGGCAGAACGCAATCGCGAAAGCGAGTAGGTCGTCGGCACCGATCGCATTGCCCTGGCCGCCTTTCGCGTCGAGCATCATATGGTGCGCAAGCGACATCAAAAAGGAGATTTTCGTCTTGAAATCGAATCGCTTCAATGCGCCATCATCAGGCCCAGCACCTTTCGACTGCTCCCAGTTTTCCACGAGAAGCTCGATGATTTCACCGTAAAGAGCACGGCGCTGTTCCGGGATGTTTCGATGCCGCGATAAAAGGGCCACCATCGTCGCCACCAGAGGCACTCGACACAACTCGTGCAATGCAGGATTCCGGGCAATTACCGACAGCAATCTTTCACGGCGCGTGTCAGGCATTGGAAACCGATCCCAAAGCCGCCGCAAACGAACATCGTCCAATTCGGCAAGGGCATACTGCGGAATGCCGAAATCCGCGAGCGACTTTGCCATATCGTCGGATCCCATGTCACGACTGGTAATCAGGCCGCGTCCACCATACCGTCGTTTCACCGCACCGATCATTGCAATACAACGTCGGCGCTCTTCGGCGTCCACCACTTCATCCAATCCATCGAAAATCCACCAGAGCCGCCCTTGCTCCGCCAGCTTCTGCAAGCGATCCATACGCAACAGATCCAGCGAGTACGGCCGGAGTTCTCGGTGCAAATAATCGAAAAACGTGGATTCTTCACCGCCGTGCGTCCGCATGTACAATGCAAACGTGCGCATGTCGATCCGTACGGGTACCAATGCCGCCAAAGCAGGATCCGGGAGT
>DAOMZH010001027.1:0-4064 GCA_035437985.1 Polyangium sp. (in: bacteria) | reverse complement strand
CCGGCGAGGTGCAGCTTCATGTCGATGAGCGCGCTGCTCAAGTATTCGACCGTGCCAAACCCTTGGTTAAACGTCGATGCTTTTTCGATTTTGGCAACGAGTTCTTTGGGAATCGGCTTGCCGGTTTGATAATGCACCGCGTACTTTTCCAAAAGCTCGGGTGTCGCGAGCCAGTGCTCGAGCAATTGTGACGGAAATTCGACGTAATCGCGAGCCACACGCGTTCCGGCGACCGACGGATACGTGACGTTGGAGCTCAAACCATGTAATGCATGGCCGAATTCATGGAACAACGTGTCCGCATCCGTCCAGCTGATGAGGATCGGCTCGCCTTCTTTCCCTTTGACGAAATTGCTGTTGTTGCTGACGATCGTCGTCACTTCGCCTTTGAATCGTTCCTGGATGCGATACGCGTTCATCCACGCGCCGGATTTCTTGCCTTTGCGCGCATAAGGATCGAAATACCAGAGCCCCACATGTTTGCCGCTCGCTTTGTCCGTCACTTCCCACACGCGTACGTCCGGGTGATACACTTCGACGTTCGTAACGGGCGCAAACGCGAATCCGAACAATTGCCCGGCGACCCAGAACATGCCTTCGCGGAGTTTTTCGAGTTGCAAGTACGGTTTGACTTCGTTTTCGTCGAGGTCGTATTTGGCCTTGCGCACCTTTTCCGCATAATAGCGATAATCCCAGGGCTCGATTTTCCGCTTCAGGCCCGACTTTTTCGCCAAGGCTTGCATATCGGCGACTTCTTCCTTCACACGCGCGACCGCTGCTGGCCAAACCTCTTCCATCAGCGCCATTGCGCGTTCCGGCGTCTTGGCCATTGAATTCTCGAGCCGCCAGTGAGCGTGCGTTTCATATCCGAGAAGCTTGGCGCGTTCTGCGCGGAGCTTCAGAATTTCGGAGATGATTTTTTTGGTATCTCGCGCGTCACCGTTATCGCCGCGGTTGACGAAATTGCGCCACACTTTTTCCCGCAAATCGTCCCGATTCGAATACGTGAGGAATGGCTCTACCGAGGACCGGGTATTCGTGATGACCCATTTGCCCTCTTGGCCTTTGGCTTTGCCTGCTGCCGCAGCGGCTGAACGAATCGATTCGGACAAACCATCGAGGTCGGCCTCTTTTTCGAGCACCACCGTGTAGTTTTCTTCGTCGGCCAATACGTTTTGGCTGAAATTCGTATACAGCGAAGCGAGGCGTTGGTTGATTTCCCCCACTCGCTTTTTCGCGCTCGCATCCAGCTTCGCCCCGGCGCGCACGAAATTCGTGTAATGGCGCCAGGTGAGTCTTTGTTGTTCCGGCGTGAGTTTCGCCTTGTCCGGGGAATTGTAAACCGCCTCGATTCGCTTGAAGAGCGCTTCATTTTGGTAGACCTCATCGGAGAACGCCGCGAGTTTCGGCGCCATTTCCCGTTCCACGGCTTGAAACTCGGGACCGTTCATCGTGGACGACCAAATATTGTACAATGTCATCACGTTGCCGTACGTCCGGCCCATGTCTTCCATGGCGGCAATCGTATTCTCGAAAGTCGCGGGCGCTGCGTTTTTTGCGACCGCATCGATTTCCTTGCGTTCTTCGTCCATTCCTGCAGCAATGGCCGAAGCAAACAAGTCGACCTTGACTTTTGCAAATGGTGGTACCCCGCCAAACGGGCCGGTCCATTTCTCGAGCAACGGATTGGTCATGGTGGATGTATTCTTTGGAGGTTCAGGGGTCGCCGTGGGGGGCTTGTCGGGGGGCGCCACAGTCGACACTTTCGCCGCATCCTGAGGCTCAGGGGCCGACGCACACGCGGCCAGCAACGCGAGAGTGGAGATTCCGAAAAACACTACGTATTTCCGCATGAACGAAGACTCCTGCATACAGCAACGAGGCTGCCTTACCTCAGTTTGACGATGGATGCTACTCTTTGTGACGCACCGTCAGCGCTAGACCCACGTTTCCCGCTCCAGCATTTCGCTACGGCACATTTCGATTTTTTGGAAAATGTGCAATTCCTCCTTTCATGGCGCTTGAATCGTGTACCATCGACTTCAGGTAGGAGGCCGTCGAATATGCGAATTCATTTCGTTGGTGCTGACCTCGAAGAAAATCTGGGGATCGGAATCCTCGCTGCAGTGACCGAAAACCACGGGCATCGAGCCACGATTGTCCCATTCAATGACGTTTCGGAAACCGATCGCGTCGTTCGGCGCGTCGTGGAAGACGCTCCAGAAATCGTCGGGCTGAGCATTCAGTTTCAGCACCGGGCCCCTGAATTCTTGATGCTCGCCAGGAAACTCCGCGAGGCTGGTTTTCGAGGACATTTGACCACCGGTGGACAATTCCCGACCCTCGCGTACCGTGAGGTGCTCGATCCTCGTAATGGTGTCGACAGTGTCGTCCTGCACGATGGCGAGGAAACAATCGTTGATTTTCTCGACGCATTGAGCCATGGCAAGCCGCTCACCGAAGTCGCTGGCTTGGCATTACGCGCGGACGATGGAGCGCCCATGCGTACGCCTGCACGACGCTTGCTCGACAATCTCGATACGGTTCCATTTGCGCGTCGCTATAGGCAACACAATCGGCACATGAACATTCCGTTCATTCCGATCATTGGTGGACGAGGCTGCTGGGGCAAATGCAGTTATTGCTCGATCATTGCGTTTTACGACGATGCAATTGAATCTGGCGGAGGTAAAGCCGTGCGTATGCGCAGCGCCTCCAACATCGCGGCAGAAATGGCATTATTACTCGATGGAGCTGGTGGAAAAGGCATTTTCTGCTTCCACGACGATAACTTCATTTTCCCGAGCGAAAAACTATCCATAAAACGCATTCGAGACATTCGTGCCGCTCTCGATGAATATGGCGTAGGAAGAGTTGCCATGGTCGGCAAAGCTCGGCCTGATTGCGTCACGCCGCAACTCGCCAAAGAACTCGCCGAATTAGGAGTTATTCGCTTGTATGTCGGCGTCGAGAATGGTTCGGAGGCGGGAGGCGATCATTTGCGCCGCGGCACGCAACAGACGCATGTCCGCGAAGCCTTGCGCTCCTGTCGCGAAGCGGGCATTTTCGTCTGCTACAACTTGCTCATTTTCGAGCCGGAAGCGCTCGTCGCCGATGTGCGCGAAAATGTGCGCTTCATTCGCGACCATGCGGATCATCCGGTCAATTTCTGCCGCGCCGAACCGTATTTCGGCACGTCGTTGCACGTCGATTTGTCCAAAGAGCAGGACCTCGGCGGCAGTTATCTCGGATTCAACTACCGCATCAACGATCCGCGCACGGAATTGCTTTTCCGCATCTGTTCGGCGGCATTTCGCGAGCGAAACTTTGCTCCGAGCGGCGTGGCCAATCGCTACATGGGCCTCGGTTATGCGGCCAATGTGTTGCGCAGGTTTTACAATCAAAACGGTGGCGCGGACATCTTCGTCCGTCGAGCACGCGAACTAACCCGCAAGATCTCGCTCGATACGGCACAATTTCTGGAAAAAGCCATCGAACTTGCCGAAAGTACGCCCCTCGAAGATTGGGATGCGTTCGAGCGTCAAACTTTGCTTCTGGGCCTGGAAATCGCGGCCGCCGATCGCCATTGGCACGAAGAACTCGATACGCTTTATGGCGATATGCGCGCATTTACGCAAGATCCCGGGGCGGAAGCACCGCGCGTCGTAAAACCCTCGACCCGATTCCAAAAGCTCAAGGCGAGTATGGCCGTTGGTTTGTCGCTTTCGGTCAGCATGTCGGTGTATGCTGGATGCAGCGATGGGCCGACCACAACCTCGGGCGGTAATGGCGGGACGGGATTGGTCACGGATCCTGTGCCCCCGGACGGTGGATCCAGTTCGAGCGGCGAAGGGGGAATGGTTGTCGATCCGCCGCCTCCAGATGGCGGGTTTGGCGGCTAGGGGGGGTTTGGCGGGGCCGGAGGCCAAGGTGGAGTCGGTCAAGGCGGCATGGTGGTGGATCCAGCGACTCAGGACGAAGGAGAAAAGGGATTGATCGAAATAGAACACGAAGCTGAACGCGTACGAGGTCGTCGGCCTGTTGATGGCCATCGGATCGCTTGT
>DAOMZH010001026.1:0-4067 GCA_035437985.1 Polyangium sp. (in: bacteria) | reverse complement strand
ACCGCCTTGAGTGCGTAGGACCTCTGGCGTAATGGCGGAGTCGTCGGGGCCACTGTCATCAATGGCGGAAGCGTTTTTCGTTGAATGGCCGCAATTCGTTCGACCGACGCCAATCCCGCATTGGATGCAAGAAACGCCACTGCGCCCGCGAACTCCGCAATGTTGGCCCAGCGATGCGCAGGATTCTTGGCGCAACATTTCTGGAGAATCCGGTCCAAGGCCACCGGCACCTCGGCACGATAGGCACAGACACTCGGGAACGGTTGTTCGAGCACCGCGGCCGAGATTTGTTGTACGTTTATCCCGTGAAACGGCAACCTGCGCGTCAATAACTGAAATAAGGTGACCCCGAGCGACCACACATCCGTACGACCATCCATATCGGCCGAAGCGCGAATCTGCTCGGGCGACATATATTGCGGCGAACCCCAAGCAATACCAGTTTCCACCGGCAGCGTTTCGATACCAATGACGTTCGTCGGCGTAAGTTTGGAGATGCCAAAATCAAGCACCTTGATGCATGTCGATTCGTCCGTTCGCTGCGCCAAGAACAAATTCGCCGGCTTGATATCGCGATGAACGATCCCTCGAAGATGCGCCTCGGCAATGGCCTCACACGCCTGCAAAACGTAGTCGATGGCGAGCTGGATCGGCAATGGCCCACCGTCCGTGAGCAACGTGAGCAGATCTTTGCCTTCGAGAAACTCCATGAGGATGTATGGCGACCCGTCCTCGAACGTGCCGACATCCATCACGCGCGCGACGTGTTCGTTCTCGATATTTGCCGCGGCCCGAGCTTCACGGAGAAATCGCGCTTTGGCATCAGGATGCGCCGCTGCTGCGTCCGTCAAGACCTTTAATGCTACCTGCTTCTTCAAGAAAACGTGCGTCGCTGCAACGACAACCCCCATCCCTCCAGCCCCCAGACGTCGCTGGATACGAAACTTTCCCCCAAGAATCCGGCCTGATTCGAGCCAGTTCGCAGGTTGCGCAGGTGCCGGCACGCCGGTCGTCATTCCCAATGAGTTTACGAGACGAACCAACGGTGATCAAGAAAAACCGACCGCTCGTCAGTAAAAACTCGACGACGCGAACCTGCGCGAATCACGCACGTTGTACGATTCACGCTTGACAGGGTTGCCATTCAGGGAGGGTTTTGCAGTGCAAACGGGAGGACAACGGGCGGGTGAGAAAGTAAAGCGGTCAGGCCGATTTGATTACGTGCTCCAACGAAAGGACTTCCGACAATACACTAAAAGCGCGGACGTGGAAGGTCACGCGGTAGGGCCAAACCCATGCGGCAAATGTAAAGACTTTTGACAATACGCAAACTGACGAACGCCGTTCACGCATGAGCACGCCGGATGCGCTCGCGTCAACGAAAAACGTTTGGCGCGGTTTATCTTCTTTGACTTCCGCACAACCAATGACTCGGACGAACCCGCCACTCCCCTGACCGGAAGCACTACGACCCCGGAAGGTGGACTGACATTCCGTCGTCCACCCATGCGGCCTTCTCGTGGTTTGAACCACGGAAAATGTCGCTGGGCAACTCATACTTGTTGATGGAAAGAGCCCGATCCGGAGTCGGATCGCGTCTTGGTCAAACCGTACAAGTACGAGTCCGTCGCGGATCGCATGCTCGGCAGTTGACAAAGAACAATTCCGACGCGGACCGTGTCCTGGTCGGTTGACGAGAGGGTGAAGGCGGTGGTAGCTTTCATTGGAGCGTAGTTCCTAGGCCAAGTTTCCGAAGCCACTGGCAATGGAGATGATGTTGGCGATAATGACGAAGTGGTGGGAAACAGGTCTTGCTCCTTGCGCTGACGAGCACCCCATGTAACAGTTGCTGCTGATTAAACGGCTAATTCGCCATGCAACAATCTCTAAGCATCGCATTTTGGAATGTCTATAACCTTTTCAGAGAAGGTGCGCATGCAACTCGAGCGCCGAAGTCTCAAGCCGAGCGTCATGCCAAACTCGACGCTCTGGCCGGCGTGATCGGGTGAATGGCGAATGGAACCACACCTGACATTCTCGTGCTCGCTGAAGTCGGCGACGCTCAATTGATTTCGGAATTAACGGGTCGGTTAAAACTCAAGGTACATACGCCACTGCAAGTCTTCGAGCCTCCTGCGGCAAGCGATGAAACAGGCCTCGTCGTCCTAGCATTGACAAAGAATGTGGCAACGTTGACGCGAATCGATTCAGAAAATCGAAGCAATACCGTTCGGCCGCGCGCTCTCTCGGTAAAAGTGGATTTAGCAAGTCCGAATTGCCCCCCATTATACGTAATTGGGTGTCATTGAGACGTCTTGCACAGACGAAAATGCTCTCGTCAATGCGCTCGTACGAGTGTCAAAGCTGGAAGCGGTGCGCGAACGTCTCACCAATATCCGTCAAGCGCTTCGAGATCCAAACTTATATGATCACAGCTATGACGATCACGGGGCACCCGGAACGAAGTCCAAAAAGTCGTCAAAAAAATCTTCCGCGGCTTAATCTCAATTACACTCGGAAACGGTTGTTCGAGCACCGCGGCCGAGATTTGTTGTACGTTTATCCCGTGAAACGGCAACCTGCGCGTCAATAACTGAAATAAGGTGACCCCGAGCGACCACACATCCGTACGACCATCCATATCGGCCGAAGCGCGAATCTGCTCGGGCGACATATATTGCGGCGAACCCCAAGCAATACCAGTTTCCACCGGCAGCGTTTCGATACCAATGACGTTCGTCGGCGTAAGTTTGGAGATGCCAAAATCAAGCACCTTGATGCATGTCGATTCGTCCGTTCGCTGCGCCAAGAACAAATTCGCCGGCTTGATATCGCGATGCATGCAACGTAGTGATCGAGGCACAGTGCCTTCACATCCTTTACCGCCTCATTCACCACCTCGACGGTCACCGCAAATAGAATCGTAAAAGCCTGAGTACCAAAAATGACCGGCAAGATGATGCCCCGAAATCAGCGCGTCCCCTTGTTGGCCCATCGTCCGCCTCCTCGAAGTCGCGGTATCGTCGTTTTTTCGGGCGAGGTCAAGTTTGCTGATTGACGGACCATACGAACAAGCGTAGGATGCTGGCTGCTGTTTGTCGAGGAGGATTGAATGGCGATAACTTCAGCCAATAGCACATCGAAATGCCTCTTTGTGTTTATTCTGCCGTGGACCGCGTTTTCCTGCGTAGGTCCTTCAGCAATCGAAACCCAAGATGCAAACAGAAACGCAGCGCATTCGGGCATGACGCCCGAATTGCGCGCAGCGTTTGTGGCAACGGAAATCGAACCACTCATTGGGGTCGAGCAGGCCAAGTTGACGTCGAGTGACGGCGCGGCACAAGATGATTTCGGCTGGGCTATCGCCCTCTCGGGGGATACTGCCCTCATTGCGGCGCGCTCCGACGATATCGGAGGGAACGGTGACCAAGGCGCGGTTTATGTATTCGCTCGCAATGGCACGATGTGGACCGAGCAAACCAAGCTCGTCGCCAGCGACGGTGCAGCAAACGACTATTTTGGCTCGTCTGTTGCGTTATCGGGCGATACGGCGCTCATCGCAGCGCCTGGCGTAGATACCGGGCCGAACGTCGACAACGGCGCGGTCTATGTATTCGCTCGCAATGGCACGACGTGGACCGAGCAAACCAAACTTGTCGCCAGTGACGGTAACACCCGCGATTTTTTCGGCTGGTCAGTTGCCTTATCCGACGATACCGCGCTCATTGGGGCAAGCAATGTCAGCGTCACCGGAAACAACGGTCAAGGGTCGGCTTACGTATTCGTTCGCAATGGCACGACGTGGACCGAGCAAACCAAGCTCATTGCCAGCGACGGGGCCGCTGGCGACCGATTCGGAGCTTCTGTTGCATTGTCAGTAGATACCGCCCTCATCGGGGCGTACAATACTTACGCTGGAACGAATATCGAGCTGGGCTCGGCCTACGTATTCGTTCGCAATGGTGCGACGTGGACCGAGCAAGCCGAGCTCATTGCCAGCGACCGGCAAAAAGGCGACTCTTTCGGCCGATCCCTTGCTTTGTCAGGAGACACAGCGGTCATCTCGG
>DAOMZH010001025.1:0-4068 GCA_035437985.1 Polyangium sp. (in: bacteria) | reverse complement strand
GGCTCGGTCGACATCAGGGTTTTGGATTTCACGCGTCCCCGTTACGCTTTCCCGCGAACTCGTTGCATCCGCCCCGCCGTCATCGGCAAGAAGCGGGTTGCCGTCGAGTTCTTTGCGGATTTCCTCGACCAGCTCGAGACGCGATAGCTGCAAGAGCCGAATCGCCTGCACCAGCTGCGGTGTCATCACCAACTGCTGGGTCATCTTGAGGTTGAGTCTCATCCCGATGTCCATCGACAGCTCCCTCGCGAACCGAACACAGTGGTCGCAGCGCGTTTGCCGACGCCCATGGCAGGTTTTCGACTGCCTGCGTGTCCGAATCTGGTCCCAGACTAGCACCAAAAGTGCTTCGGCCCGAGTCTTGCTTTCAACTCTTGGTTCGAAAAGTTCACCGGGCAAGTGTCAAGTTCGGAAGCGTCGAAATGTTGCACGGATCACGTCTGTCCAAGGTGGTTGGCACCTTTTGGCAGAACGTCCGACATGTTGTGGAAAGCACATCTGTCCAAGGTGGTTGGCACCTTCGGAAGTCACTGAAAACGCCTCGTCTACGGTGGTTGGCACCTTCGGAAGCACCTCAGGCTCGGCCCCGTTTGAGAAGAATCGGGGTTCTTCGAGGTGGGTTGATACGGCGAGTGACCAGGCCTGATGCGTGCCTCGGACGATGTCGAACAATGCCGCGCATCGGGAAAATCGCTTCGATGAGCTGACCGAATGGATACGGCTTGACGAGCACCTGGGTGATGCCCGTAGGTGCCTCAGGGGTCAGCGGTTTCTCCGTACAAACAACGAACCGTGCCGACGATGAGGTCTTGGCCAATAACAATTCGAGAAATCGGGCTGGATTGGGATGATTTTCCGGAATGTCGACGACGATCACGTCATAGGTTCGTCGTTCCAACTGCCGAAGCGCGTCTTCGATCGTTGCTGATTTCGTGATGTTCGCGCCGCGATTGGCAAGCAGCAACGCGGTCGCTTCCCGGAGCAATTCTTCTTCGTCAACAAGCAGGATGTTCGATACGTTCGTCATGGCCAAGGCGCCCTTTGCAGCGCGCGTGCCGTCATCCCCGTCTTCTTACTTCCCAGTTGCGAAGCTCACGAAAAAACACCCCAAGAACTGACATTTCAGGCATTTGCGCAGAGCCGAGTTTGTCCGGGTGAAGGCAACGGTGACGTCTCATCCGTAGCTGTCGAACGCGACGTCGCTCGCACAGCGCGCAAAACGGACACCCGCATGAACACGTCGCTGTCCGTGGACGGTCCTTGGTCATCCGCTGCGCGCTTTGTTCCCACGATGCATACGTGCTGGGGTTTGGGACCAAGGGCGACACAAGCGATCCAGAGCCCCAAATGTACAAGCTGGGGGTTGTGGCGAAGAGCGCCGAAGGCGACTCGAAGCCCCAAATGTACAAGCTGGGGGTGGAAAGCTTGGCGACCAGCGTGACGTGTCAGCGTGGCGCAACATGTATGCGGTGCGTCGTCGATGGCCTCGCTTTTCAGCCTACATCGCGCGTGGACGGGATGGCTCGAATCGTGCAATGGCGCAATCGCGATCTGTCCTTGTCGACGGATCTTCTTAGGAGGCACCCATGCATCTTTTTCGCTCGACGACGCTTGTTTCCTTGGCCTTCGGCGCAGCGCTTTTCGCCGGTTGCAGCGACGACACGAACAACAACAACAATGACAAAGGCTGTTCGTTCGAAGCGCAAACGGGCTGCATCACCGGGCAAGTTTGTGAACAGGTCGAAGGCGGCGACCCGGCGTGTTTCGCGCCCGTATCGTTCAAAGGCAAAGTTTTTGATGCGCTCGATTCCAAGGCGATCGCAGGTGCCCGCGTAGTCGCGCGAGATGCCAACGATGCAGCTGTTTCTCCCGTCGCGATCACGGATGCCATGGGAGCTTATACGCTGAACGTACCTTCCAAACGCGATGCTCAGGGCAAACCCCTCGCGGCCAAACTCACGCTTCGCGCTGACGCCGCGGCTTACCAAACGTTCCCTCTTGCTCCTCGCGTCGCGCTTCCGATCGACGTCAACACGGCCGTGGGAGAACCACCCGTCGTGGAAAACGCGTCGACGGACATCGCGCTTCTTCCGCTCGCCGATGCTTCAGGGCTTGGATCGATCGCGGGCAAAGTGATCGTCGATCCGGGACTGGCGCTGAATCCTGCTGGTGCGCTCGTCGTGGCGGGAGGTTCGACGGGCGTCGTCGATTTCAAGGGGAACTTCGTCGTGTTCAACGTCGCCGCGGGTTCGGGCGTGGGTGTGCAAGCGTATGCGGCGGGTCTGCAAATCGAACCGGCAACGGTGGACGTTGCCGCAGGCAAAGAGACGGCGGGTGTCGACCTTCACGTCCGTTCGGCAGCAACGGCAAAAGTTTCGGGCAGCGTGCAGATCGTCAATGGAAACGGCTTTTCCGTGACGAGCGTGGTTCTGGCCCTGAAAGAGACGTTTGTCCCGGATGCAGCGCGTGGTGAAGTGCCCAAGGGACTTCGCGTCGGAGGTATTACGGGTGCGTACGAATTCGCCGGTGTACCCGATGGCGAATACGTTATTCTCGCCGCGTTCGAGAACGATGGTCTGGTACGGGATCCCGATCTCTCCATCGGTGGAACATCCATTCTCAACGTCACGATCGCGGGCGGAGCAAGCAAGACGGTGGATGGCTTCAAGGTGACCGGCTCGCTCAGCACGGAGTCGCCGGGCAAGGACGCGATCGAAGAAGTCTCGGGCACGCCAACGTTTGTCTGGGGCGATGACTCGAGCGAAGATCATTATGAGGTACGCGTGTTCGATGCGTTTGGCGCAAAGGTCTGGGAAAACCTTGCAGTGCCTGAAGTCAGCGGTCCGAAAACCGTCTCGGTCATGTATGGCGGACCTGCCTTGCTAAACGGTATGATCTACCAATTCCGGGCCACGTCGATCAGCAAGGATGGCGTGACGCCCATCTCGCAAACCGAAGACCTGCGCGGCGTGTTCATCCATCGCTGATCAACTTCGTTCCTTTGACCCCAAATCAACTTCCTTCAGGAGCAAACGAATGTCGAATCATTCCATTCTGAAACAGTGGCTTGCTGCAGCGTTGGCCGTCTTCGCTGCAGGTACATTTGCCGGTGCTTGTGGTTCCGACACGACCGCGAATAGTTCGTCGAACAATGACAACACCTGCACGTTCGGTGGAGAGAAGTGCGCCGCTGGGTGCAGCGAAACACTCGGGTGCATCCAGTGCTCCGCCGACTCGATGTGTGGCGCAGGTTCACCTTTCTGCGTGCTCGGACGATGCGAAGAATGCGCCGTATCGGCGAATTGCGGGACGGGACAAACCTGCTTCCCCGAAGACTTCAAGTGCCATCCGGCTTGTGCCAACAACGGCGATTGTCCGGGCGACTCGCCGATTTGCAACACGATGACCGGCATCTGCGTCGGATGTGTCACGAACACCGACTGCGCTGGGACCAACCGTCCTCTTTGCGACCCCACTCGTTTCCAATGCTCGGAATGCATCACGAGCAACGACTGTGGAGCAGCACAACCCGCGTGCGATCAACAGAACGGGGAGTGCAAAGAATGCCTCGTCGATGCGCAATGTCCGTCGGGAACACTTTGTGGCACGGACGCGAAGTGCCACGAGGCGTGTACGTCGAACCTCGATTGTCCCGATCCGGGCAAACCCGTTTGCGACATCGGATCGAAGTCGTGTGTCGAGTGCTTGACCAACGCCGAGTGCGGTGCAGCGGAACCTTTCTGCGATGGCAAGAACTGCCGAGTTTGTCTTGTCGACATCGACTGCAAGGATCCGCTGTTCCCGGTTTGCAAAGACAAAAACAACTGCGTCGGGTGCGTGACGAACACGAACTGCAAGGACCCGCTGTTCCCCATTTGCAAAGGCGAAACGTGCGTCGAATGCGACGGCGATCAGGACTGCAAGGACCCGGCGAAGCCCAAGTGCGACAAGAACGTTTGTGTGCCGTGACGAACTGGGGCCAGGACAGCCAGGGCGGGCCACAGAGGCTGACTAAGCCCCGCCCCCGGTTAAAACCGGGGGCTCTACATGGCAAAGTCCTCCACTGCC
>DAOMZH010001024.1:0-4079 GCA_035437985.1 Polyangium sp. (in: bacteria) | reverse complement strand
GATGATCACTGCTGATGAAGCCGCTGATTGACAGGGCTTGATCCCTTGGTACAGTCGCCGCTGTCGAGCCACACGCCCGACCGCATTCCGTATCTAGGTCTGCGTCACGAGCCTCATACGTCAACTGACACGACAAACTGGCCTACCTCTCCCTGAGGTAGGATTTCGACGGGCGGGGTTCGTAAGAACGAACCGTCACATCCAAAATCACCAAACGTTCGACGCAATCTTCAACCGTACTGACCTCGGGGTCTCGCGCCTATCTCAGGCCCTAGCCCTGCGTGGAGTTTTCGATCGATGCACCTGCGTGAATTGAAGCAGAAGTCGATGGCCGATCTGGTCCAGATGGCCAAGGGACTCAACATCGAGGGAGCCGCTGGTCTCCGCAAGCAAGAGCTGATCTTTGCGCTCTTGCAAGCGCTCGCTGCTCAAGACCAACCCGTTTACGGCGAAGGCGTTCTCGAATGCCTTGCTGACGGGTTTGGGTTCCTGCGCGCGCCCGACTACAACTACCTCCCCGGTCCCGACGACATCTACGTTTCCCCGTCGCAGATTCGTCGTTTCAACCTCCGCACCGGCGATGCCGTCAGCGGTCCGATTCGCCCCCCGAAGGAACGCGAGGCGTATTTCGCGCTCCTCAAAGTCGACAAAATCAACGGTGTTTCGCCGGAAGTCGCTCGCGACAAGATTCTCTTCGACAACCTCACGCCGCTTTATCCGAACCAAAAGTTCAACATCGAGAACGGCCAAAAAGGTTTTTCCACGCGCATCATCGACATGCTTTGCCCCATCGGCAAAGGCCAACGCTGCCTCATCGTTTCACCTCCGCGCGCTGGTAAAACCGTCCTTCTCCAACAACTCGCCAACGCCATCAGCGCCAATCATCCGGACACGACGCTTCTCGTTCTCCTCATCGACGAACGCCCCGAAGAAGTCACGGATATGCAGCGCACGGTCAAAGGCGAAGTCATCAGCTCGACCTTCGACGAACCGGCCACGCGTCACGTGCAAGTTGCCGAAATGGTCATCGAAAAGGCCAAACGCCTCGTCGAACACAAACACGACGTCGTCATCCTTCTCGACTCGATCACGCGCCTCGCCCGCGCCTACAACACCGTCGTTCCCCCGAGCGGCAAGATCCTCTCCGGCGGTGTCGATTCCAATGCTCTGCACAAGCCCAAGCGTTTCTTCGGAGCCGCACGAAACGTCGAAGAAGGCGGGTCACTCACGATCATCTCGACCGCTCTCGTCGACACCGGTTCGCGTATGGACGAGGTCATCTTCGAAGAGTTCAAGGGCACGGGTAACAGCGAAATTCACCTCGATCGCAAGCTCATGGAGAAGCGCATCTTCCCGTGTCTCGACATCAACAAGAGCGCCACGCGCAAAGAAGAATTGCTCTTGCCGGAGTGGATCCTCCAACGCGTCTGGCTCCTCCGTCAGCTCTTGCATCCACTCAACGTCATCGACTCGATGGAGTTCTTGCTCGACAAGGTGAGCCGCACCGAGACGAACCAAGAATTCCTCGAAAGCATGAATCAGTAGCGGGATCCCCCTGGACGCTGTAGTGCCGCGCGTCGTCGTGTTAGCGTCAATGCGTGACCGATGAAGCCGAACGCATGCGGGAGCTGGAGGCTCGAGTCAAACGACTCGAAACCAAGCTCGCTCGTTCGGAGAAGTCGGTGCGCGCATTACGCGATGTTGGTCTCGCCCTCGGATCCACCCTGGATCTCGACCAAATCCTCGAACTCATCCTCGGAAAAATCAGCGAGCTGCTCGATGCAGATCGGGCGACTTTGTATCTGCTCGACGAACACCGCGGCGTCTTGATGTCGCGCGTGACGCTTGGTGGTGAAGTCCGATCGATCGAGCTTCCCGTGGGTCAAGGCATCGCGGGCTACGTTGCGAAGTTTGGCAAGACCGCACGGGTGCGCGACGCCTACACCGACAATCGATTCTCGCGCTCGTGGGACGAGTTAACCGGGTACCGCACACGTTCGATCCTTGCAGCGCCCATGCGCAATCACGTCGGCCGCACCATCGGCGTCGTGCAAGTGCTCAACAAACGCCAGCGCAAGAACGGTTTTTCCAAGCACGACGAGGAACTGCTCTCGGCTCTCTCGACACAAGCTGCGATCTCGATCGACAACTCGCGTCTGTTTCTCTCGGTCATCCAGAAAAACATGCAGCTCGTCGAAACGAAGGAGCAGCTCGAGCATCGGATCGCCGACCTTGCGCTTTTGTTTGAGCTCGAAACATCGATGAGTGGCGCAGGTTCACTCGAAGACCTGAGTCGAGCGGTGATTTCTGCGGCTGCGCGAGCATGTGGGGCGCGCGCTGGTGGACTGCTCATCGACGAGGGTGAATCGGGGACGTTTTTGTATTTCGTCGAGCCGAAGCCCTCGAACCACGCGACGCGTGATGCCGAAGTGCGACGTTTTCAGGTCAAACGAGGTGACGGGCTTCTTGGCTACGCGATGAACCACGATCAGGCAGTGCAGATTGGGCCGCAAGATCCTCCGACAGGTCCGATCGCCGAAGCTGCTCTCACGCGTATGCATCCTTCGCTCGACTTCGAAGTGGAGAGCGCGGTGGTCGTGCCGCTCGAAGGTGAGAACGACAAATGCTTTGGGGCGCTGGGGCTTTACAACGCGAAGAACCCGCATGGATTCACGCCCGAGCATCGATCGCTCTTGCGGCTGGTTTCGGCAAACGCTTCGACTGCGGTGCGCTTGTTCGTGTCGCGTGTCGAGCGTGAGAAGAGCGAGCGACTCACGGCGATTGGGCGGCTCTTGTCGGGCGTGATGCACGACATGCGGACGCCGCTCACGGTCATCAGTGGGTACGTGCAATTGATGAGTACCGCGGATGATCCCAGCGTCCGTGCGGACCACGTTCGTTTGATCTTGAAGCAATTCGATGCCATCAGCGCAATGCAGCGTGAGCTCTTGGAGTTTGCCCGAGGTGAACGCAGCATCCTGGTGCGCAAGGTGTATCTGACGAAGTTTTTCGGAGATCTGGAGAGGCAGCTCGCGCTCGAATTGGAAGGACGTCCGGTGTCGCTCGTGATGGAGCTGGACGATCGGGGTGTGGCGCGATTCGACGAAGCGAAGGTGACGCGCTTGGTGCACAACCTGGTGCGAAACGCGGTCGAGGCGATGGAGCCGCATGGCGAAGGGCAAGTGGTCGTGCGGGCGTTTCGACGAGGTACGGACTTCGTGTTGAGCGTGGCGGACACGGGGAAAGGGATTCCGGAGACAGTGAAAGAGCGGCTGTTTCAGTCGTTCGTCACGAGTGGCAAGCAAGGTGGAACGGGGTTGGGCTTGGCGATCGTAAAGAAGATCGTCGACGAACACAGTGGGTACATTCGGGTGGATTCGTCGGAGACCGGCACGACGTTCACGATCTTTTTTCCGCAAGAAACAGCGACGGCGCGGGCGGCTGGCGAGACAAACGCGGCCGAGACAAACAAGAAGCAAGACCAAGACGCAGGGCCGAAGTCGACGCGCGGGAGTCGTCCTGGTGATGAGCCGGCACCGGAAGGTCGACGCAAGCTGACGAATCGATCGAGCAGTCCGGGGACGCAAAACGCCGGGCGAACGAGTTCGTGACGTGAGTTTCTGCTTGCCGGGAGTTCAGCGTTTCAAGCTGCTTGCCCAACCAGCTTGATGAGTTTTTCACCAGTGCTTGCGGTGGCAAACAGTGCCCTCAGTACCTGCTCGAACTCGTCTCTCTTGGCCGCCTGCTGGTAGTTGGCATCCCATCGCAACGATATCGGAAAGCCTATTTCGGCAAACTGCACCTCCGCAAGTCCCTGCCAGGCCCCATTCTCAGTCTTGGCGATAAGCATCGTCGTCTTCTCCCTCGGCGCGGACAAACCGGCGGCTTGTTCACGCGCCGTCACATCGCGTGCGGGGCGATCGACCACTTGAATCACCAGAACAACCCGCGTTTTCAAGAATGCCGTGAGTTCGTGGGAGGCCGCTGCAAGCACGCCGTCGATCTCTCCACGCGCGGCGGTTGCGCGTTCATGTGCTTTCATGCCTTGTGCGAGCGCTTCACTGAAGGTCGTCATGACT
>DAOMZH010001023.1:0-4082 GCA_035437985.1 Polyangium sp. (in: bacteria) | reverse complement strand
CGACTTATGCGCAGTATTGTTTGGACAACGAGCACTACGATGCCGGTCTTGCCATCATCGAGCCCATCATTGTTGAATTTGAACAATGGCTCGCCGACACAACGCCCAAAGCGGAATTGCGAACGCACTACGAAGAAGAACTTACACGCTTGGTATCACTGCGCGACGAACTCAAAGTCGGCATTCGTGAATAGCCCACGCCGACCTCCACCTACCCCACTCGCAGAAACACCACGCCCTGAGCCACTCGCCTTTGGCGTGCCGCACCTCCTACCGCGGCAGTTGTAGGTGCCACCACCGTCACGAAAATGCCGCTTCCAATTACCCAAGCCTCTGAGTACACTGCTCGACGATGCCGTCGATTTCGCAAGCGCAACAAGAACATGGCCCTGCTGAACACTGGGTCGAGTCTCTTGATCAAGCGCTCGCCGCCGCGCCTGTCGCCACCGTGCGCCGAAGTGAAGCGCCGGCTCATTTGCTTGGACGACCAACGATCGCCCGATTGCTGCGGTGTGCAGTGGAGGAGTGGATGCTCCTTGGTGCACTGTGGGGCCTGATGTTCCTCGGGCCGATGTGGCTTTACCCCGTTCTCGCGTTGCTCGTTGCGGGGCGTTTGCATGCGCTCGGGGTGATTTTGCACGACGTTGCCCATATGCCGCTCCGCTCGAAAGGGCTCGCCGTTCGAGCACTCGAAATTCTGGCTGGATATCCCATTGCAACGACGATCGATGCCATGCGTTATCATCATTTGCGGCATCATCGCGATAACGGCATGGCAACCGACCCTTATTTCAAAGCCGGCGCGGAAGAACGTTCGGGACTCAGGTTTCTCCTGTGGATTCGGGGCGTCGTCTTGATTCCCTTCTGGACGATCCGCACGCTCGTGGGGCTCGTCGCGTCAATGGTTCCTCCGGTTCGTCCTTTTTATGCGCGGATCTTTCTCCAGGACCGCTCGGGCGAAGATCTGCGCGATTCCAAGGAGGTTCTTCGTTGCGCCCAAGAAGACCTCGGCCAGCTCCTTTTTCAGCTCGCATTGATCGCGTTATGGATTCGATTCCCGAACCCCGTTTTGTACGGCTATGTCATTCCCGTGATCATCACCGGCCTTTTGTCGAGTAACCGCGTCCTCGCGGAACACATTTATCATCCCGTCGCGGATCGACGCACCGAAACTCAATTCGTCATTACGCGCGATCATGGCTTGGGCCTGATTGGAACACTTTTTCTGGCGCCGCGAAACATTGGCTTTCATATCGTGCATCATTTGCATCCGCAAGTATCTTTCGAGCACCTGCCCGCGCTACGCGCGTGGTACATGCAGCGTTATCCCGACATCTACCCGCATTCTGGTCGTAAACTAGCGAATTCCTCGAGCGGAACAACAACATGAGCGACTCTTTCCATCACCAG
The DNA here is from genome assembly GCA_035437985.1 of Polyangium sp. (in: bacteria). Lineage (GTDB taxonomy): Bacteria > Myxococcota_A > Polyangia > Polyangiales > Polyangiaceae > Polyangium. The sequence goes on along the minus strand of DAOMZH010001023.1, from coordinate 2,672 downwards.
AGCGATGGCTGGTATTTGCGCCTCGCCAAACCTGACGACAACGAAGCTTTGTGCAAGATTTTCAAAAGCATTCATTTAAAGTCGTCACTGGAGCTCACCCAAGAACGCGACCCGGATTTTTTTGCCATGTTGCGGATGCACCTTGGTCCCTATTATGCATTCGCTGGTCTGACCAACGATCACGTCGTGGGCGGTTGTGCGAGTATGCCGCGACGCACGGCCTGGGACGGAGACACCAAAATAGAATCGGGTTATCTGTGCGATCTGCGCATCGTGCCCGAACACCGTTCTCGCAACGCGCTCGGCGAAGCGTTCGACGCCATTTTCGAACTTGCCGAGAAAGAATATGGCGGGGAATTGTTTACGACCGTCATTTTCGACACGAATGAACGCGCGAAAAAAGCATTGGTGGGAAATAAGCAAGGGACCATTTCTGAAAAGCGCCGCCTGCAGCCGCGTTATCGCGAAATGACCAAGTTTCACATGACTTCAGTGCATTTTACCACGCCCAAGCCTGCTCCAAGCCCGGCGGTGAACGAGGCGACGTCGTCGGATCGTGACGAATTGTTTCAATTTCTCATCGATGGGCAAAAACGAAGGTTACTCGGCGAATGCCTGGACGAAGAACTTTTGACGCGCCGACTGGCCACCTGGCCTGGTTTTTCCTTATCGGACTTTCTGATAACGCGCAATCGGCAAGGAAGAATCGTCGGGTGTCTTGCGCCCTGGGATACGGGGCCATTCAAACGAACGCGGGTGCTGGGTTATCACGGTTCGATGGCTTGGGTAAAACGAGGTTTTGATTTGATGGCCCGTCTGCGAAATTATCCGCGGCTGCCCGATCCGGGAGAATGCTTCAATTTTTCTTTTTTGACGCACCTCGAAGTCGTGGACGACGATCCGGCCGTTTTGGCAGATCTGCTGCGCGCCGCGTACCATCGTCTTCGGCCGTTGGGCGGGCATTACATGGCGGCCATGATTCCCCGCGGTTCCAAGCTCGAACCGGCCTTTGCGGATTTCATGGTCACCCGCACGCCCATGACCCTTTATGCGGTGCATCGGCGCAATAGTCGATTCGATGGGCGAGACTTTCGCACATTACATCCAGGATTCGAAATGGCTCTGTCTTGAGCGTATCCGAATATGAAAACGACAAACGATACCATCCCGCCCCGAGTGAATGACGCATACCAGGAACGTAACGTTCTTGGGATGAAAAAGCTGTACATGAATTGGGGGTTGTGGAACGACACGACCCAGGAACTCGACGATGCCGCGCTCGCCTTGATTTTGCGCTTGGGCGAATTGGCGGAGTTGGGACCCCATACAAGATTGCTCGATGTCGGGTTTGGTTTTGGAGACCAGCTCATCGATTGGTGCACCCACGCGCAGCTCGGAAGCGCCGAAGGCTTGAATATCTGCCCCGAGCAAACGGCCATCACGCGTGAGCGATTGGCGAAAGCAGGGCTTGCCGATCGGGTTCACGTGCAGGTGGGCGATGCGATTGCTTTGCCTTTTGAAGACGCTTCGTTCGACGCCGTCACCGCGGTCGAATGCGCATTTCACTTCCATACGCGGCAACGTTTTTTCCAGCAAGCCAAGCGCGTATTGAAAGATGGAGGTCGCCTGGTGTTGGCTGATTTCATTGGCATCGATCGCCCCAGTCGACGGCAACGGTTTGCCCAAAGCGTCGCGGCGAATGCGTGGAGGTTTGCCCCCAATACGTTTTGCTCGCGCGACGAATACCACGTTATGCTCGAAAACACTGGATTCAAGGAGATCACCATTAAACGCGTGACCGATCGGGTGATTCCTCCGGGCATGCGTTATGCGCGACGACGGCTATTTGCTAATGACCTGCGTCGCCGAATGACGACCCAAGTTTGGGTGATGACGGCATTGGGATTGGGGCTGAGTGGTCTCTTGGGAGATCCATTGCCCGGCGAATATGTGCTGGTGCGAGCGGTTAAGTGATTGATGACGATCGTTCACCAAGGTACCAACGCGTGAATTCTTCGATCTCGATCGACAATCTGACGGAGCCCACGGTGTTGCGAGGCGCAGCGTCGTTATGGCCCGCTGCGCAATGGACCATGGATTCATTGCGGGAACGAGTAGGTTCCGCGGTCGTCCCGGTGCATACGGGGCGCTGGAAACGAGCTGGTTGGCGTATTGCCCGCGAGGGCAAAACGACGTCGATGTCCGCCGCAGCTTATCTGACGGACGTATTAGAAGGGCGAGCTACGGGATATCTCGCGGGATTCGAACTTTTGCGGGCTGTTCCTTCCTTGCGTGACGATTTGGTTTTTCCTGACACTGGGCCATTGAGCACGGACGTCGTATGGATTGGTCCGGCGGGAACGGCGACGCCCATTCATTTCGATTTCGTGCCCAATGTGTATGCCCAATTGTTTGGCCAAAAGCGCTGGCGCTTGTGGCGTCCCGAGCGGCGTCTCCAGCCGAGGTTTGCAGGCCTCGGCGGATTTGCCATGAGCGCGCTGGATGCAGGGGATGGCCCAGATGCCGCGGGGCCTCCCGATATGGATATTCTGCTCGATGCCGGTGATGTCTTGCTCTTGCCGTCGAAATGGTGGCATCGAGTCGACACGTTGACCGATTCGATTGCCGTCAATCGTTGGTGGAGTTTTGACAAACCGTGGAAGCTTTTGCGT
>DAOMZH010001022.1:0-4083 GCA_035437985.1 Polyangium sp. (in: bacteria) | reverse complement strand
GCCGCCACATCTCCACCGTCATGACCGGATACGAACCGATCTGCGCGCCCACGATTTTTGCCGTATGCGCATGATGGTAGTTGTGCGTCGCGCGCCAAACCCTTGGCGGTGTCAGCACGAGCGTCCCGTAAATCGAAAAGAGAATCTTGCCCACAATGCTTCGCCGAAGAATCGCGCCATGCTGAAAATCATGCGCCAATATAAAGGCGCGCACGATGAGCAACCCTTCGAGCACCATTGCGACCACGCGCAACGCCCTATGCGGAGCGAGTGCCGCCATTGCCGTCGCCAGAGCCAACAAACCGAACGTCGACACCACGTGCCCAACGCTGCGCCATTGTTCCTCGCGCGCAAACGGACGCGTGACCGCTACAATCTCATTTCCCTGCATAATTCTGAAATGCGTTGGATGCCTTAAGCAATTGCGCACCGCGGCGCTAGCGATATCTATCGAATTTCATAGACCCGTGCAAGCGCTCGGCAGCATATTTTTGTTGCGCAATGGCATTCGCGCTGTTGCAAATTCGACTCAGCCACCCCACGCCATCCGACACGCATCCACCGCCGCGTCACAAAACTCCCGCTGCACCTGTCCCAATGTCGCGTCTTCCGACAAAAGCACAGAATCAAACTCCGCAAAGAGTTTGTCCACAACCGGGGCCACCGCTTCCGCTGCCGCCAAAACATTGGCCGATGCATCCGCTCGCGGCTCCGTCGCTTTGATCACGACCGCTCGCGCCGGCTCCACAAACACCTGCCCCGCATGCGCCACTGATTTTTCGAGCGTCCCCAGCACTTCGCCGACATGTCGCTCGACACCTGCCTTGCGCTCGAGCGCCAGCTGCCGCAATGCCTCTTCCCGACCTTGTGTTGCCGCAACTTCCGCGCTTTGCACCATGGCCATCACGTGTTGCCGTTCGACACCAATCTGCTTCATTCGCGCCAATACCCGGACCGCTTCGTCTTTTTGATGGCGCATTTCCACCCGGCATTTTTCAATCCGCTCGGCCAACTCCACTTTTGCCTTTTGCAGCGTCAAAATCGCATCTCGTGCCTGCTCCGACGTCACATTTCGTGATGGCCGCGACGCACCGAGCTTGTTGCCAATCTCCCGCCCTAGTGCCTCGAATTGCGCCAATTTGCCTTGAGCCTCGGCAATCTGTCGCTCGTGCAGCGCTTGCTTTTGTTGCTCCGTCTGCAATTCCACCGAAATACTCGAATACTCGATTTGCGCCTGATGCAACGCCGCCGTACGTTGCGCAATCGTCGATTGCTGCGTTGCCAGCTGCTCATCGAGCGCTCCAAGGCGCGCGCGCCATTCGTCCTTGCCAAACAAGACGGGTTCGTCTTTACGCAACGCCGCAATATCCGCTTCGAGCGCCGTCAGTTCTTGCCCGCGACACCGCAATTCCTCCTCGAGCAACTTTCCCGCAGCCTCGATCTGTCGCTGACGAGCCAAAACTGCGCCCGTGGCTTCTACTCGAAATGCGCGTTGCCCATTCAATTCTTCAATTTGCTTCGCCAAACCCTCGGCTTGCTCCCGCGACAAACACGCATCGAGCACCGAATGCGCCGTCGTGATTTCTTGCCCGAGCTCCGCGTCTTTCATTTGCGCCGCGGCAAGTTCACCTTCGAGGCGTGCCGCCATCGTCGCCACCGAATCTCGCGCCCGACCCAGCGCAATCTCTTCCTCGGCCAATGCATTCACACTTGCGCGGGCTCGTGTCAGCTCATCGGACCCCTGAGGAGGCACTGTGACGGGCTCCGCGGGCAATTCCTTCGTCACCGGCAAAACGTCCGGCCACGAGGCTCCGGGTTCACACTCGACAAACGCGTACAAATTGCTAATTGCCTTACGCAAGAACGGCAAGCACGTTTGATAAACTTGATCGAGCCGTGTCGCATATTTCTTGTATTCTTCTGCGGCCGATTCTGCCGCTGACAAATCCGGAAATGGCACGGCCCGAACCGCGTCGTAGGTTTGTTTGGCCCGCGTCACCACGGTCTCGGCCAACGTCTCGAATTCCGCCAGCTTTTTCGTGCGTTCTGCTGCCGCCCGCGCTTGCTCCGTCGACAGAATTTTCGCCGCAGCCGCCTTCGATTTCGCCGACAGTTCGCGCAGGTCTGCCAAACGCGCCCGTTGCGTCACGATCTCGTTACGCGCGCCCGCTACGAGCCATTGCACGCGCTGCAAATTCGCGTTGTCGTCTCCTTGGAAACTGAATCGCCCAACGACTTCGTAAATATCGTTCAAGCTCGACAAATCTTTGTCGTCGATGGGCCACCACAAGGTCCCGAAATCATTGCGATAAGCTCTTGGCTCGCCGACCGCAGCGTCGAGCGACGCAAATCCCACCGGCGCCAAAGGTTGCGCGTACGGTTCGAGCGCCGCCTTTATCGAGCCATGCGTCCGCTCGATATTTTCATAAGCCGCGCCGATTTGGTTCACCACGGTTTGGTAGAACCGAACATAACTGGACAATCGCGCGAGATCGTGGCTCACGGCTCATCCTCCACTCGGGTTTGTCGGGGTCGTGTTCGTCGGGGAACCACCAAAAAGTTCTTCGAGCGCCGCGATGTCGGCCCGCGCGCGGTCTTTCTCGGCTTCGATCGCCGCAAACTTATGCGGCCAAATGCGCGCGCATTCGCTCCGCACCCAACGCCGCAGCGATTGCTCACCTTCACGATCCAGCCACGAATCATGCACCGTGCGCACGGCTTCTTCGTGGTACTTTTGCAATCCACGCGGGTGTTTGGCCAAGGCTTCCAAAAAGTCGCAAATGCGGTCGACGTCTTGCCGCACTCGGGTCAGCATTTTCGTCCAATCACGTCCAGTCGCTGGAGCTGGCGTCGGTTTGGGCGCCGCTGATCCCGCTGCCGGCGCAGGCGTCACCGGTTTGGCCACGGGCATTGCCGCACCTGCCGTCGGAAATCCCCCAATCGCAGCTGGTTTTTCCTGGCCTGGTTGCGCTGCTTCTTCGCCAAACCCGAGTTTCGCCTTCACCGTTCCGACCACGTTTGTCACGCCAGACGTCGCCGAAGCCTGCGCTTTGTCCGCAATTCCCATCCCGAAGAATTGCTCGAGCCCTCGCATTTCGCGCTCGCGCATTTCGCGATCGCCCGGATCGGTCGCGTCCAAAATGTCCACGATCTGCCGCGCGAAATATCGGGACAGAACCTCGAAAGCCACATCCGCTTTCGCCATTTCTTGATTCTGGTACCGCACGACGCTCTCGGAGACATGCCCGGAGCGCCCCAACGCGTCGATTCGTTCGATGAGATTCTTGCCACCTGGCAACAAGAAATCCAATCGTCCGCCCTCGAACGTCGCCTCGACGAACATTTCGTGGAGCATGCGTTCTACGCTTTCTCGCGCAGTATTTCGGAAGTCCTCGCCTAGCCCCGCAATCCGCGACGCCACACGCTCGCGCATTTGCTTGCGCATTTCAATTTCGACCGCGGTTTCGTTCATCAGCCCCGGACTTGGCATTTGCCGACGCTTTGCTTCCGCTTCTTCCGGCGTGAGCCGCGCCAAAAGATCCTTGCGAATTTGATCGATCCGCGCATCCGCCCGCGCCGCTCGATTGCCCCGCTGCGCTTCGCTCATCTCGAAGTCCATGAACGCGGACAAACGCTTGCGAATCTCCGGCAAAAGGCCCACCGGATCTTCACCGGAACGAATGTGCTCGTAATGCATGTCGAACACTTGCTCCGCCCGCCGCTCGAATTCGCGATCGCTGAGGCCATCTTTGACCGTCACGAGCACGCCGCGCAAAAGCGCTTCGACTTCGCCAAACTCCGAATTGATCGCTCCCGTGACCTTGCGATCCAAAGCTTCCACGTCCGTCGACAAGTATCGCTCGACAGCTTCTTTGAGTTTGTCAAGGCCGGTGACCGGCGTGGTCGTCCCGAAAAAGTCCATCAGCTGCCGCGCCACGGGATGTTGCACATCCACACCTTGATGCGCCCAGATCTTGGAATACGGAAAAATGCGATCCACACCCTGCTCGCGGAAATTCCGCGCCGCAAGTGACCAATGCCAATTTCCATTTTCGTCCGGGTGATCGAACAAGTCCACTTTCG
>DAOMZH010001021.1:0-4084 GCA_035437985.1 Polyangium sp. (in: bacteria) | reverse complement strand
CAGCCGCCCAAAGTTCGTCGACCACGCACGAGGCCCGCTGACACGTCCGCCGAATCGGCAGTGCCTACTGTACCGGTCAAACCCATTCGCAAACGACCATCAACTCGGCGCCGGGCGGTGCACGCGGCTCCAGACGCTGTCGTCGAGCCGCTGACGAGTGTCCACATGCTCGAGGGTTTGCTTCCAGAATTTGGGGGCCAATTCGAGGACCCGGTCTTTGGGCCAATCGGGCAAGAGAATCAAAACATCGCGCAAATAAGCCCAGGGCTCGATTCCGTGCAGCTCGCAGGAAGCAATGAGCGAGACGGCAATGGTATTCCACTCGGCCCCGTCGTCACTGCCGACGAAGAGCCAATTTTTTCTTCCGACGGCTTGACGCCGGAGCTCCAATTCACTCCGATTGTTGTCGAGCCGCAATCGCCCGTCCTCGAGGAATCGAGTGAGCGGCACCCAATGATTGAGCGCATAGGCAATGGCCTTGCCGATGGGACTCTTGGGCAACGCCGTGAGATGCTCGACTTCGAGCCAAATCTTGAATGCCTCGAGAATCCGCTCGGCCCGCTTTCGCCGCTCCTCCGTCCGCGCAGCCGGCGCCAACTCCTTCTTTTTGAGGTCGTTGTCGATCTCGTAGAGTTGTCCAATGAAACCAATGCCCGCGAGCGCTCGCTCCTTGTCCGACGACAATGCCTCGTAAAAATACCTTCGGCAATGCGCCCAGCAGCCGACTTCTGTGACATTTTCGTCCTTGTAAAGCAGCTCGTACACATTGCTGGCATCCGCGAGGACATACCCTTTGTATCCACGCAAGAAATCTTTGGGCCCATCTTGCACGTGCCGTGGCGTAAATCGGAAAAGCACGTGATCTTGGTCCGCGACCATGACCCAGAAATACCCCCGCCGGCACTTCTCTTTCGCCTGCACGAGCACCCCTGTCGCGTCAATCGCGATGCAATGGGCATTTCGAGCATCCGCGGCCATGGCTTCGACAATGTATTTGAGCAGGCTCGTCGATTCTTCGACCCAATTGCACATCGTCGACCGCGCGAGCGACACCCCACCGCGCGCATAGATTTTTTCCTGCCGATGCAATGGCAAATGGTCCGCAAATTTGCTCGTCAGCACATGTGCAATGAGCCCCGGACCGCCCAAACAACGCCGAAGTGGCGCATCAGGGGCCGGCGCCGAAACGACCCCACGCTCGGGCTCGCCTTTGACGGCGAATTTCGGCCGGACAATACGCACGCGTACCATGCTCGCGGCCCGCCATTCGAGCGTTTCACTGACGTCTTCGCCGATGCGCACGAGCGACGCGGCCATTTCGCCCGAAATCTCGGGCGGCGGGACCACGATTTCCTCGACGGGCAAATGCTCGGGTAGCTTTTGCCTACCGTGTGGCGTGTGTTTTCGCTCCTTGGATTTCGGCGGATTTGCAGGCGGCGGAGCTGCATCCCCTGGCGGACCATTCGATGCCTCGGATTGGTTTGGCGGGGATGACGTAGGCTCCTCATGGTCTGTCGAACCGCGAATCGCTTGTACGACCGCATCGAGGGCGAGCTGCGTTTGCGCAGGATTGACACGCTCGGCCTTCTGGCCGAAAATGTGCCGTCGTGTCCGCTCGAGCTCGATGTGCGTCAGCTCGTACAATTTGCGATATTCGTCGCGCTCGTGCAACGCGCGCTCGAGCTTCTTTTCCTGCTCGGCGAGCCGCCGCTCCATGGCGATGAATCGCTTTTCTAACTCAGCAAACGTCACGGGCGCGGACCATAGTGGCGCCGCGCCCGTTTGTCAAGGACAAGTTTTACCTGAAAACGTTTTTCTAGGAACCGAAGGTCCCTACGCGTCGTTTGCCCGGGGGAAGGCTGATTCCTTCGAGTATCTTCGCCATTTCAACGGCTTCGATCGTCACGCTTCGTGCGCCTGGCTCGAGGGCCTGCGGAATACGAAACGTCCCACGCTCGAGTCGCTTGTACAGGACGCAGTATCCGGACTTGTCCCACCAGATGATTTTCATTTTGTCTGCGGCCTTGTTGAAAAACATGAACAAGGCGCCTGAAAACGGGTCTTGCCGCAGGACTTCTTTGACGAGTCCCGCGAGGCCATCGAAGGACCGGCGCAAATCGAAGCGCTCGGTCGCGACGAAAATGGCCGTGCGCGCGGGAATCATTGCCACTCCTTACGCAAAATCGCCACGATTTGGGCGACCTGCTGCATATCGCAATCGCCCGGAACACAGATCACATCGCCAGATGCGAGGTGCACGTCAATTGTATCGAGTTCCTCCCATTCTTCGTCATCTTCGTCGTCTTCATCAATGAACTCGACGGGTAGAAACGACGGCGGAGGCGGCTCCTTTGCCTCTGCGCGCTCCGCGTCCATTTTCTTGAGCTTGCTGCTCCACACGTGGAGCGTGTTGACATTGAGCCCTTTCCCCTCGCAGAACTCGGGCCCGGACAATCCACTGTCCCGCCATTCGGCGATAATCGTACGCCATTTGCATTCCGCGAGCGTCAATCGATGCTTCGTACGCCGTGCCATAAAAAACCTCCGGCGCCAAGGATTGGTCACGAAGGGGTACGAAGGGAATCACGCGGGCGACCGGACGGATACATCCTCGTCGACTCGTCAAGCTTGCCGTCTTCTCCGACTTTGGCTTCGTCAGCTACGCCGCCAGCGGACGAGCTGTCCCAAGCAATCGCCGGAAACGAATCGCCGCGTGAAACGCCGGAGAAGTTTGTCCCAGAACGACAAGCGGGCTCATCCGGAATCACAAAAACAGCCGTTTCAGTGCTAGTAGCCCCACCCGGACTCGAACCGGGACGACCTCTCGGTCAAGGGATTTTAAAGGCAATAAAGGAATATCGAATCGTCGCCAACCGCGTAAACGAAGGCGTTCTGGAAACGCATCGCGACGGTTCGCACAGGCTACTGACGATTCAGACCCACCTACTGACGATTCCGCCGACGCGGACAAACCCACCTCGGAACGGGATTCGCGAGCCCGAGCCGAGGGCGTAAACGTTACAAATTCTGTAGCTGTGAACACTTGGATGGCGCTCGTGACGAGGCTGCTTGAGGAGCAGCTCGCGGCGGCGAAGGCGGGCGATGAGGAGGCGGTGCGGGTGCTGCATGAGGCGGTTGGGCGGTTGGTGAAATGAGAACTACTCCACGATGACCTGTCTGGGTTGGATGTGGGCGACCTCGCTGGCCTGAGACAAACCATTGGGAAGCTCGAACTGGAAGGAGCGCATATGCATCGACCATCGATTGGCGTCAAGGCAGCCACATCTGCGTCTCCGCCACGTTGCGGCAATCCACGCACCAACAATAGCGCCGAAGCTCCAGCGATCATCGGCGTCGCTATGCGCTCCCATGTCGCACGTACATCCGCGAGCACTCGGATTGACTCGTCCAAATGAAGGATCCACCACGCGCCCATCCATGGCCTTGTCGTTTCCCGACGCGATAAAGCTTGCCCAATAATGCGGGTGCGACCTGTCACGACTCGATAGCATTGCCAGCTGCGCTTGACGCAAGGCTTCTGCACGACCACCACCCGAGGACAAACCCGCATAATATTGCGTCAACAAATCCGTCGTCGCGGCTGCGTCCACTTGCCAAAGGCTCATGACTACTGTTTCTGCTCCAGCAATCGTAAAAGCACGGCGCAATCCATAAACTCCGTCCCCGTTTTCCGCTTGCCCCATTCCCGTTTCACATGCCGACAAGACCACCAATTTGGTGCCCCATAAATCGAGCTGCGCTGCTTCGAGTGCCGTCAAGATGCCATCTTCGCCTCCAACGACGCCCTGATTGGCCCCGGCAAACGCCAGCCCCGCACGCACCAGCGCATTTTCCGCGGGAAGTGGCGCGTTGACATTCATGTTTCTATGCGGCGGATCATGCAAACTCGAAACGTTTTTATCGAAAAAGCCGTGCGTCGAGATATGCAAGATCGACGGGCCATGTAATGACTTGAGCGTTGCTTCTTTGGCTTGCGCGTGGGAAAACAACTTTGCGTTCGGGAGGGTCGACACTACGGCTGGCCCTTCTTCGCTTGCCCGAAGCGCATCGAAATGCCTGCTTA
>DAOMZH010001020.1:0-4094 GCA_035437985.1 Polyangium sp. (in: bacteria) | reverse complement strand
CCACCGCGTCCGCCAGCTTTTGCCGATAATCCGCCGTTGCCAAGCGACCTTCGTCTTCGGGATTCGAGATGAACGAAGTCTCGAACAACACCGCCGGCATGTCTGCGCCAACGAGCACGAAAAATCCGGCTGACTTGGTGCCTTGATCTTTCGTGTCGGGCCAACGTTGTCCGAGTGAAGCGATCGCGGAACGTTGGACCAAGTCCGCGACGTGGCGTGAGCGTTCGAGCAAGTCGCCGACATCGAGGTTCGACACGATGAGCGCCATCTCTTCGTCGATGGCTTGGATATCGTGCTCCTTGCCCGGTTTCGTAGGACGCGCTGCGTTCTCGCGCTCGGCGATGTTCATGGTCAAGCGATCCGGATTCCGAACGCGATCGAGGGAAAACGTCATCGGACCACGTGCCGTTCCGTTTTCGGTTGCGTTGCAGTGGATCGACACGAAGAGGTCTGCGTGAAATGCATTCGCGCGCGCTGTGCGCAGATCGAGCGGGATGTATGTGTCGTCGTCGCGCGTGAGCAATGTTTCGATGCCGAGCTCGCGCGAGATGATGGTCGCGACGCGATGAGCAATGTCGAGCGTCACGGCTTTTTCGGTGAGTCCTGTAGGTCCTGTGGCGCCGGAGTCTTGACCGCCATGTCCGGGATCGATCGCGATGCGGCGAACTTCGCGTTGACCTGTCGAGGATTGTTTGTCCTGACGAAGTGGAGGTCGAGTGCTGACGTCAATGACGATGCGAAAGGGGTCGGGCAGGTAAAACACACGCCGATAAAGCGACGCGGCGAGATCGAGCACGACTCGGGTGCCGTTCTCTTGCGCGCCTAGGCGTACGCGACGAACCACACCACCCACGTCCATTTCTTTTTTGACGCCACGTGACGTCGCGCGGGCGATGTCGACGAAGACACGCGCATCTTTACCGGCGCTCGCATCCGCGCCGAGCGTTCCGACTTGAAATGCAGCGGGGCCAGTCAAGTTGATGACGACGCGACCACCCTTGTCGTTTCCATAAGGTTCAACCGAGACAATCTTTACAGGCCCCTTGGGAACCGCGTCGTCCTTCGGAGAAACGACGACTTGGTTGTCATCGGAGGTCGAGTTTTTCTGGGCCGTCGAGGCCGGAGTTGCCGTGCCGTTCGTCGGGGCAGAACCTGCGGGCGATGGAGCAAATGCCGACGGAGCCGTCGCTCCCCGCGCGGCGTTTGTCGCGGCTACATCCCCTTCCCGCTCGAGCGCCGTCATCGCGTCGCCACGTGGGCGATACGCGGTTGCCAACGCCAATGCGCGCTCAATCGCCGCTGGACACGACGTCCGAGCCACGAGCACAGCTTGGCGACGCGACGCGAGATACAGCTCGCGAAACGTCAATGCGGCATCGCCTGCAAGTTCTCCGGCCAAAAGCGCGCGTAGCCGATCGGCTTCACAACCAGCCGCTGTCCCGGCGGCGGCACTTGCAGCAGCGGCATGCAACTCGAGCGCTTCGCGTGCATCTGCATCCGCACGATCGAGCCGAAATAGGCGCGTACGCAGAGCCGCTGCCAGCTCGGCCAACACGGCTCCTCGTTCATTGTGCCCTGCACGCGACGAAGCAATGGCCACGGCATCGGCGAGAGCCACGACCTCAGCACGTGGAGGAAGCGGTGTGTGCAAATCGAGAAGTGCGGTCGCCCGAGCTTCTTCAGTCGGCGCGTTGTTCGCAGGTGGTGGAGCAGGTGCTCCTTGGCTGCACCCATCGAGCAACACCGAGCAAACGAAAAGCGCACCAACGACGAGCTGATGCTGCGCGCTCGTGCACGAGAGGGTTCGTCCCCACTTCGCCCCGAATGCGAACTCGACTCGGCGTGTGTTCTTCGATCCCATCGACTTCGATCCGGTTTACGCCGACCAGCTCGGCAACGAAAACTTTGCTGCGGGTCGGCTGCTGGTCAATCAAACGGAATCTGCATGAATGAAGCGGGTTTTGGCGGTTACCCGGGGCCCGAGTTTCTGGCTTGTGCAGGTCGGCACGAAATCCACTGAGGGACGAATCGTCCGACTTCGAGATCTCGCGTTTGGCGGTCGACCAGAGGGGTGGTACCTTCGACGCCACCCATGGCTTTAGAACAAATTCAAGGGAAAACAGGGCGCTTTACGCCGGACGAACTCGATCGTTTGGCACTACAATTCAAGCCCTCTTGGGAAATGGACGGTCTGGTGGGGATTGCTCCCATTGCGGCCGTCACGGCAACTTCACCGGCGAATGGCGCGCGGGCAAACGGCAACGGAGCCGCCAGCCGTACGCCCGTGGAGAATGCGGACAAACCCAAAGCCGTCGCCTCGGCACCGGCGGGCGCTGCTCGTCCACCGAGTATGAAAGCCACGGTGATTGGCACGGGGGCGCTGGCCGAAGAAGCCGCTCCTCCGCCGCCAGTCGAAACAGCAGCCAAGGAACAAGCACCTGAGCCCGAAGCTGCCGTCGTCGCCACTGCACCGATCGTAGAAGCTGCTGCGCCACCACCTCCGGCAGCTCCGACCGAAGCAGCACCAGCACCAGAGCCTCCCCTCGAAGCGGCAGCGCAGCAAGAGCCTGCCGAAGCGGCAGCCGACGCAGCCGCAGCACCCGCGCCAGAATCCGAAGCTCCGAGTTCGACCGACGCAACCGCGGCGATCGTCGAACACGCATCGGAAACTGTGAACGAAAATGCCGAGGACAAACCTCAGGCCAAAGCTGCAGCGACGGTCGTCGATCAACCGAGTGACGTGCGGCGAGAAGAAGCCGTTGCTGAACCGATTGATGAGATCCCGATGCAACGTTCGTCATCGGGAACCATGATGAAGGTCGTGTTTGCCCTGGTTGCCGTCGCGGCGCTCTTGTTCGTCGGGAAGAACATGATGGGTGGAAGCGAAGCGGACAAACCCGCGTCGCCGACAAACACACAAGCGACGGCAACGCAGCAAGAAACCGCCGGAAGCAAACCGGAAGCACCGAAGGCGGACACGCCCGAGGCCCCGAAAACAGTTGCGGCTCCTGCGGAGACACCGGCGACGGCCAAGACGGAGACGCCCAAGGCGGATGCTCCTAAGACCACCACGCCCAAGGCCGACGCGCCGAAGACGGACACGCCCAAGACGGACGCGCCCAAGACGACGACCACCCCGCCGATCGTGCCTCCGACGACGGATGCGCCGAAGGCGGATGCGCCAAAGACGGATGCCCCGAAGGTGGACATACCGCCCAAGCCGACTGCAACAGCCACGGCGGTGCCGAGTCCCACGATCGCGGCGACGCCGAAGCCCACGGCAGCTCCAACGATTGCTCCCACACCAAAACCGACGGCTGCGCCCAAGACCGGTGATGGAATCATTCGCGAGACGCCGTTCTGACCACTGGTATATAACTTGCGCTCACGCCCTCCCCTGTGAGAATCGATAACTCGAAGATTCATGACTTCGGGTCATTTCCCGATACGCCGAGGATTTGATGAAGACACGCGTTTGCGTCACTGCCTTGTTTCTTTCGCTCACTGGTCCAGCCGTGCTGTCCGGAATGGGACTATTGCCGGCGTCTTTGGGCAGTCCCCTCGCTTTCGCCGATGATGCGGTGACGGAAGTCGCGCGACAGCGTTTTCAAGACGGGGTCAAAGCATCGGATGCAGGTCGTCACGAGGAAGCGCGAGCTGCCTTTTTGCAGGCGTATACGCTCAAGAAGCATCCCGCTGTTTTGTTGAACCTCGGCCAAGCAGAGTTGAAGTCGAATCACGTCGAGGACGGCGGCAATCACTTGCAGCAGTTCTTACGGGAAATGCCGACGGCAGCGCCGGATCAAAAAGCAGCCGCTGAAAAAGGGATCGCCGAAGCAAAGCGCCGCACGGGTCACATCGTGGTGCTCGTTGATGCGCAAGGTGCAGACATCACGGTCGATGGAACTGTCGTGGGCAAATCGCCGATGTTGAGCGCCATCTTCGTCAAGACGGGTGCACACACGGTGACTGCAACGTACGGGGGCAAATCCGTCAACACGAGTGTCGATGCAAAGCTGAATCAACCTGCAGTCGCGACACTCGCACTCGGCGTTGCTGGCTCGCCCGCGACAGGTCCTTCCGGCACATCACCG
>DAOMZH010001019.1:0-4097 GCA_035437985.1 Polyangium sp. (in: bacteria) | reverse complement strand
CTTTGCACGTGGGTAGTCGAACTCTTTAGCAGACAGACGACCTGTCAGAAAGAAGTTTGTCGTCGTCAAAAATGGTTTGACAACGCTCCCGAGACGAACGATTGTCCGGGCCATGGCCAAGTTCTCACTGACTCCCATGCGCTCCGATCGCAAGCTCATCATCACGAGCACAGGTGAGCCGTATCAACCTGTGCGCTTGACATATTCGATTCCTGGCCGGGCATTTGTCACGAATATCTTTTCCCAGCTTGGTTGCATGGAGGAACGCGAGAATGGCCATTGGCGCTGGTATTTCGTTGCCGAGGCGGAGGATTTGGAGCTGGGAGCGTACAGCCAGGAGCGGCTCGAGGACGACGAATCCGTAGTGATTGGCTTCGTTCGTTTTCCGAAAAAATCCACCATGATCATCGAAGTGAGGTCGGTGTTGCGCGCCATCGCAGCCGCGAAGTTTTTCGGGCCGATTTTTGGTCCCAAGGTCGTTGCTCGTCGGGCACGTATCGTCAATCGGTATTTCAACGGAAGCGAATTGACGGGCAATGTCGCCGAGCTCGACAAGCATCTCGATCAAAATGTCACAGTCGTTGATCCGCGCGTTGCCGAAGCGAAGTTGAACGAATACCTTGTCGGGGCAAAAACGCGGGAACAAGCCAAGCGTGCATACGAGCGGTATTACGAGGACCGTCGACAGGAACGGCGTGACGTTCCTTTGGTTGAAGATTTTCCGCTCGCGCCTCGTGAGGAGACGCCGGATTTCAAGCATTTGACGATTACGTTGGAGTTGCGCATGTTCCGAGCTCACGAGCATTGGAATGGCAATCCGGTGATTCTGAGGGATATCATTGAGCGCCTTGTGGCCAGCGATGTGGCAGGACCCATGGAGTGAGCGCATGCACGTGACTCCACGCCTGGGACCGAACAGAACGTGACGCTTCCGCATAGATTTCCCCTTGTTCCCCCGTAATGGTCTGGACTAATGTGGCGCTCGCCATCCATGAGCACTTCCGACACCCAGCCGACGTGGATCGAGTTCACCATCACGAGCGACGAAACCAGGGTCTTTGTCGCCATTCGTGGCAGTCGTTGGGAGCAACTGTCGCGCCGAGACTTGGGCATATCGCGGGACAAGCTGGAGAAGTTTGCCGGCGACGTCGAGCGGGCCGCGGCGTACGGGCAGCCGGTGGGCGGTACGCTGCTCGCGGATGCTCAAGCCATCCACAAGGCCCTGCTCGATGGTGAAAGTGGCGTGCGCTTCGGTCGGCTTTGCGAGGCTGGTGGAGGCTCGCTGCTCGTGCGTTTCGTGGTGGAAGACCCCGTGTTACGCGCCGTGCCTTGGGAAGCTTTGTGCAGTGCAGACGAATCTCTCTGGTTTTGGGGCACTTCCGCGAGTGTTTTTCCTGTACGTGGCGCTTTCAGCGGCGAACCGTGGCTACCGCGTGAGGTGTCTGGGGCCATCAGGGTGCTCGCGATTGCGCCAAACGGAAGTGATGGTCTGACAAACCTGAAGCTCGCGCTGGCTGAGCGTATCGAACGAAAGGAAGTGGAGTGGCTCGAGCCGCTCGAAGGACCAATCACGAGAGTGCCGGCCATTTTGGATCGACTTCGCCAAGGGCCTGCGTCGCATGTGGTGCACTTCCTTGGGCATGGTCGTTTAGCTGCGCCAAACCGACCCGAACTGCGGATGGCGGACGATAGTGACGGCGAAGAAAAATGGATCGCGGCGGGATTGTTCGCGGAACAATTGAAAGCGCATTTCCGCGACAACTTGCGATTGATTGTACTGGAAGCGTGCGAAGGCGCCAAACCCGGAGCTTTTGCTTCGGCAGCGGAGATTTTGGCCGGTGCAGGCGCGGACGCGGTCGTCGCCCATTTGTGGCCTGTGCGTGCAGACGCAGCGCAAACGTTTTCGACGCAGTTTTACCGAGCGTTGACCGAGGCCCATCACGGGGCGGGGGACGTATTGTTTGCTGCGAACGAAGGGCGACGAGCGGTGCTTGGTGCGAACGAAGGGAGTGCGCAAGCACTGAGTGCGGTGGTGGTTTTACGCGGACCAGATGGGAAGGTTTTCCATTTCGAGCGACGTGATCAGGAAGTTCGTCCGAGTACAACATTGCCACCGATTGTGGAGCGGTTGCCGCAAGGGGAGGAGGGCCGACAGGAATTTGCTGATCTCATTGGTGGGCTCATTCGTATTTATTCGGGGATATGGAAATTCCAGCGACACCATGGTCCAGTGTGGCATCCCTACGGAAGCTACATTCATCGAATCGGCATATCATTTCCTGGATTACACGACGAAATCTTCATCGTGTGGCCGACCAATGACATTCGTCAGGGCGAGGTCGCAGATGATTTGAAGGAGCGTATTACCGAATTAGTTCCATACGACGACTACGAATTCGAGGAATCGGGCAAAAAGACCTATCCTTTCATCTTTCCGCGATATCTGACGAGGGATGAGCGAGCCTGGCTCGAAGCGCAATCCAAATCCGAAGTGGTAGTAGTCGAAGCGCGCGATATGGCATATGTAGCGGAATTGCTCAATCGTTGTCCCGCCATTCTGGCCCGTTATTACCCCGAACTCGCGGCCAAAGAATTGCCCGGACTCGATCCAGGTTTCGACTTTCGCACGTTCAATCGGTATTATTGCGAAGAAATCATCCGCGACAAAGAACGCGTGGACTTGCTTGGGTTTCCGCCAGAGGCTTTGCGGGGACAAGATGCCAAAGCGCATATTCGTCTTGCCGATCTTTTCGTACCCACCGTTTTTTGTGAACAACAAAATCGCGATAACCGAATGGCGCTGGCTTCGCTGTTGAGCGAAGAAAAATCCGTGATCGTTCTCGGGGATCCCGGTATGGGCAAGACGATGCTCCTCTCGTACCTCGCATTGTTGCATGCTCGGGGAGCTGCGACGTGGCCCGAGTACACGCCTCCGCCCAGGAGGATTCCGCTCTTCGTTTCGCTGCGTGAATATGCTTTGGCGGAACAAGAAGCGCGCAAAGATTACAAGCAAGACCTTTCGTTGCTCGATTACCTTGCCCAGCATTACAAGAGAAAACGCAACCTGGCCTCTGCCCATCCGGCATTTTTCGATGCAGCCTTGCGTATGGAGGAAGCTATTGTCCTTTTGGATGGCCTCGATGAGGTTGGTTCTCGCGCGGCACGTAGGCAAGTTGCTGAACGTGTGCGAGACATGCGACGCGAGTACCCGAATTGTCCAATTTGGGTCACTTCGCGCATTCACGGATATACGCACGATATTGCGCTGTCGAATGAGGACTTCGACCACATCATGATTGGCGCGCTGGACGACGCGCAAATCGATGACTTCTTGAGTCGTTGGTATTCTATTCAATTCCCCTACGATTCGTCAAAGCAGACCGAGCAGAAGAGTTCGCTGCGCCAAGCCATTTTTCGGACGAAACAAGTTCGAGCGCTCGCGGAAAATCCGCTTTTGCTCTCACTGATGGCTTTTGTGCACCGCGTCTCGGGCGATTTGCCGCAAGATCGCGGCGAACTCTACGACAAATGCGTCGAGATGCTCTTGCGCAATTGGCTCGAAGCGCGGGAGCGGCGGCAGAAACACGCTTTCGAGGAGCTTGCACTGCCCAAAGAATTGCCCCGAGATTATTTGGAAGCGCTCGCATATCACGTACAGGAACGAGGGCTGCTCATCAATGACGAAGCAAATCACGCGCGTGGCTTGTTTTCTCGCGACGATGCGCTCGCGTTTTTGACGACTCACCATGCGGACATCGAGCGTCGTAGTCGCGCCATTTCTTCATCGAAGGCGCAGAATGAAATGCGGGACTTCATAGATTACGCTTGTGATCGGGTAGGGCTGTTGGCCGATCGTGGAGGGGGAAAACTTTCGTTTTTGCACTTGTCATTTCAAGAGTATCTCGCGGCGACGCACGAAACTTTATTGACGACCCTTGCTGCGCAGCAAGAGATTTTTGCTAGGCACTCTCGGGATGCGACGTGGGCCGAAGTTCTACTTTTGCGCTTGTATCTATTTTCCCAAAAGCGTGGCGCGAGCGGGCGCGATATCCTCGACAAACTCGTCTCCGGCATGCTCGAGGACCTTGAACGAAGCG
>DAOMZH010001018.1:0-4106 GCA_035437985.1 Polyangium sp. (in: bacteria) | reverse complement strand
AGCGTGTCACATTCCGGATACCTTCTCCGATGAGGGGTCGATGAGCACCCCGTTGCCGATGGACCTACCGAAAGTCGACGTGCCCAAGGTCGACGACCTCCTCGCTGATCCCGAGCTGCGGAGGTTCTTGCTCGAATTCGTCAAGCGTCGTGTATCCGCTGCCGACGCTGACGACATCGTCCAGACGGTCTTGTGCGACGCGCTCGTCGCGAAAAACCTTCCGACCGAAAAGGAAGAACTTCGCAAATATCTGCTGGGAATTGCCAAACACAAGGTCGTCGATACACACCGACGAACCGCCCGCGAAGAGGTTGGTGACCCTCCGGAGTTGATGACGAATCCTCCACCCGTCGAGGAAGAATCGCTTTTGCGTTGGGCGGAAAAGCAAGCTCCACCCACGGAAGAAGCCCAAAAAACGCTGTCGTGGATGGCTCGAGAAGGCGAAGGGGAAAAACTCGAGAACATCGCCGCGGACGAACGTGTTCCGGCTGCGCGCGTGCGTCAGCGCGTGTCTCGCATGCGCCGCTGGATGAAAGAACGTTGGATTGCCGAGCTTGCAGCTGTCGCGGCCCTCGGTGTTTGTGCCTTCGTCGTGTGGCGTATTTTGGGACGAACTCCCGATGGTCCCGAGATCGCCAAACCCGAGATTTCTGCGGAGCCGATCCGCAACGATGCGCTGGAAAGGGCGAAGCTGTTGCGAGCCGAGGCGCTGAAGCAATGCAACGAAGGAGCCTTCGACCGTTGTTTGAAGGGGCTCGACGAAGCGAAAGAGCTCGATCCGATCGGCGATGCGGTGCAAGAGGTGCAATGGGCGCGCAAGAAAGCGAATCTCGTCAAAGAGCCTGTACCAACGCCGGTTCCCACGACGTCGCAGATTCTTCAAAACGATCTCGGGCCAAAGAGCGCGCCGGAGATTGACAAGAAGTCCGACGTCGGTCCGCGCAACACAACACCCAAGCCCACGAGTACCGTAGTCGTCCCCAAATCGACGACACCCAAGACGGCGCCCAAGCCAAGCCCCAAGGGCAAACTCGATACACCATCGTTTGACGAGAAAAACGTCATTCCCCAGAAGAGCACATTCGGCAAGAAATGAGCCGTTTGTCTAGACGCACCTTCTGCGGCGCTCGTCGTTCTTTTTTTTCTATTCTTCTTCGACGATGACGGGCCACGTGCAGCGACGCATCTCGGGCGCGATGCGCCGCAGGATCGCCCGCAAACCCGAGGCTGGTGTCCGATGGCTCGGATTGTGGCGCAAGCATTGATAAAGAAACATGCCCAAGGATGCGAGCCGGCCGTTGGTGATGCGGCGAATCTTCGGGGGCAAACCATCGTGCGACACGTGCACCGTGATCATTGCGGCATCACTCGAGGCATCGAAGAGCATGTTCCCGGAAAGAATTTCATAAGCCAAACAGCCAAAGCTGTAGATATCGGCCGTCATTGGTGTCGCGATTGCGCCGTCCGGAGCTGCTCCCCAAATTTCAGGGGCACCATAAGCTGCCGTCGCACATCCGGGACGAATCTGTCGCCCAGCCAAACCAAAATCCACCAGCACCGGCTCTGTTCCACCACGTAAAACGACATTCGATGGTTTGAGGTCCAAGTGTCCGATTTTTTCGGAATGCATCGCCTCGAGCCCCGCGAGAATTCCATCAATCAAGAAGAGCGCCATCTCGACGCTCACCTGACGGTTGTCGATGAGGTGCTCGCAACGGATGCCTTCGATGAGCTCCATGACCAATATCGGCTTGGGTCGAGCGCCGGCGTCGAACGTCACGAACCTCGGTAAGTTCGTGTGATCCGGAAGGGAAAGCAACGCGCCCGCTTCTTGGCGGAAGAGCTTCAAGAATTCGGATTCGGAGACACTTCGCGCTGCGGTTGCATCGTAATCAGGTACTTTGAGAGCAAACTTTTCGGCGTTTGGATCATGCCGTTCCTCGGCGCGCGTTACGACAAACACGCTGCCCAGAGATCCACCGCCGAGACGACGTTGCACATAAAACCCACCCACGATTCGATGCGGTGGCAACCACGCAGGCAAGGGGGCATCGGACATGTGCGCATCGATTTGCGGACGTGCAATGAGCGTCGATTGCTGGCTTGGAAGCGTCGCGAGGCGCCGAAGAACGATGCCGGTCGCTTGCACCAGAGGGTTCGGCAAGTTCGCGTTTGCCGTTGCCAAGAGTTGTTCGATCGTTCGTTCGAGGTTTGGCGCGGCACTACCATCGCGCGCCATGCTCACGACCGACGCCAGGCTCGATGCGGAAAACGCCACCGATGTCGGCGGTTCTTCCTCGTCGTTGTACGCAAATCGACGTGACGCTCCCGCTGTGAGTCGCGACAGAGTCGTCAGCGCGTCTTCGAGGCTCTCGAGTGGTGAAGCTTCTTTTCCAGAGGCATCCGAAAGAGGCGCCAGCGCGCGGGCAACGCGGATTGCGTCGAGACTTCGGGCCAGTCGACTCAACGCCGTCCGCAAGCCTTCGATGCGTTGTGATGTTCCTGCAGGCAGGTCGCCGATGAACTTCGTCAGCGCTGTGAGCACTGCCGCGGAGCGAACGGTCGGATCGTTTCCCAGAACTTCGGGACGCAACGCACCGGTGAATTTGCCGAAGCAGGCAAAGAGTTCCCGTACGTCCGGATGAACACTTGCTTCTGCAATGATTTCGAGCGTGCCGTGATCGCCAGTGCGCATCGAAGCGAAGAGCAACGCGTCAGCGGCGTCGATCGCACCTGCACGCACGAGCGCGTCGAACGCGCGGGCAACTGTCGCCGCTACCGCTCGACGCAAGGGCGACACGGGTTCTGCTGCGAGGCGACGGGTGAGCACATCGCATGTTTCGAGCAGCCGCAGCTTGCCCCGTCCGCGATTTTCGTCCTCGGTGCCTTCCGTCGATTCTCCGTCGACGACGTGCAACAGCGTGCGCAGGTTTCTTTGGTGAAACGTGGGATGCGGTTGCCCTCCTTCACGTCGCGACACCGCTTCCACGCGCAAGAGCCAACGCGTCACGCGATCATCCACTTGTTCGAGACCCGCCGCGGCTCCGCTGTCGCTGCCTGCCGTTCGCCGTTCGAGCAACACCAAACTTCGAAGCAAACCGGACTCGTACAAGTTCATGTCGAGCTCACGGAGTAGACGCGCTGCAGTTCGTCGCGACATACTCGCGCGCGATGTGTCGCCAGCCGTCGTTGCGCCGAGAACTTCGAGAGCATCGAGCGTGCTCGAGGCATGTTCGATCGCGGTGAGCGCGAGGGTCGTTGCTTCGCGACAACCGATCTCGACGAACGCGGCGACGGCATTTCGCACGGCAGCGGCGAGTTCCGAAGGTTCGTGACCTTCGAGATCCCGCAACATGCACTGGCCGAGCGCGGTGAGACCGTCGTCGTCTTGTGGCAACGTCAAGCTCTGCGCGAGAGCTTGAATGCAGGTCGCACGAGCTCGCGCTCCGAACGATGTTCCAAGCTCGGCGTTCAGCTCGATCAGGCCGTCCGCGATGATGATCGGATGGGCTTCCGCAATTGCGTCGAGCAATCTTTCTGCCGTTTCGGGTTCGGCATCGACCGCCCTGGGCAAACCCCAGAGCATGGCCATCGGAATGCCCGGATCTTTGCGGACGAGGTTCGACCCCAACAGATCTCGGCACGCAACGAATCCGCCTTGGGGATCGAACGCGATGCTCGCCACGAGTGACGTTGCGGCTCGACGCCATTCCGTAGGCGACAGGTTTGTCCCAAGATTACCCCGGATCTCTTCGCGCAAGCTGGGAATTGCGCCGGCCAGAAGTCCTCGTGCCGCTGCTGCATGACGCCAAACGAGCGTTTCGCGATCCGTGAGGAGTCGTCGATACGCATCGCAAACGACGTCCGAAAGCGAGGAATTGCGGTTGATGGAGGCGTTTGTCGAACCGATACCCCGAAAGAGGCGCAAGGCATCTTCGTCACCTTGGCTCGCGCGACGTGCAGCTTCGCGACACGCACGTTCGAGAAGTCGTGCCGCCAAGCGTCGTTCTGGAAGGGATCCCGTCGCGGCATTTCCGACCCAATCGCGTGCGAGTTCGCGACGTGAAACCAGAGCAAATGCCAGCGGATCCACGGGCACATCGACG
>DAOMZH010001017.1:0-4107 GCA_035437985.1 Polyangium sp. (in: bacteria) | reverse complement strand
GCCCCCCATCGTAAACAAAGCCTCGCGTAGCGCGCTTGTTAGCGCGCGAAGCGAGGGTTCAAATTCTGAACCCGCTTCAGTTTCGTCTTCTGGCACCTCGAACAAAACACGCTCGTGCGTCCGCCGATGATCAATTCGCTGAAACGCGTGGCGCAACGCGGACAAGGTTCGCCTGCACGACCATACGCAGCAAACGGATTCTCCATGCCGGTGTGATCGGACAAATACACGACGGCACCGTGGCTCTCGTGTTCGGCTAGTCCCCGGTGGATTGTCGCGACAATCTCCCGAGCCAAGACTGCGAGTTCGTCCGGGCTGAGCGACGCCGCGGAACGGGAAGGGTGAATGCGGGCATGAAACAAAGCTTCGGTGGCGTGAATGTTGCCGATGCCCGCGATCGTTCGCGGGTTCAAGAGCAGCGCTTTGATCGCCGCACGGGATTTACCAAGCGCGGTCCGCAACACTTCGCCATCGAAACGATCCCGCAAAGGATCCGGACCGAGGTCTCGAATCTCTTTGAGCTTGTCGAGTTTGTCTTGCTGGACCAGTTGCAGAATGCCAAACATGCGCGGGTCGACATTGTGCAAGACCGACGTGTCCGACAAGTACAGCCGCGCATGTGATGCGCGAGGCACGGGATCCGTCGCTTCGAGTCGCAGCCACTTGCCACTCATGCCGAGGTGCGAGAGCAAGCAGTGCTCATTGTCCAAGTGAAACACCAAGAATTTTCCGCGGCGATCGATGGATGCGACGGTTCGTTCCGACAAAGTTTGCGCGAACGATTTTGGCGAGGTTTTTCCTCGCAACATGCGCGTCTTGTCCGCTTCGGCGCGCTCGATGCGCCGGCCTTCGAGCCAGCGACGGAGCTCTCGGGCGTGGTATTCGACTTCAGGGAGTTCGGGCACGTGGTCAGGACAAACGACAGGGGTTTGGGGCGACGAGCGCCGAAGGCGACTCGCAGCCCCAAATGTCAAATCACGGACCGAAAATCAAGTAGCCCAACGTCGACAAAATCAAATCGAGCATGATGATGGCGAGCGATGTGTTGACGACGGCGCGCGTAGTCGCCCAACCAACGCCTTCGCTGCCCCCGTGAGTCGTGAGACCGGAATGCGCAGAAACAATGGGAATCGCGGCCCCGTACGCGAGGCATTTGGAAAGACCAACGATGAGATCGCCCTTGTCGACGAGTTGCAGATTGAAAAACGTCTTGGGACTGACGTCAAACATTGCATACGCGGTCACCCCGCCCGTGACAAACGATACTGCAGTCACCCACACGATGAGACAAACCGTCATCACGATGCTCGAGATGAAGCGAGGCTTGATGAGGTAGTCGATCGGATCCGCTGCGCACATGCGGAGCGCGTCGATCTGTTCGGTGACGACCATCGATCCAATCTCTGCCGCAATGCCCGCGCCCACGCGGGTAGCGAGCATGAGCGCGCCGATCGTGGCCGCGAGATCGCGCACCATGAGCTCCAAGTACGACGCACCGACCATGCTGAATTCCGGGATGATCCGGGAGAGCTGCAGACCTCCTTGCAACACCAAGATCATCCCGATGAAGCCCATCACGACGGTCAAGAAGACGACGGATCGATTGCCGATCTCGAACATCTGATGCACGACGGCTTTGGCATCGGGTCGCCCACGCACGCAGTAGTAGAGCGTCTGGACAAACACGGATGATAATTCCAAACCCGTTTGCCAAAGGTCCAGAACTTCGCGTCCCACGACGGCCGTGAACGGCGGATCCGGATCGACAGGATTGGCTTCTGGGCTCGGTCCAGCAGATTCGGAGGTGGTTGCCGAGTGCATCAGGAGTTGCCCGTCATCAATTGAGGGTGAACGAAACGAAGTAGTCGACGACGAAGATGCCCGCAGCACTCGTCACGACCGTCGCGTTGACCGCTTTGCCCACACCCGGTGCTCCGCCTTTGACGCTCAGGCCGTAGTGACAACTCGACAAACCCATCACGACGCCAAAAATCACGCTCTTGATGATGCCGGAAAGCACATCGTTCACGCCGAGCAATCCGAGCGTCATGCCGTTGTAGAACGTGCGTGGTTCGACGCCGAGCAGGCCGTAACCGCCATAAGCCGCGCCGATCAAAGCAAGCGTGTCGGAGAAGATCGACGAGAGAAACAAGGTCATCACCATCGCGATGAACCTTGGCGCAATGAGGAACGCGATGGGGTCGATCGCGAGCACGCGTAGAGCGTCGATCTGCTCGGTGACGACCATGGTACCGAGTTCGGCGGTGTTGTTGGCACCAACGCGACCGTTGATCATGAGCGCGGTGAGCAGAGGCGCGATCTCGCGCAAAATGCCGAAGCCTGCTGCCCATCCAAGCAAGCCATGTGCGCCAAGACGAACCACGAGCGGTGCAGCTTGAATGACGACGAGCGCTCCGGTGAACAACGCCGTGACAATGACGATCGGCGCGGACTTGACGCCCATTTTGTAGAGGTTGCGCATGAGCTCTTCGCCATCGATGCGCAACGTGAAGACGCGACGAAGGATGCTTCCGCCAAGCACGGCCATGCCGCCCAAGGTGCCAGCCACTTCGAGAAAGCCCGTACCGACTTCTTCGAGCAAGCCGACGTCATGTGGAGGCGGTCCGATAGGCGCAGCCTTGCGCTTCGACGAAGCACGTGCCGGCACCTGACCGGAAGCAGCCAAAGGATTTGCCGGAGAGCGGCTCGTCATTGAAGGAGAGTCATCTTAGCCGACGCGCTGCGGGCGTGGTTCGTCCGGTAGGTGCATTCCGGGGTGACGCGGCGCGTTTTTGCTAATTAGCACAATGCGTCAATTTTGATCTGAAGGCCGTCGAGTTTATTTTGGACAACCGGACGTCGCAATTCGAATCCGTGGGCAATGAGTGGCTTGAGGGCCATGAGATAAGCATTTTTCGCTTCGTGGAGATTGCCGCGCGTGGCGTAGATGTCACCGAGCCATTCCATGGTGCTCGAGGCGCGTTCGGGCATGGGCATTTCGGTGAAGAGGTCGTGGACGTGATCGCCGATTTCGAGGAGATTTAATGATTTCGTATCCAAGGGCAAATAGGGTGCAATTTCGAGCCAGATATCGCCTTCGACGCGTGGGGCTGACATTTCGGCGAATGTTTCGCAAAGGACGCGTTTGGCGGTATCGATTTGTTCTTGGTTGGCGTTTTTCCGGACCAAACGGGCCAGATCATAGGCTTGAAGCATTGCCAATTCGATGAGGTCGTCTTCTGCACGTGCGGCTTGCATTCCGTCGATGATGACTTGCTTCATTTCTTTCCAAAGTCCGACGTGCGCAAAGCATTGCACCTGGATGCGCAGCGAGCGCGCGAGAGCTTGCGTCCATTGCGAGCGCGCGAGAGAAACGGCTAGTTCTGCAGCCTCGAGAGCTTGTTTTTGGCGATCGTCAAAAAGGATGAGAACTTGGGCTTGCAAGCTGGGGACGAGTACGTCGTACCAAACCGGATTGTGGTTCGCTGTTTTAATGAGCCATTGGCCGGCTGATTCGACCAATTGCCAGGCGCTTTCGAGATTGGCCGGCGAAAGGGCATGTGCAGCGTGGACTTTACGAATCAGATGGGTGATGCCCCGGCACACCTGAAAAACGCTATTGTCGCGCTCGTGAGTCATGTGTCGCGTAATCACGTTGGTGTACACAATAAGAGCGCGTGACGTATCTGCGCGAAGCACCCCAATATCGGCCAGATATTCTGGCATGTCTTCATGGGACGTAGCAATGGTTTCCGCCGCATCGAGCTCTCCTTCAGCAATGAGAAGCTCCAATTGCCATCGCTGCGTCGCCGTTGTCCGAAATTTGGCCCGAAAGAACAATTCATCGGCTTCACGGAGGTTTTTCTTGGCTGCTCGGAATCGACCTTGCACAGTCTGGATATGGGCGGTGTGTGCACGGGTTTGCGCCCGGACCCATGATTTATTTGAAGACTCGAAGATTTTTTCTTTAAGGAGGAAAGCTACCTTGAAACGTCCTCGAAAAGCTGCGCTATCAGCAAGTTCTATTTGTAGATTGGATACAAGGACGTCGTCATGAATTTCCTTCAAATCCCATTGGCGCACGTGACGTTCGACTTTGAGTGGCCC
>DAOMZH010001016.1:0-4131 GCA_035437985.1 Polyangium sp. (in: bacteria) | reverse complement strand
GCTTTGGGGCCGGTTGAGAAAGCCCGATCACCGAAGGACTCAGGACTTGCGCTCGACCACCAACACTGCGTAGTCGGTCATGCGTTTGATGGCGACCCAGATGCGCCCCCGGTCGTCGGTTGTGAAATTCAGTTGCACATTCTTCATGGGGCTCGACATGAACGGCCCATTCGTGCCTTGGGGGACGACTTTCCCTCCTTCGATCGTAAAACGCTGCGCGATCGCTTCCTGCCACTCGAACGTGGTGGGATCCGAGGGTTGAAAAACGAGCACACCCGTGCCTGTTCCATCCGGGGCGACCGCGGCCAAACTTCCGCCGTATCCAGGGGTCGTGAAGAGTTTGTCCCCCATGACCATCGGACCACCGCGCTTGACGGATTCTGCTGCATAACCGTGAGCTTCTTGTCCCGTCGCCGTGGGCATCACCGTGAACACGTTGCCCGCTGTGTCCGAAGCGACAGGACCCGAACTCGTGCCAAATGTTTCGATCGCCATCGAATCGCCACAGGTCGTGTCGGTCTCCGCAATGAGGCGCGGCATCATGCCCACCGCACCACATGCATCCGCACAGTACAGGCCGTTGGTGTTGCTCGCGTTCTTGTAGATCGGAGACAAACCCGAGTAGAGGAGCCGCCCGAGCGTCTCACCTTCGCCAATGACCGTCGTGGCCGAGTAGAACCCGTTAATGGGGTAAGCGAGAAGAATGTCTGTCCCGGAAAACAGAATGATCTTGCCGGTCACGAGAGCGTCGGCGTTGGTGTAGCTGGCAAGTGTCCAATTGAAGAACGGCAGATCGAGGATGAAGCCTCCGAAAAAGCTTCCGGCTGGAAGGGAAATGTTCACGTCCAACGTGTTGCCGGGGAGTTTGCCCGAGGTCGCTGTTGGGCCAGCGAAGTAGCGCGTCGTTTTGATCGTCCCGTCTTTGTTGTCCTCGGCCATCACGATGCCGCCTTGACGTCCCCACGTGATGTTGCCGATGAACGCCATGGGATCGTAGTCGGCGTCGAACGAAGCGACGACGCAAAACCCGGCATCTTTGATGGTCAAAATATCTGCATGCGTGGTTGGGTCAAGACAAACCGTGGAACTCCCACCACTGCCACCACTGCCTCCAGCTCCGCTGCTCGAGCCCGTACTGTTGGACGAACTGTTGCCCTCGGGGCCACATCCAAACGTCGTTACGCTCAGGGTCGTCGCCAAGACAAACCCAATTCGGAGGCTGAGTTGCGGCCAGCTTTTCTTGTGCTTCATGATGTTCTCCGCTTCGGGCGTCACACCCGCGCCCGTGGGGTGTTGGGTGAGGTCGACATACCGCACCGGACGATCAGCTTCGTGGTTCGGTTGCGTGGGGAGGGACGTCGATCGAGCATCCCGCCCTGGGCAACACGCGCTCCTCGAAGCTGGCGACTGACGCTCGCGCAGCAGGTTTCCTGGCTCCCGGATCATTCTTTGGCGGACCTTCCCGCACATCAGTCGCCTCTTCACGATGAAGTGCGAACGCTTGGTGCAGTGGATCTTCCGCCGTCGTCCCCGGTTACAGTGGCGGGGGCCGCGTCGGTGTTTCACCGACTTCCCTGTTGTCTGATGCAGTCGATGAAACGTGTCGTCATCGAGCGCACCCACTACTCGAGCAGTAAGAACCCAAAGAACTTGGGTCTCGATCGCCGTAAGACGTGAACGCGCGTTTCGTCAAGCGTTCGAGACGCTCTTGGGTGCAGGGCTACGTTTGCAGCGTCGACTGGGGAACGAGGGAGGGAGTCTTCAGAATGAATGTGTGAGGGAGTACCCAGGATCCAAGCAAAATCTGGGGGGTCATCATCAATCGTTTGCCTTGGAGGTGCCGTTCGTGAAAAGACCTCGTTGCGCTCGTCTCGAAAGTGGACGACGCTTGTGCCAAACCAGCACTGCACTCGGGGCCCTTTGGGTAATTGGGTAACGAGTCGGTCGACCATGTCCACGTCGTGACCACAAGAACTCCTCCCCCCCCGATCACTCCCGGAACGATCGTTAACGATCGTTATGAAATCCGACAAAGCCTCGGCAAGGGTGGCATGGGCGAGGTCTTCCTCGCCTTCGACCGGTCGACGCAGCAAGAGGTCGCCCTCAAGGTCGTACGCGAAGAGTCGCGCATGCCTGGCGACGACGAAGCGCTTCGGCAGGAGCTGCTTCTCGCGCGTTCGGTCAGCCACCCAAACGTTTGTCGCGTACATGATCTTGCCCCGAGCCCTTGGGGTCCCATCCTCGTGATGGAGAAGATCCCCGGACAAACCTTACACACCCACATTCGGAAGAAGAAAGCGCAAGGTGGGTACAGCGCCGATGAATTCCGCAAGATCGCCTACGAGGTATGTAGCGGTCTGGCGGCGATTCATGCGCAAGGCCTCGTTCACGGAGATCTGAAGCCCGGCAACGTCATGGTCAGCGAAGGCCGTGCCGTGATTCTGGACTTCGGGTTTGCCCAGGAACGCGCGCGTACTTCAGCGCGACGTCCAGGCGCTCCTCCCGACGGCGGAACTCCAAACTACATGTCGCCCGAGCGTCTACGAAACGGTGGCGCGAGCTCCGATGACGACGTGTATGCGATGGTGTTGACGCTTTGGGAAATGTGGACGTGTCGCGTGCCCGAACCTGGGTACAAGCCGCGTGCCCGTCCCATGCGTCAGCAGATCATGTTCGATGTTCCGTCGGGTTTGTCGCCCGATGAAACCAAGCAGATTTTCCGTGGAATGAACGAAGATCCGACCATGCGCCCGCAAGCGCGGCACATGCGGTTCTTCAATCCCACACAACTGACCACGAGCCCCATTCAGCTTCCACGCGAGCGCCTCGAACCAGGCCCTCCGCCAGGTCGCGCGCAAACGTCGACGTTCACCCCCGGAGCGCAATCGTTGCTCCTGACGTACGCGACAAACGCGCCCGAGATCGTCGGTCAGCTGTTGCCACTCGACAAACCTGTCTTGAATCTCGGTCGTCGCGCCGATCAGGATCTCGTGATGCCCGAAGCCACCGTCAGCGGTCAGCATGCGCTGCTCCGTTGCAACGGCGGATCCTGGACCGTCGAAGACCTCGGCAGCACCAACGGCAGCTACTCGGAATACGGGTTCGAGAGGAAAAACCAGATCACCTTCATGCATGGAGGTGAGATTCAAGTGGGTGAGTGTCGGCTCAAGCTCGTCAGCTTCGCGCCCGAATCACCAGCCCACAAGCGCGCCCGTCAGTACCTCGCCAAACGCGACGGTTTGACCGGATTGCTCGTTCGCGAACACCTCATGAAAGCCATTGACGAAGATGGTCTTTTTGCGGAATGGGCGGAAGTGAGCATGCAGGTTGCGCGTTACGAACTACGTGGGCCGAATCGACAAGTAAGTGAGCGACCCACGATTCTCGAGATGCTCGCGCTTCGTAAAGCAGCGCAACGAGTCGTCGATCTGACTGAGATGCTGATGCTCAGTCTGACGCCGGTCGTTGCAGGTCGAACAGGACCGCTGAAGTTTGTCGTGTCCATGGTCGGCCACTCGCTTGAAGAATCGCGGCATGTCGTCGAGCAAGTTTTGTCGCAAGTTCAAGGAACCTTGCCCGAATCGCTCGAACTGAGTGCCACCATCGTGAAGGGCGAGCCGGGACGGCCGGCTCATACCCTGCTCGATTAACCTTTTCGTATGGGCGACGATGAATCGCTCCCCGCTATCGTCGAGCCCCCCGTCTCAACCGTCGCCGTACCGATATCTCGGTCGCGGCGGCGGTGATCGACCCGTACGTGTTCAGATCATCATTGCGCTCGTCGCAGGCATGATCCTCGTCGCCGTTCCCCTCTATCTGTGGCGTAGGCCAAAACCTGAATCCATTCCGTCTGCGGATGCTGCCGTCACGGCCGATGCTGGTGCGCCCGATGGTGCTGCCCTTCCGCCACCTGTTTTTGCGATCAACGCTGGTCCTCCACCAGTGTCCTTGTCGCCTTTCACGACCATTCGCTGTCAAAATCCAGGACCAGGAAAGACGGCTCCCGAGCGATGCGATCACGTGACGTTTTTCGAGGACGGTCTCGCTCGTGCCATCCGCGAGAACACGGCGTGTGCGCCAACGGGCAAGAGTCAACTGGCCGTCAGCTTCGTGTACGAGTTCGACTTCAAG
>DAOMZH010001015.1:0-4138 GCA_035437985.1 Polyangium sp. (in: bacteria) | reverse complement strand
CGGTTTCGATGCTCGTGATGCGCAAGGTTTTGGGCGAAGATTTGAATGAAACCGAAGTGCATACGCTGCTCCGCTCGTTGCCCAACAATCCGACGACCGAAATGGATCTCGAACTTTGGCATGTATCCCAACGAGTCGGTGGGGATCATGAATCGCGGCAGATTTTGCGGAATGAATCACCGACCGAATTGGCCAAGCGTCATCGGGACAAGACATTACCGAAAGTCTTGCAACACGAACTCGACGAATTCCTCGGCAAATGGGGAGTTCGTGGCGTGGCCGAAATCGATATCGGTGTTCCGCGATGGCGAGATGATCCAACGCATATTTTAGGCAGTTTGGCGAATTATCTAGCGCTCGAGGATCAGGCATTGGCGCCCGATGTCGCGTTTGCCCGTGGCGCAGAGGAAGCCCAAAAAATGGCTGAAAATTTGACCGAACGAGCGCAAAAGCGAGGGTTTGTCAAGGGTCGAATCGGCGCATTTGCGGTCAATCGGGTGCGGAGGTTGCTGGGGTCCCGAGAAGTGCCGAAGTTTGGCATGGTCCGAGTCCTGGGGCATGCGCGGGTTTTGCTGAATGAAGCGGGTAAAATTCTGGTCCAGGAAGGGAAACTCGAAACGCTCGATGATGTGTTCTTGCTGGACATCACGGAATTGCGCGCGTTGATCAAGGGGAAGGATTTCAAGGACTTGCTCGCGGAACGGCGGCAGCTACGCGCGCGAGAATTGGGGCGCAAGCACGTGCCGCGCGTGATTCTTTCGGACGGTACCGAGCCAGAAGTGAGCATGACGCGCGGAACGAATGAAAATGGTTTGTCTGGAACGCCAGCTTCTGCCGGAGTAGTGAAGGGCAAGGCGCGCGTGATCTTGGATCCCATTGGCGCGAAAATCGAACCCGGGGAAATATTGGTTGCGCCTTCGACCGATCCGGGCTGGACACCTTTATTTCTGACCGCCGCCGGGCTCGTGATGGAAATGGGCGGCAGTATGTCCCACGGCTCTGTCGTGGCGCGCGAATACGGAATTCCTGCGGTCGTAGGTGTGCCCAATGCAACGAAAACCATCGAGACGGGTCAGGAAATTATCGTCGATGGTGGAGCAGGAACGGTAACGCTACATTGATTGGGAACGCTTGGCGCCGCCGATAGGTTATCGTTATTGCAAGCGATAACTCGGTTGACCAGTGATTGAGCGAGGCTTTCATGGCAATTGCTGCAACATGACCAGGAGCTCCCTCGGGGTATTATTGCGTGACCGGTTGCTGCAAGAGCCTCACCGGCGGTTGATTCTACGGTAAAGTCGTCATGCATTGCCCATTCGTGCATTGCACCTGAATCTGCGAATCATCCATCGACGTTTTCCCATCCTCCGTCGTCGTCGGCGATTGGGCACAACCACAAGCCGGATACTGCATTTCACACGTCGCTTCTGCAGCGTCGAAAGCCGGTTTTTCAGCGGTATTGATGCCGAGCGCCGTGAGCGTCCCACAACAACTCACCATATGCAGCGCAATCACGCAATCCGTGGCTGCCGCGCAACTCTTGTCGAATGACGGAAATGACGGCTCCGTTCCAACGCATTGCACGGACGAACCGCCCGAGCCTCCAGAACCCCCAGAACCTCCAGAACCTCCTTGCACGTCACTTCCGCAAGCCCCAAGACCCATCAAACCCACAAGCAAATAGGCAAATTTGTGCATGCTGCAAACGTACAGGTGATCGTGCATCTGTCAACATCCTCGTGAAAATCCGTGGGGACATAGGCTGTTGCTGGATTGCGTCAATTCTCGCCATTATGTCGACGACGGCCACTTCCTCGAACTTGTAGAATTCTTGACCCGGTCGTGGGCTTTCGCTACGAGTACACGCCGCGACGGCGGGAGTGTGCGAGCACGATGCGAAATGAAGCACCAGGGAGCCTCGGTTCATGATTCGTGAAGTGACGATTTCGGGGCTGCGCGGTATCGACGAAGGCCAACTCGTCGGACTCAGCCCGCTCGTGGTTCTCGTTGGGCCCAATGGTTCGGGAAAGTCGACAGTGCTCGATGCTTTGCTGATTGGCGCCGGTGATGCGCCCGGTGACGACGTTGGTCGTGCCGTACAGCGACGCCCGGATTTGTGGAACGGCGCGCGCTGGCTCGTGCCTCGACACGTCGAAGCAGGCACGCGCATAGAAGTGATGCGTGAACGTGGTGGTTACGAGGAGCGGCGGACCACGCGTTTGGTGTTCAAGGACGCGCTCGATAGCGATTTGGCGCAAGAGTTGATGGCGCAACGACCCCAGGTGCCCGTGAGTGGAAGCATCAAAGTCGACGTCGATTCTTCTGGTGGCAGCCACGCCGCGCTCGCCGGGTTTCTCGCGGACAATTCATATCAATGCAAATACTCCGAGCAACATGTGGCTCCTTGGGACACCAAGCTCATTGACATCCCCCACGGAAACAACACTCCGCTCGATGATTTGTTCATTACGGCGACCGAACGCGGGCGTCTCGAGCAAGCGGTTGCCGTATTGCGCGCCATTTATGGTGAACGGATTCGCGACGTTACGGTTTTGACTGACAAAGCGGCTCCGGTCATTTACGTTGTGGATGATCGAGGAAACATTCCAATCATGGCTCTCGGAGATGGCGTGTCTTGTCTCGTGCGCATTGCCCTCGAATTGGCCATTGCGCCGCATGGAATGATCCTCCTCGAAGAACCTGAAATTCATCAAAGCCCGCGCATGATCAATCACCTGGCGCAGCTGATTTGGAGCGCCGTCGATCGCGGGGTACAGGTCGTCGCCAGCACGCACAACATGCCATTCATCGAGGCATTACTCCACCATGCGCCAGCGTGGGCGCGTAGCGATTTGAGCGTTCTCGGGCTCCATTTGGAAAATGGCCATTTGGCTACCGAACGAATTCCGACGCACAACATCGATATTCTTCGGGCCAATTTGGACCAAGCATTGGGCTGATCGTCAGTCAGGTGCTCGGGGCATTCGAAAGCGCGTGCCGAATCTTGTCGGCGAGGACTTGGATTTCGTCGTCGGATGCGTATTTGACTCGGGGCCAGAAAAAACCGCGCAAGCCATCTCCTTTACGCCGCGGGACCACGTGCACGTGCAAATGCGGCACGCTCTGACTGATCTTGTTGTTCATTGCGACAAACGTTCCGTCGGCCCCGAGCCCCAGTTCCACGGCGGTTGCAATGCGTTGCGCCGCGGAAAACAAGGGTTCGAGCAAGTCGCGCGGGACGTCGGGCAACGTGCGTACGTGCTGACGGGGAACCACGAGGCAATGCCCGTGAAAAACAGGACTGCGGTCCAGAAAAGCGAGAACGTGGGGTTCGTCGAGGACGAGCTGGGCCGGCAATTCACCTCGGGCAATCTTGCAAAATACACACGAAGTGTTTGCGTCGCCGGCCATGCTCGTCGTCCTCAACTACGTCGATATTCGACTTTGCGCGACGCCATTCCGGATTTCATGAACATCTCGTAGGCTTCTTTTTCCAAAAGCGGATGAACGCCTTTGGGCGATACGCCTGCAGGGACCTTTTTCTTCGTAATGAAAAAGGCCATGTATTGCATGTTCAGCCCGGACAGGGTCCGCAATGTCGCCTTCATTTTCTTGGAATCGTTTGTCCAGGCATAAGCAAACGCTCGCGAACGCAAAAGCTGAGGTTTGATCTCCTCAAAAGCTGCGTCATTGATATCGAGCGTCTCCAAAAGCTCCACGGCCTTTTTCGCCTGACCCGCTCGCGCCCAAGCCTCCGCGACGATTGCCGCAATCATCGCGCGCCCCTTCGCATCCTTGTGCCGGCTGAGGTCCACCTTGTCCACGAGCTCCTTGGCCGCTTCCGTCTCGCCAAAAAGCAAATGAATCATCGCGCGTTGCGATCGCGCTTCGTCCGCCACGGGGGGCATGACCTTTTCAAGCTTGATGGTTTCGAGCGTCGCGAGAGCTTTGCGGGGGTCCTCCTGCATTTGGAGTTGCGCCCGGGCAAACACCGCCGCTGGGTCGTCCTTGTCGTACTCTTTCTCGAGTTTCTCCAAGGCATCCTTGCGGGCTTCCGGCGTGTCCGCGGTCTTTACGAGGTTACATGGCCAGCGCCGGCACTGAAGCCCTGTCAGCCCTCCTCGCCAGAGACGTTTTT
>DAOMZH010001014.1:0-4139 GCA_035437985.1 Polyangium sp. (in: bacteria) | reverse complement strand
CATTTCCAACGGTGGAGGCTCAACGAATTCCGGAATGACGCCCGCCTGGCGCGCAGAAATGCTCTTGCGGAATTCTTCAGCCTCAGCCGTAAGCGTAAACGATACGAAACCGTGATGCTTTTTCACTTCTTCCTGAATTTCTTCGAGCGTCACCTTGAAATACTCTTTGCGCATATTCACAAGGTTTACGCGACGATCCGCAAATGCCTTGTGCAGCTTCGTTTCGAGCGCTGGGGCATCCTCAGCAAAAATGATCGCGTGGACGTCGAATGGGAATGGAACAGATGCGTCGC
Source organism: Polyangium sp. (in: bacteria) (assembly GCA_035437985.1). Taxonomy (GTDB): domain Bacteria; phylum Myxococcota_A; class Polyangia; order Polyangiales; family Polyangiaceae; genus Polyangium. Next base: position 3,846 of record DAOMZH010001014.1, on the reverse strand, counting down.
CAAGCTCTTCAACGCGGTCAAATGGGTCGAGACGGCGAGTCAGCCCAATCTTGTAAATGTTTTCGCCAAATGATCCCACGTTGGAAAGCACATACACGTGCCCGGAACGAGTGAGCTGCGCGCGCGCAATCGCTTTTGCTTTTTGGTCGAGCGCACTTTTGAGCTCATTTTCCAGGCGGGCAACCAACGCTTCGAGTTTTTCGTGTTGTTTGCTCGTTGCTTCATCGGCCGCAAGCTCGGCTTTGGCTTTCTCGAGCGCGGCAGCTTTGGCCGCTTCCTCCTTTTCGGCCTCGGTTTTGGCCCGCTCGATTTCCGCCAGAGCTTTTTGCTCTTCGCGCATTTGCTCCCGAATTCGCTTTTGCTCCTGCTTTTCCTCTTCGACCTTTTCTCGATGCTCGTGAACGAGGTGCAATTCGGCGAGTTTCAGTTCGAGGTATCTTTGTGCAATAAATACGCGCTGAACCTCGCCGAGCTTGTTGATGTCCGCATACGCTTTTTCAATCCGACTCTGCATTATAACAGCATTGTCGTAACGAACTTTGGCAATGGCCGCATCGCACTCGCCATTAAATGCGCGCAACATCAACTTCGCTTGTTGCTTGACCATCTTTTTCCCCTCGGAAACGCTACCCCCGACGGTCCACGTCGTGTCGCAAGGGGCGGCCGAGTTGTCTTTGATCATGCTCTGCTGCTCGTCGCGAATACCCTTGAGTCGCGCGGTGTATTGGGTGGACGATTCAAAGCCATACTTTGGCTTGTAAAACCCAAATGCTTGAATGTCGAGGGCCTCTTCGACGGACCGAAGCTCTTTTTGGCGCGCCTCGACTTCGGTGCCAAGTTTCTGCAATTCAGTGCGAGTTTTCGCCAATTCCTCAGCAGGCAGAACTGCATTGCGGGCTTTTTCGAGAGCCGCGTCGAGGTCCGCGCGCAGTGTTTTAACTTCATCTTTACGAGCATCGAGTTCTGGCCCAATTGTTCGAATCACGTCGCGAGCCAAAAACAATTCATCGAAGGTTAGTTTCGCCTTTTCGAGAGCCGCGTCGAGGTCCTGCTTTGTTTTTGCGAGTTCGGCACGTAAGGCAGCCGCTTCATCGCGTTGCGGGGCCACAATCGCCGCGACGGGTGGATATCCACTTGACGAGGCGACTTGGGGTACATTGGGGCGCAATGGCGGGAGCCAGACGACCATTCCCATTACGCCATTGTTGGCGACGGACGGCATATCCAACGTGCCTTGACATGCAATGGGAACGTTGTAGCGAGCTTTGAAATTGCACAGAACAGGATGCCAAGCGGCAGCGATTTGCGCCGGGAGAAAGCCGACCTTCGATCCCATGGCCCAGATAACGACATTGCCAGATTCCGGCTCGAGCCAAGCTGCCACCGGGACATCGCTACGACCGTGTGTCGCTGCGGCAATTCGATGCATGTGCTGCTGGTTGTACTCTTCGCCAAACACCTCGTGCCGAACGCAGCCGGGGCCCGCGATCCACACGGCGTGCCGAGATTCTACTGCCATCAAGGTGTGAGGGATTTGTGTTACATCCAGGCCTTGCATCATCGGAACTCCGTATTGCGGGAGCATCCTATGTCGGGCTCAGTGCCGGTGACAACAAAAATGCACAGCGACATACTTGCTGTGGCCTATTCAGGATCGGTCGAACGTCGACGCTCAATTACAGAGGCTTCGTGCTCCTTCACGAGAGCACGATACGGCGCGACAATCTCGGCGACCCGCTGCTCCAAGGCGTCGAGGTCTTTGGGCCGCGTCTCGTCGTCATATAGACAAAGACCCACTCCTCCGCGAAGACTTGGAAACGTCGTGTCACGCACGGTAAAACGCCCTTGATACCGAAAAAAATCGGGATTTAGGTCGCGACGGACGACATCGGCAAACCAATTCACTACTGCCGTGGCTTCGTAGACCAGCAGGTCGCATGCTCGCTCCCATGCATAATATTCATTGAGCAGCCGCGTGTAGAGATCTGGATTGCCAATTCCCTCATGATAAAATGGATGAGCTTCGAGACCGTCACCGCGACTGCGGCAATGTTCCGTGAAAAGCCGATATGCTCCGGCAACGATGTAACCCAATGCTGTTGCGGATAGCTCGAGTTCCGGAAGGCTTCCTGGCCATAACGTCGTTTGTAATTTGTGCTGGACTTCGTAGGTGCGAACATCGAAATCGCCAGGCCACCGGCCGCGCGATGCCGTAGCGAATCCGGTCCAAATCGCCCAGCGACGCAAATCAAGCCAATCGGAGATCAAGTCCACCACGTGGGCGTACAGCTCGATGTCGCGCGCGCTGGGTTTGCTGTTTGTCGATACTGGTGTAGTGACATCGATTGCAGGTTGAGCCATAACAGCCGTGCCGGTCGCGAGGCTCTTTTCGGGCGACCGGCTCAGCGAGGGAAGAGTTCTTCCCACTCATTTATCAGAAACTGATAGCAAAGCTGAGCCGATGTGTGCGCGGCGTACTGCTGCCAATCATCGTTTTTCTTGCCATTGGCGAAATCGCAAACCGATTTCATACAAAGAAACATCGGCCTTGTGCCAACCGCTTCGTGGCATGCCAGATGGACGCCATACGCCTCCATCTCGATTCCAATCAATTTGCGCCAATGTTCGCGCACCTGTTCCACACGATTGGCGGCTGCAACGACGGCCGCACCAGAAGCCAAAGTTCCTACATGCATTTTTAGGTCTGTATTCGGTTTATCCGAACGAAAGCGTCTCTTGATTGCAAAGAGTTCGTGATGCCTAGAATGTTGCCAATCTTCAAGAAGTTTTTGCAGTTGAGGATCAATACGGAGTGGCTTTGGATCCGGTTGAAAGTCCAGTGCGCCCTCCTTCTGGATGATTTTCCCGGCGCCATAATCAAGTGTGCAATCTGGCACAAGAATATCACCAAAATCACGTCCGTCGCCTTCAACTCCAGCAGCAATTCCTACCATTGCAACGAGTTTCGGGCGAAAATGGAATATCATCTTTGTTGCAAGTACCGCCGATGCAGGCATTCCCATTTGTGACGCTGCCGCTGCGACTACACGCAGTTGATTCCCAGCCTTGGTCGTGAAGATTGTTTGCTCATACATTGTTGGATCGCCATCTTTTCTGAATTTGGCCCAATCATCGTCAACAACCCATCGAGCATGCTCCAGTTCGGGAACATGCAAAGCACAAATGATCGCAATATCGAATGACTCGTTGCTCGGATTCACGTGGGGCATTCCTTCTGCGTTCGTTTGGTCTGGTATAGCGGAGGCTGGTATCGTTGGTTTCGCGGTTTCGGGCATCGATGCAATCTGCGTTTCCAGCTCGGCCAGCTCCCCATCCCTCCGATGATACCCCGTCTCCTCGACAATCTTGCGCGCTTTTTCCAGGTGCTCGCGAGCCTTTGCGCGGTTGCCCTCCGCAACCGCCAGCCGCGCATATCCCAAATGCGCATCGCATTCATGCAGCCGAAAGCCGCATCGAGTCGCAATGGTCATGGCTTCGTCAAGGTCGCGACGGGCATTCGCGAATTCGCGCGTGTGGATGTGCAGGTCGGCGCGAGCGAGGAGGCCGAGGGGTAACATTTCCTGCATGCCGGCACTACGCAGCCCATTGACGCATTCTTTGATGTGTAATACGGCATCTTTCAGGTCGCGGTCCGCGCTGCGTTGAAGCTCGATGAGATGCGCGCGACCGATGAAGAGATTATCCAGGGCGATTTCGAGCAGATTGCCCTGTCTCAGTGCCGATTGCAGCGCCTGCGCCGCCCGCTCACGCACATCGCGAAACCGCCCCAGATCAAGCAGCAGAGGGTAATACCGAACCGAACAGAGTTCCGGATTCTCGGGATCC
>DAOMZH010001013.1:0-4142 GCA_035437985.1 Polyangium sp. (in: bacteria) | reverse complement strand
CACATCATGAAAACTCGACGCAACATCACTTCATACGCTTCGCTTTCCCTTTTGACCGGCCTTGCATTGCTTCCGAGCTGCTCAGGCGATGACCCGCAAACGTCGACGAGTTCGGGATCGCCGGCGGGAGAGATGAGCAGCAGCAGCAGCAGTGGCGGGGGCAATGGCAGTAGCAGCGGAACTGCCGGAATGGGGGGCAATGGCACCGGCGGCAATGGAACGGGCGGTAATGGTACGGGCGGCAGCGGGGGAAGCGTTTCGTGCACGCCGGGAACCACGGATTTTTGTTATTCGGGACCTCCAGGAACCGAAATCAAGGGGGCTTGCAAAGCCGGCATTGCGACATGTGGGGCCGATGGAACGTTTGGACCATGCATTGGAGAAGTCACGCCCGTCGCCGAAATTTGCAATAACGTGGGCGACGACGACTGTGACGGCCAAGTCAATGAAGATTGCGCGTGTGCGCCGAATACGGTGATGCCTTGTTATACCGGACCGATGAATACATTGGACGTCGGTGATTGCAAAGCAGGCATTCAGACTTGCAATGCTCAGGGCACGTCGTATGGCCCGTGCATTGGCGAAGTATTGCCCACGATGGAGAATTGTTCCTTGGCGGGCGATGAAAATTGCAACGGGCAGATCAATGAAGCAGGTGCGGGATGTTCGTGTACCCCGAATACGACACAGCCTTGTTATACGGGGCCGATGGGGACGCAGAACGTTGGTAATTGCAAAGCCGGGATTCAGACCTGCAATGGTCAAGGAACCGCTTTTGGGCCGTGCGTAGGCGAAGTGATTCCCGTCACGGAAACGTGTGCTATGCCGGGTGACGAAGATTGCGACGGAATGGTCAACGAAGGCGGCACAGGCTGCGTTTGCGCGCCCGGAACCACGTCGCCTTGTTACAACGGCCCCATGGGAACGCAAAACGTGGGTCAGTGCAAAGGCGGAACGCAAATCTGCAATGCGCAAGGAACGGGATATGGCGCATGTACAGGTGAAGTGGTGCCCGCGACCGAGACATGTGCGACCCCGGGCGACGAAGATTGCGACGGACTCGCCAATGAAGGCTGCACGACGACCTGGACAAAAACGTTTGGCGGGACGCTCGATGATGATATTTACGATGTGGCAGTGGATGGGCAAGGCAATGTCATCGTCGTCGGCGGTTTTACCGGTACCGTCGACTTTGGTGGCGGCCCATTCACGACCCCGAGCAGCAGTTCCGATATTTTCGTGGTAAAATACAATTCGGCGGGCGCTCACCTCTGGAGCAAACAATATAGCGGAATAGGCGTGGACCGAGCCAATGCGGTGGCTGTCGATACGCTCGGCAACATCCTGGTGACGGGCATTTTCCAATCGACCGTGGACTTCGGCGGCGCCATCCATACGAGTTTCTCGGGAACAACCGATATTTTCGTGTTGGCCTTGAACTCGGCAGGCACGTATTTGCTCAGCAGCGCTTTTGGTGATGCGGGTACGGATCAAGGAGAATCGGTGGCCTTTGATTCCGCGGGCAATGCGATTGTCGTGGGACGTATTGGTAGCTCGGTGGATTTCGGCGGAGGGTTCTTGCCGTGGAATGGGAGCGATGACGCATTCATTGCGAAGTTCTCGTCGCTTGGTCTCCACCAATGGAGCCGATCATTTGGGGACTCGATGAACCAAAACTTCAAAGACGTCGCAACCGATGCCGCGGGCAATGTTTATGTCACCGGGTCATTTGCGGGCACGACCGATTTCGGTGGCGGCGCAGCGACCTCGCAAGGCAGCGTCGATGCGATGCTCGTGAAATACTCGTCAGCTGGCAATCACGTGTGGACACGCCTTTTTGCAGGAACGGGTTCGCAAAATGGCAACAACATTTCGATCGATACGCAAGGCAATCCGGTGCTGGCCGGTCAATACCAAGGCGTCGTCGACTTTGGACTCGGAATGCAAATGAGCGCCGGATTGAGCGATATCTTCGTCGCCAAATACACCTCGAACAATGCCCTCGCTTGGGTCCGCGGGTTTGGCGATGCTGCCAGCCAAGTGGGTTGGGGTATTGACCTGGATACACAAAACAACGTCGTTTTTGCAGGATCAATGGGCGGAGCCATTGATTTTGGTGGCGGTACGTTGACGTCGGCCGGGGGCAACGACATGTATGCGGTGAAATTGTCTTCGTCCGGAAATCACACGTGGAGCCGACGTGGTGGCGATGCTTTGGAGCAATTGGCGCGTGCCGTAGCCACCGATAGCTCGAACAATGCCTATGTGGTCGGGCGATTCCAAGGCACAGTGGACTTTGGTTCGGGTCCAGTGGTGAGCAATGGCGGATCCGACGCATTCATTGCGAAATATGCGCCGTGAGATACACGCGAAACTCGATTTCGCCGTCGGGCTGAGGTAGGGTCGCGCCATGACTGCCATGACGCGGCCCTCCGTCGCTTTTTCCGTGGTCGATGACGTCCTTTTGATTGCCCATGGCAAAGAGCCGCCCGACGACGCAACCTGGGACCGCTTGATAACGATAACGCTCGATCTTTATCAGCGTACAAGTTTTGGGAAGACACTCGTGACGAGCATCGGTGGCGCTCCAACGTCGGCGCAACGTCACCAGCTCAATGCCGCAATCAAGCAAGTCATTTTGGCCAAGGCGGAGCCGCAAGGTCGCGTGGCAATCATGACGAGCTCTAGGTTTGTCCGGCTGGTCGTGGAAGCTTCGGCGGTCATGGAGCAGAATTGGTTCCGACGACAACGAAGCGCAGGCGAAGGCTCGCGGGTGTATCGCGCATTTGCCCTGAACGAATTGACACAAGCCTTTGGGTGGCTCAATGTGCCGCACGACCGCGAACGGGCCCTGGCAAAAGAATTGGAGAGGTTGCGGCGGGAGGTCGATGGATGACCCAGCCGAATTTACGGCCCCTCCTCCCTTGATAAACAACGACTGCGAACCTACGTTTGTCTTGTCGGACCATTCCACGAACAATTATGACCTAACGGAACGGCACCTTGAAACAGGCCTTTGTCATTCTCACTGGATTGCTGCTCGTGACCGGGACCTACACATTTTGGTATGGCCAAGGCGCATCCTATTTGTCGAATGACCCTGCGGCTTGCAAAAACTGCCACATCATGAACGATCAATACGACGGCTGGGAAAAAGCCAGTCATCACGCCGTGGCGACGTGTAATGATTGCCATGCACCGAAAGAGCTGATCCCGAAGTATATGGTCAAAGCGGAGAGTGGCTTTTTGCATTCCAAAGGCTTTACGCTGAACGACTTTCACGAACCCATCCGAATTCGGCCCAGCAGCAAAGCCGTCTTGAACGCCAATTGCCAGCGGTGCCACGAGGGTTTGGTCGGGGAAATCATGACGCATCACGGAACTTCGCCGCAAGCAATCGACTGTACGCATTGCCATATCGTCGTCGGACACGGACGTGTACGCTGAAATGTGCTCGACATGATGGAACGACCCATGAAAAAATACGGATACGCCATTTTTACGTTGCTCGTCGCCATTGCCATCGTGGGAGTCATGATCGTGCATCAAACGATCGCCGACCGAAAAGCAGAATCGAAATACACCGTGCTGCGCGTGGCGAACTTGGACGAGACTACGGTTGACCCTGCAGAATGGGGAAAGAATTACCCGCGCCAATATGATGCCTACAAACGCACCGTGGACATGGAGCGCACTCGTTATGGCGGAAGCGAGGCCGATCCATTCGCGGTGGGTGCCGATGGAGTGCACAAAACAAGGAGCCATATCGAACAGGATCGGCGCTTGGTAACGATATGGGCCGGGTATGCATTTGCCATCGATTTTCGCGAAGAACGGGGGCATGGATACATGCTGCACGATCAACGCGAAACGGATCGAGTCTTGAAAAAACCGCAACCGGGTTCGTGTTTGCATTGCCACGCGAGCACGACCGTGCCTTATCGAAAGGCCGGCATTGAAGCGGGAATCGCGGGGGCCTTGACGGATTCTTTGGCCACTGCAACAGGTCAAGCGCAACTCATGAAAGGATTCGAGGTCGTTTCCGCGGAGCCGTATGCAAAAGCAGCCGAGCGCGTGACGCACCCGGTCGCCTGTATCGATTGCCATGATCCCCAATCGATGAATTTGCGCGTGACGCGACC
>DAOMZH010001012.1:0-4143 GCA_035437985.1 Polyangium sp. (in: bacteria) | reverse complement strand
AATCCCAATTTTCCTTCGGGCAGCGTGATTCCCAAATGCGGGGCAAGCGCCACGAGCTCCGCCATGAGCCTCACCGACGAACCCAGCATAACGCCGCGAATTCGTTCCTCGTCGACATCCATCAACACGTGGCGAAAGTCGCAAGGCAGATAGTAACCTTCGCAGTCCGAGTGCCACAACAGGTGCAGATTCATATTGCAACTGCCGAGCACGTCATCGGCTGTCGTATCTTCCTCCAAACCGTCCTGATCCACCGGCGTGGGTTTCCAATTGGGATCCTCGTCGAGGTGTGCCTGGATTCGTCGCAGGTAGTGAATCCACGAATACCCCAAGCCGTGGAGTTTGGCGCGCCATTCATACGGCGGGAGAGATTCAGGTTCCTTGTGTTCGGGCAATCCGTGTTCGCGCAGCACCGCATTGATTTGCGAAAAATCCTGGCGCAACATTTCCTCGCCCTCGTCGTCCACTCCAATGGTCCCGGCAAGCGCCCCGATCACAATATTCAATCCCATCTTCGCGTCCCATCCGTGGTTGATGAAAGTGGGTTCGACCCATCGACGGCGCTCGAGGCTACCACTTTTTTCGCGCCAGAAGCAACGAGTGTTTTTCTTGCGGCGTCTTTTGCAGGCAGGGCAAATCGGTGCGTCGGTCACTGATTACTTCGCGTGTTGAACTACACGCCGTATCGGTTTTCTCAATGGTGAAATTGCAGGGTTGATTTTCTGAGGCCCGCCCGTGTATCATGTAGGGCCGCGCGTATCGTCGCGCTTCGGTGCACGTACGACGCACGTTCGAGAGGACCCACATGGCACGCAATTCCACGAAGACAAACGTAAACGGCCTTGGCTCCACCGCGCCATCATTTGCCGCCCTGGGCCTATTGATGGGATTCAGTGCTTGTGTGCAGATTGCGGGCATTGATGAACCGATCTTGGGTTCGCCCACGGCAACGAATGGTGGTGCGGGTATGGGAGGCGCAATTGCTGTAGGCGGCAACGGCGGAGGTGACACGAGCAGCAATACGGGAGGCTTTGGCGGAAATGGGGGTACTGGCGGAGCAATGGCATGCACGCCGAACACCAGCACGACGTGTTATTCGGGGCCTCCTGGAACCGAAGGTTTGGGGATTTGCAAACCGGGTACGCAAACCTGTTCGCCCGATGGCAGCGGTTATGGGAAGTGCATGGGCGAAGTCTTGCCAGTCGCGGAGGATTGCTCCACACCCGGCGACGAGAATTGCGATGGGATCGCGCAAACTGGCTCGGCATGTCTCGTCAATACAAACCTCGTCGTGCGATATTTCTTGGACGAAGCCATGGGTGGACAACCGACGAAGGCACTCGATTCGGCCCCCGCGCCCTTGGATCTGCCCGTCACGTTCTCGGTGCAGCAGCCAATTTACGTTTCTACGCCCAGCGGCAGAGGGCTCGAGTGGCTGACAGCAGACTCCGGTGGTGTTGCGCGCGTGGCGATCAACGGGACGAAGGTCTTCTCGATGCTGAATGGCAATACCAAGGGAACCATTGAATTGGTGGCCCGAATGGACTCGAGCACAGGGAACTACACTCGAGTGTTGTCCATCGGCTCGGGAACGAACAATGCATTTGGTATAGGTGTTAGCGGAGGCGTGTGTTCCGTAATGTTCAATGGCGTCGATGTTGGCCAATGGCCCGCCAATTTTGCAAGTTGGGGACGAGCTGTCTTCCATGTCGTGATGGATACGACGCAGGCGACCGCCACGAATCGCGTGCAGCTTTACGTGAACGGTACTTTGCAAACCTCCACTGGCGGTACGGCCCCGGGCATGAACGCTGCGATATCGATTACCCCCATGTATTCGCTTTGCTTGGGCAATCGTGATACCGAAGGCCGATCCTTCGATGGCGTGCTGTATTATGCGGCGCTTTATGCCGACGCATTACCCGCTGCCGACATCGCCAAGAATGTCGCCACCTTGAGCATATTTGACGATAAATGAACGACGTCCTCAAACATCCTGATAACGCACCGCTATTTCGTCCGTTCGCGCCAAACCAGATAACCTCACGCGATCGACTGCCACCGTCACGTCGTCGATGGTATTGATCACGAACCCCGGTATTACGCTGGGATACCCGTCCCCCAGCCATTCCAGCAATAGATCGTGGGCGAAATCGCGTACGAATAGGGGCGCCAGCTCCAGCGCGGTGTTCTCGTTAATGGCAGCAGGCAATCCACGAAGGCGTAATGCAGCCTCGAGTTCCCGGTCGTCGTCGGGGAATTTTCGGGCATCTTCGACGATTTCTGGCAATTCGCGGGCGAAAACATCCATCCAAAATCGATGCGGAAGCTCGACGGAATACGATACCTCGCGAATCCCTTCCGTGCGCCAATGCTGGCCAAAATTCATCGAGCGCACGCGCAGAGATTGCGGCGCGACAATACCGCCGTCCGCAATGCAAATGCAAGGCGTCGCATCGAGGTATTGGTTTCGGCAATCGTCACCAAAAAGCTTCAACAAGCGAAAGTCTCCTGTCCAGGTGGAAGCGATCTATCACGGTCGCCGGCAAAGAGTCCAGGAAATGGGCGTATTCGACCCTCGAACGAGCGTTTTTTTTCTTGACTTTGCCGCAGAAGTCACAGAAATTCGCGGATCGGTATGATCCGTCCGATGTCAAAAAAAGATATTTTCGACTCGTCACGACGCAGCCCTCGTCTCCGTCACGCGGCGATTCTTTCGCTATTTCTCGTCAGCTGCTCGTCCTCGCCGCCGCCCTCGTCGACTCCACCCGCTGTCGTTTCACTGCCCGACCAGCAACTTCCGGCCGCGCCGACAATCCCGCTCGTTATTCAAGTCGCCACTGCCGCGGCGCCGAACGGATTGTCCGTCGATGGAGACACGGCCGAATGGAAGCTTGGCACGTTGCAAGGCAGCTCGAAGCTGGCGCTTGCGGTGACGGGCAAAGCGGTATTCGTGGCCGCCGAGCTTGGGCATCCCTCGCCTGAAGGATTTTGGCTCGGGATTGGCTCACCGGTGTCGCCAATGCTGCCGCTTTCGGAATGGGCGCCTGGGGGCAATACCGATCCGATTGATTGCTCCAAACCGGGTCGCATGAAGCCCAATGGGATTTGGTTTACCGACGAATTCGACCCCTCCCAGCCCGAACCTCCGGCGATTGACCCCAAAGAGAAAGCCACATGCGACGCGATGGTCGCGAAACATGCCCAAAGGCAAGCCGAGTATCGAAAACGTTTTTATCGGCTGTTGCGCATTGAAGCGACGGGGGTGCGGCGCATGGACGAAAACGGGCAGCTCGTCGCCATTGCGGAGGCAAAGGTCGCTTGGAAGGCGAGCGCCAGCGGCGCCACGGCGGAGATTTCAATGCCGGTCACCGTGCTGCCGCGCCTTGTGGAAGCTCCACTTACGCGCCTACACGTATTGGCTGCGCCGGCGAGCGATCCCGCGCCTGCAGGGCCACCCGACGATGAAGCAAAAGCGCGCGCCTTGCCAGCCCCGGTGTCTTTCGAGCCATTGGGCGCGCTTCGGGAACGCGCGTTCGCGGGTATGCAGCCACCGATTTACATGGCCAGTTCGCGTTACGAGATGCAATTACGCTCGGCGGGGTTGTCCTACGATTTGGCCAATCCGCAGCGTATCGAATGGGTGCGTTTTGGAAAAACCGCACAAACGATCCTGGTCGAAGACGAACCGCTTTATGAAAAGAAAGCGAGCCTCGGCGATATCGAAGTGGGCCACCTGCGCGCATTTCGCGAATGGTTCGTCATCTCGAAAAGAGACGCGATCGTCGATTTGGTCGAGCTGCGCGAAGGGTTGCGCGCTGTAGTCGTCCGCGACGGCGAGATCCACGCGATTAGCTTCACGCCCTCGCATTACACGATGGCGTATAGCGCGGATGGGCCATCATGGAACGTCATTGCCATTGGCCCGGATGGTGGCCAACGCAATCCGGTCGAATATGTGTTTGGCCCGGTCTATGCGTCGCCAAAAGATGGCGGGCTGGGTTGCGCCAATTCCGGTCCTCTGGGCGTGATGACCGGCGCCGAGACCGCCAGCGCCGCGTTCGATACGTTTGGCTGGAAAGGCTCGTGCGACGTCGCGTATGGCGACGCGCAGTCCTTCGAGGCGACTTGGAAATGGGACGC
>DAOMZH010001011.1:0-4144 GCA_035437985.1 Polyangium sp. (in: bacteria) | reverse complement strand
TCGCGGGGGCATGACAAACTGCATGAGTTTGTCCATGCTCGCCCGTCGGTTTGTCGCTCTTGGATTGTTCGCGTTTTTCTCCTCTGCCCTTGTCGTCGTTCCCTCCTGTTCTAGTGCTGTTTGCGAAGCCAATGGCGACGGGTGTCCGTGCACGACGCCTCATGAGTGTTTTCCGAACAGTTGTTACGCTGCGGCTTGTGATGGCACGTGTCACTTGGAGGCGTTCCCTCCAGGCGGTCGGTGTCTCTTGGTCGAGCCGTGCGCTGAGCCAGGAAAGTGCGTGATGGGCTTCTGTACGGCTAAACATCAATGCGTTGAATGCTTGGACGATGCGCATTGCCCAGCAGGACATACGTGCGAGGTCGGCGACGTCTGCTCACGCTGCGATGACGGCGTGAAAAATGGCGACGAGGCAGAGGCCGATTGCGGCGGTTCCTGTCCGTTGTGCCCCGGGACATGCAACGTCGATGCGGATTGTCCAGACGGATATTGCTGGGAGGGCTTATGCATCAGTTGCCACGACGGAATCCAGAATGGCGACGAGGCGGATGTAGATTGCGGACCGTGGGAAGGCCATTGCAAGGTGTGCGTGGGGATGAATTGCTGGGCAGGAGACGACAACGCGTGCGTGCGTAGCGAATGCGAAAATGGCTATTGCTGTTCGGCCCCCTGCCCTCTCTGCTACAATTGCGGCCCATCTGGCGAGTGCGAGCCAGTCCTGTTTTGGCACAGCGACGTATCGAATCCAGATCCCAATCTCGTCTGTGAGGGGACCTCTGCTTGCAATGGAAAAGGCAAGTGTACCTTGGAATCAGGGCAGCCATGTACCCAAGATGACGAGTGTCTCTGGAACGTCTGCTCCAATGGCAAGTGCAATTGAGACCAACGACATCACGGGGGTATCGGCAACGCTGGCAGACAACAGTAGGTGACCGGGCGCTTCAGCTCGAGCTCGCCAATGATTTCGCTCGTCGACGGCGCACAGATCCCCGCCTGGTACGAGAGAATCTCTGCCGTCTTGCTTCCAAGCGCTGTTCCCACCGTCAAGTCGACACATATCGCAGCTTCGTTCGAGAGCAACATCATGTCGCCGCGGGTGTCGGTGCATGCATCATCAGCGTAGACGGTCGCACGCACTTCGCATGACGCGCCCGTAGGTAGACCGCACGTGCATGCGGAACACACGCGCTTGTTGGTGACTTCTCTCCAGCCAACGTACTGGTCGGTCCATCCGTCTGGACACGGCACCGCAACGTCGATGTCGTTCGCAACGAAGCACAGCTTGTAGCTTGCTGCAGGCGGGGCGATGCAGGTGCTCGTCGAATCGCACGATGGTCCCATCGGGGCCGAGACGTACTCGATGACTTGCTTGTGCGCGGGAGGCCCCACTGGTTCTCCTTCGGGAGGCATCACAGGATCGGCGACACACGGTGCGATCGTAGGTGGTTGGACCACCAATGATTTTGCGCACGGCTCGCCTTCGCACATCACGCCCTCGGCGATCGGGTTCGTCGAGGTGCACGATCCGGCCCAATTTGCGGGCGGATCAAACGGGGTCACCGACGGTGACGAAAGTTCTTGACAAACCTTTGATTCGACACTCCAAACCGCTGGCAACACACAGCCGTCGTTCGGGTTCGTCGGGGCGATACACGAACACGTTGGACACGGTGGCACCTTCAAGTCGACGTCGACCCAGCTCTTGAACTCAAATCCTGTAAGCGGCGGTGGTGGTACAGCGCCTTCTTCTCCGAACCACACATACGATGGAAACGGGTCAAATCCCGCGCCTCCAACAGGGGTACACGCCCACGGACAAACCTCGTCGGCAGGTGGACCTCCATCGTCGGCGCCTGCGTCTACGTCACCGTCGTCCGATGCATCCGTGCCCGCATCCGCACCACCATCGAGGCATGCGGGGTGGTCGCGAGGCGTGTACTCGTCACAGCACTCGAAATGACCCGTTTTGTAATTGGGATCGTCGAAGACAAAGCACCGGCTGTGGCCCACCAAATCTCGACCGAGGGAGTCACATGCTGCCAGGCCGACGAGTAGAGAAACTGCGCACAAAATGGGACTTAACGCTCGGAACATGCGTTTCACCCTATCGGACAAGTTTGCACGTCGTCAAACGGTTCATCTCTGCGCGACAAACTCGCATCGTTTGCCGTCCAATCATCGAACACTTGCCCGACAATCCCAAAACGTGCATCATCCGCCGCGAATGAAGCGGTTTCCCGCATCGCCGCACGTAACCTGTCGTGCCAATGTCATGCGCCTGGGGTTCGTCGGAGTGATATGCGCCGTCATGCTGCACACAACCAATGAGGTGCACGCAGACGAAAAACCATGGCGGCTCGAATATCGACGCGGCCCTGAGGCTCCGTCGAATTGCCCCGACGAAAGTTATCTTCGTACAGCTCTTGCCGCAAAAAATGGCGCTCCCGAACCATTTTCGGACAACGCTTCGCGGACGATTACAATCGATCTTGTGCCAACTGCCGAGCGAATCGAGGCCCATATTCAGGCGCGTAATGAACAAGACGCGGTCGTTGCTGAAGAGATTGCACACGCCCCACGATGGCGCTGCGACCAACTTGCGGATCGCATTGTCTTTGTGCTCCACGATATCATCGATCCGGTTACGCTTCCTGAGCCCAAGTCTCCTCAGATTTCAACGATATTGGATTCGCCGCCATTACGCGACAAGCCGGCGGCAAAGGCGGAAACGACGATTATCGCGAGCCCACCAGTACCAAAGCAGACCGGAAAGACGTTGTCGAATCGTCGGCTGTCTGTGTCGCTGGGTCTTGGAGCATCGTGGTGGAATGCGCCGCATACTGCATTTACGTCCGTATTGGGTATTGGCGGACAATGGCCAAGATTTTATCTCGGAATTGAAGGACGGTACGATCGAGCGTGGGACCTGCCCGTCAATCAATCAATTCTTGCCGAACAATTGGCACTTGGAATCGTCTCCTGCGGCCATCATGCTGTTCGGACGTCGCGAGTGGACGTTCGCGGCTGTTTGCTCGTAGATCTCACACGCCTGTCCATTGAGACGGATCGGGTCCTTTTGAGCGAATTCGTTACCTCCGTCGTCTATGTTGGTGCACGAGCCGGTGCAGGATTTTCCCTTGCTCGCAATTGGAACATCGAGCTCAACGCCGATGCAATCATCGCCGTCCAGCAGCCGCGATTCGCATTCAATGTGCAAGAATATTGGCAGTTGCCTCGATTTAATGGAGCCCTGCGGGCGAGTGTTGTCGGTCTCTGGGACGTGTTCTGAAGCACCGAAAAATTTGCCGAAGTGCAGGTCGATTTGTTGAGCAACGCGCCCACGCCAGCACGTATTCAAGGGCAAGGGACTCTCATGCTCGAACTTCCGCCTCGTGACCATGACTCGTTTTTC
This sequence comes from Polyangium sp. (in: bacteria), assembly GCA_035437985.1. GTDB lineage: Bacteria > Myxococcota_A > Polyangia > Polyangiales > Polyangiaceae > Polyangium. The sequence goes on along the minus strand of DAOMZH010001011.1, from coordinate 732 downwards.
CTGTTCTACACAACCTACCTTTTGACCGTCCTTCGGGTACTCGAGCGCATCGGAGTTCGAAAAGCCGATGTACCCGACATCACCCAACAGGTTTTTCTAAAAATACACAAAAATATGGACAAATTGCCTACCGAGCGGGTGCACGCGTGGATTGAACTCATTTGCAAGCAGCAGGCTGCGGACCATTATCGTTTGCACCGCAATCGATTCGAAACGCCGACGCCCAATGTGGGCGAGGACGTTCCTGACAGCAATGACCTGCACGAGCAATTCGAGCGATGTGAGATGGAGGCGCTCGTGAAGAAGGTACTCGAGGGCATGGAGGCGCCATTGCGCGACGTTCTCGTTCGGTACGAATTCCGGGACGAGTCGCTCGAAAGTATTGCGGAATCGCTTGGTATTGCCCGCAATACGGTGCACGCACGCTTGGTCGAGGCAAAGCGTATTTTTGGCATTCGCGCGAAGAAACTCCTCGGCGACGAGCGTTGTGCAAGCATGTTCGTTCCGCTGTTCGTCGGGGTTGACGCACTTTCCGATGCGGACTTTCAGACGCCAGCGTTTGTCGAAGAAATGCGTGCACGCATTTGGGATGGGATTGCGAGGGACTTGGGATTTGCGCCGGAATCCCCTGCTCCAAGATCTCCGAGTGCACTTCGACGAATCCTCGGAAATCGTGGCCTTATTGCGGTTACGAGTGCAGCGGCTGGATTTATCGCTGCATTGTTATGGCCT
>DAOMZH010001010.1:0-4148 GCA_035437985.1 Polyangium sp. (in: bacteria) | reverse complement strand
ACGTCCGCGAGTCGCTCGGGCAAGTACACGTCCGCGTGCTCTTTCAAGGAGGCCGCGAGTCGCCGACGCACTTCGAGCCGCCGCTGAGCCCCCGTAAGGCCCCGGTCGACCGGAATCTCGTACCAGCCGCCCCGCATGCGCGGGCCAGCATGGTCGTCCGTATCGACGACCTTCAGGCGCAGCTGCCGCCCCAAATACAACACCGTCTCACCACTGACGAACTCGCGCTCCGAGGGCCTCGGCGGCAATTCACGCACCTGTCGCGAATGCTGAATCACCCACAACGCTTTGCTCCGCACCACCGCATTCAGTTTGTCCACGGATACGTCGTTCGGCGCTGTGACGACCAGCCCGCCGTCATGCTCGATCGTCAAGGCCACCGTCCCGCGGCGCATGCTGCGACGAATCAAAAACGAAATGTTCGTCAGTCCGAACTGAATCTCCGATCGCTCGGCCATTACCGGCGATTCCTCCGTTTCAGCAAATCCACGATGCTCTCGGCCGTCGCGTCAATCTTGTCCGCTGGATACCCCGCGGCCCGCAACTGGCGTTTGATGAGCCGACGCATTTCGCGCTGCACGTCGTCCTTTTGCTCCCAGTCCACAATGGCAATTTGCGGCCCGAGCTGCTCTTCCAAGAGCCCTGCGAGCTCGGTTTTCGCTTCGTCCACGGCCGTACCTTTCGAAGCATCCTTCAAAAGCCCATAGATGGCAAAACTCGTCTCGCTGAGTCCCAGTTTTTCCGCGGCTCCCGCATGCCCGCGAATTTCGCTCTTGAGCACCTCGAGCAGTTTCAGCTGCTCGGCTGCATCGATCCGTTTGGCTTTTCGAGCCTCGATGATCTCTTCGAGGCGCTGGCGCAGCGACGTGAAATACGCCGGGTTTTCATCGAGTTTGACGTGAATCTCGTGCTTGAGTGCGTGCTCCATTTCGCTCGCGCGCGCATCGTCGCCTTTCAACGATTTCAACCGCTCGTCGAATTCGGGCGTAAAAAGCGAAACCTGTTTTACCAGGATTTGAATTCCTTCGGCAATCACCGCGTCCTCGATGAGTTGCCGCACTTTGGCCCCGCAATCCGAAATATCAATTTTGTCGTCCCGGAATCGTGCGGCTGCCGTGGCGCGAATCTTTCCCAGCCATCGCGCATCGCTCTTGTACGGGAGCGCCCGCGTATCGGGAAGCATCATGTCGAGGCTTTGCGCGAAACGCTTGAAGGCTTGCTCGAATTCGGCCCGCACATCGGCAGGTTCGAGCACCGCCACGCACGCCTCGAGGTCATCCTTGTCCTTGACCCGGACAAACGTGCGCATGGCTGCGGCGTGCCTGGTTTGCAGGCGCGGGAGTTCGTCCCCCTTGGGCGTCATGGCCCCCTTCACGTCCGCCGGCGCGAAGATTTCCAGGGCTTCTTGCAGCGCTTCCGACACGCCCCAATAATCGATGATCAGCCCGTACGTTTTTCCTTCATCCGTCCGATTCACCCGGGCAATCGCTTGGAGCAGCGTGTGCTCTTTTAATGGTGCGTCGAGGTACATGACTTGCTCGATCGGGGCATCGAATCCGGTCAAGAGCATGTCGCACACGACGAGAATCGACAGCTTTTCTTCCTTTTTGAGATACCGTTTGATGAGGTCTTTTCGTTCGTCTTCGCTCGTGCGGAATGGCTGGATTTCGGTGTCGTCGTCGTTCGAGCTGGAAATGATGACCGCCGATTGTGGCCCATTGAGCTTGTCGAGCGTTTTCTTGTACAGGCATGCGACCTCGCGCGAGCACGTCACGATTTGCGCCTTGAATCCATTCGGCTGAATGTGGGTCGTGTAATGCTCCAGCAGGTCGAGGCAAATGGCTTCGACCCGTTTCGGGGCTCCGGCAATGGCCGATTCCCGCGCGTATTTCTTTTTGATTTCCTCGCGCTCTTCCTTGGTGCGATCGGCGAAAACGCGCTCGAACAAGGCATCGAGGTTGTTCCCGAGGATGCGCAGTTCGGGTAAGCGTCCTTCGTAATAAATGGGCACGGTGGCGCCATCGGCCACGGCTTGTTCAATGGTGTACGCGTCGATGTACCCGCCAAACGTCGTGAGCGTGCTGCGGTCTTTCTTGTCAATGGGCGTTCCCGTAAAACCGAAAAACGTCGCGTTGGGCAACGCCTTGCGCAGGTTTGCCGCCAGTCCCCCGTATTGGGTACGATGCGCCTCGTCCGCCAAAACAAAAATATTTTCCGCCGCCGACAGCTCGGGATATTCTTCTTTGGACCGGCGTCTGTTTCGGCCTCCAGGTTCCTGCACCTCTTGGAACTTGTGCACCGTCGTGAGGATCGTTTTTCCGACCGAACCTTTGAGCAAGTCGCGCAGGTGCCGAACGCCTTCCGCGCGTTCCGGATTGTCAAAGCCGCACGCGTTGAACGTCGACGTGATTTGGTCGTCGAGGTCTTTGCGGTCGGTGACGATGACAATGGTCGGATTGTTGTGGAGCGGGTCGCGCCGAAGTTTTAACGCCAGCCACAGCATCGTCAGGCTTTTGCCCGAGCCTTGCGTGTGCCACACGACGCCGCCGCGATCCGTGGGTTTTTTTGCTTTGGCAGCCTTTGCGATGGCTTTGTTCACGGCGCCGAATTGCTGGTATCGGCACAGTTTGCGAATGGTTTTTCCGGTCTTCGCATCGTTCTCGAACACGACGAAATTGCGCACGATATCGAGCAGGTTGGCCGGCGCGAGCATCCCCTCGAACAGCATTTCTTGTGCAGAAGGCGCGTGCCCGTGGGTCTTGAGGAAGGCGATTTCGTTGTGGGGCCAGATCGTCTTCCATTCCGCGTAAAACCGATGCGGCGTGGTGACCGTGCCGTACAAGGCTGCTTGGCCGCAGGTCGCGACGAGGATTTGCACGGGCTCGAAGAGCTTGGGGGCGCCGAGCTCCCGGTAGCGGCTTTCGAGTTCCTGGTAGCGGCTGAATTGTTCAATCGCGTCGGCTTTCCACGCTTCGCCCAGCGTGGGGCTTTTGCATTCGATGACGACGAGCGGAATGCCATTCACGAACAGAACGATATCGGGTTTGATGAGTTTCTTTGGACCCTGCACGCGAAACTGGCGCGTGACGACAAATTCGTTATTCTTGATGTTGTTGAAATCGAAAAAAAAGGCGTCTTGGCCCTTCTTGCCGGCGCCGAGGTCTTGTTCGACGGCGGTCGAATACGCGAGTTTCCGGTAGAGTTTTTCGCTCGCTTCGATGAGGGACGTGGCGGGAACGGCCGTAATGGTGCGAATGGCTTTGTGGACGTTGTCGTCGGAGATCCACGGATTGATTCGTTTTAATGCGGCCGCGAGGCGTATCCCAAGGAACACGTCTTTGAGCGAATCGCGTTCGGCCTCGAGGTTTGCCGGCTCGACGTACGTGTATCCGAGGCGCTGGAGTTGTTCGACCGCGGGGTCTTCGGAGAGGGTGAGTTCGTTCCAAGATTGGCCAGGAGGGGTCACGGGGAGGCCTCGTCGGGTTGAACGCGGATTTCGCCGGTGAGGAGGGCGGAGGAGAGGGCGGATTTTGCTGCAGCAAGACCGAGCAGCTTTTCCTCATAGACCTGATAAGCATCGGCGAGGCCACCAAGAACATTTGACAATAAGTGTTGTTCATCGGCGGGGGGCACGGGAAGCACGATTGAACGGACATCTTCGCCATTGATCTTGTAGGTCCCGTTCGTTGTCTTGGCACGATCAAGTATTTGCTTATGAATTAGATCACTATTCCAAATCGAAACAAACAGGCCAGGCGACAGCGTGTCCTCGCGGAGACGGATTCTCATTAGAATGTCCGGGTAGATGCAATCGGCAGGAGGATTCGCAACTAGACCACACTTGCCTACGAGATCGGGGTTACCGTTACCTCGTACGATCAGGATGTCACCAGACTCCAAAACGAATTTGGCTGTCTCCTCGATGCCGAGTTCCGTGTACTTGAGGTTGTCGTGGATATTAACACGCCCATTTCGAATTGCGGCGATTGAAAACGTCCGAACACCCGGTGGCGTAGTTCGTGACGGAGGTGAGCGACCATTGGAGGGACCCGATGCAACCAGCTGATCAAGTCGCAAGATTGCCCAAGGTTCTGGCACCTCTCCAATCTCCGTTTGCTTGAACCGCGTATGTCGCCCGGGCAAACCAC
>DAOMZH010001009.1:0-4149 GCA_035437985.1 Polyangium sp. (in: bacteria) | reverse complement strand
CAGCTTTTTTTTACCATAAATGTATTCGGCATTTTCGCTGCGATCGCCTTGCGCTGCTGCATCGGACACTTCTTGCACGATGCGCGGGCGCTCGACCGACCGCAAACGTCCCAGTTCTTCGGACAAGCGACGGGCACCGTCCGGGGTAATGTAATTCGGATTCGCCATGCTCGACTTCGTTTAGTGCGGCTGATTCTCTGCTGGTTTGGCGCCTTTTTTCGACGTAATGACCTTCTGAAACGTTTCCTTGTCAATGGCCTTTTCCAACGCAATCTCGGGCGATATGGTGCCTTTGTCCACGAGACGTTCGAGGGCCATGTCCATCGTTTGCATACCAACGGATTGTCCGACTTGCATGATGTTCGGAATTTGGTACGTTTTTCCTTCTCGAATCATTGACGCCAACGCGCTATTGCCAATCAATATTTCGTGCGCTGCAACCCGCCCCTTGCCGTCCGCCGTTTTCAGCAATTGCTGCGCAACGATGGCCACCAGGCTTTCCGCAAGCATACCCCGAACTTGCGGCTGTTCGTCCGCGGGAAATGCATTGATGATGCGGTCAATCGTCGCCGCCGCGCTATTAGTATGTACCGTGCCAAACACCAAAATCCCGAAACTCGCCAATTGCAAGGCGAGCTTCATCGTTTCGTTCGTCCGCAACTCGCCAATGAGGATCACGTCGGCATTTTCACGTCCCGCACTCCGAATGGCCGTAGCGAATGACGAAGCATGCGGACCGACTTCGCGATGGGTGACTTGCGATTTCTTGGGCTGATGTACGAATTCAACCGGATCTTCAATGGTAAGAATATGGGCTTCTCGCGTCGAATTGATATGATCGATCATTCCGGCGAGCGTGGTCGACTTACCACTTCCGGTCGGACCCGTCACGAGCAGCAATCCATTGCGTTTGTCCGACAATTTGCGAATGACCGGGGGACACGCCAAGTCGTCGAGGGTGAGGATTTTCGTCGGAATAATGCGGAAAACGGCGCCGAGGCCCGCATGCTTGTAGAGATAATTGGCCCGAAAACGAGCCTTGTCTGCATATTGATAAGCAAAATCCAGATCGAGTTCGTTGGTGATCTTGGCTTTTTCGTCGGGCGAGGTAATCTCGAAAAGAATGTCCTCCATCTCCTCGGTCGTCATGGGCGCGTCGCGAATGGGGACGAGCTCGCCGCGCGCCCGAATGAGGGGCGGATATCCAACGCCGAGGTGCAAATCGCTGCCTTTACGCGTCAAGAGTTCGTCGAAAAAACGATCAATGCGGGCCATGACGTTCAGCCTTTCTTCCCAAAAAATGCGCCGGCCCGCCCCAAAAGACCTTTTGGTTTTTCCGACGGAGCCCCCCCGGCCGGCTCTGGAGTTGGTGGCGGGGCATTCGCCGCTCCCGGTGCCTTGATTCCTTCAGAAACGATGGGCGGCGTGGCTTGCAATCGTTTTCCGGAGAGCGTCGACTCGAGTTCTTCGGGATTATCGGCGACGACAATCGCGTCCTCGGCGGACACTTTGAATGTATTGACGAGTTCGGCCAATGAATCGTCGAGTCGAATGATGCCAAACCCTTTACCACGCTGTTGCAAGCTGGGGATTTGATAGGTTTTGTTGTCACGAATCAAGTTCCACAGAGGCACCGAGCCGGGCAATATTTCGGCCGCGGCAACCATGCCCGGACCATCCTTTCGCGGCAAAAGGCGCTGTGATACGATGAGGCGCAAACCACCGGCCAACGTAATGCGTACTTGGGCTTGATCTCCAGGTGGAAACAAATCAATCAAGCGGTCGATGGTTTTCGCCGCGCTTGGCGTATTCATCGTTCCCAAGACCAAATGCCCCGTTTCGCTGGCTGAAAGCGCCATGCGTACCGTTTCCGTATCGCGCAATTCCCCGACCACGATGACGTCCGGGTCTTCACGGAGCGAACCCTTCAATGCCGCAGCGAATGTTTTGGTGCTCGTTCCGACTTCGCGTTGACTGAGCATCGCCTTTTTTCGCGGATGCACGTATTCAATTGGATCTTCTACCGTAATCACGTGATGGGTCGTATTCGAATTGATGAGATCAACGATTGCGGCCATCGTCGTGGTTTTTCCGTGTCCCGTGGGCCCCGTAATCACGATGAGACCCTGGTGGTGATGCGTCGCATTGCCAATCGCGTCGGGCAAACCCAATGTCGCCAGCGTAGGAATTTCGTTCGTTATGAGCCGAAACGACGCTTTGAGACCCGTGCGCTGCCGGGTCACGTTCACCCGGAACCTACCAATCCCCTCCCCGGCCAAGGCAAAATCACACGAACCGTCTTTTTCGAGCTGCTCATGCAAGCGCTCGGGAATTCGCGGCATCATGAGTTTGTGCAATAGGTCGGGATCGATGGACTCGCCCCGCGGCAAAAGTCGTCCGGCCAAACGAAATAAGGCCGGCCGTCCCGCCACGAGATGCAAATCACTCGCGCCTTCAGTCCGCGCCGCAGCGAGCACATCGTCAATCGAATCTTCGACCTTGAACTCGACGCGAATGGGCGTTCGTGCCGGAGGAGGCGCTGCGGGCGCTGCATGTGCGTCCGTGGACAAACCAGCCCCCAATCCTTGATCTGCACCCGCCGGTGCAGCACTGCGCTTGGGTGCGGCCTTGGGATCGAAATCGAGTTCGAACGTTTGAGCTCCAAGATCCAGCGACGCAGACGTCGGTGCAGGAGGCGCGGAACTCGGCCCTGCTTTTGACGACCCAGGGGGCGATGGTGCTGGTGAAACACGATTGTCGTCGAGATCAACCTCGAGGTTGCCTTCTGGTGCAGCCAAGATCGCCACGCCCTTTTTCGGCGGCGTGACGTCGATTTTCGGGACGCCGGCCGCAGGCGGTACATTGGGCGAGTTCGACCCAGACAAACCCCCATCGTCTGTTGGCGGAATGGACGCAAGACCTTCTCTTTGCGCCGTTTCGCGGTTCATCAAAGTGAAACGAGCTTGCGCACTTCCCTTATTGAGAACCGCAACGACGGCAATCGGTCCGACCCCCTCGACGCGCACTCCCCACGACGTCGGTTTGACGCCTAGATTGTCGACGTGCCGAGCACCTCCGGCAACCATCAGCATCATGAGAATCTCATCGGTCGACAAGATGGTGCGATCGACGATTTCGTACGTGCCGTTCATCTTTACGCAAGGATTTCGAGCAGTTGCAAGAGCAAGCTCCGATACGTCAGGACGAACGAGGTGCTCGAGCAGGTCTTTGATGTAGGCCATCGAGGTTCCGCCAGAAAGATGCCGATGAAGCGGCTGGGATCATGGTACCGGACGCGGACGTCAAGACGCAAGATCCCCCCCGAATCTAGCACAGACAAACTTTGAGGTGGTCTTTCCAAACGCTCTGATGCAGGATACACAAAACTCACGATGCGGTGACCGCGCTGCTCGGTGCCTCCAGAAAAACCATGAACGTTGATATTCCCCGTGCTTGGCACCCAAATCTCGCTCGAGAATTCACACAGCCGTACTTTCGAAAGCTCGTGAAATTCGTGGATGAGGAGTACAAGAGCCAGGTGGTTTTTCCTCCCGAACCCGAGCTCTGGACGGCGTTTGCCCTGACGCCGTACGCGGCAGTGCGTGTCGTGTGGCTCGGTCAGGATCCGTATCCCACACCCGGGCAAGCGCATGGGCTGAGTTTTTCCGTGAAGCATGGGCAAAAAACGCCGGCGTCGCTGGCAAACATGTTCAAAGAAGCAGCAATCGATGTGCCCGATTTCGTGCGCCCTCCCCATGGATGTCTGGAGGATTGGGCCAAACAAGGCGTGTTTTTGCTGAACACGGTGCTCACGGTGCGCGACGGCGAAGTGGGATCACATCGCAACAAGGGTTGGGAAACGTTCACGGACGCGGTGATTTCGCTGCTGTCGAGTCGAGACAAACCTATGGTGTTTGTCTTGCTCGGACTCTGGGCCCAGAAGAAAGAAGCACTGATCGACGTCGCGCGACACCCAATCATCAAGTCTGCTCACCCGTCCCCGTTGTCCGCCAACCAAGGATTCTTTGGGAGCAAACCATATTCGAAAGTCAACGCCGCACTCGGGCAACTCGGCGAAGAAGAAATCGTCTGCGGCGTCCTTGGCCATTTGGCTGCCCACGAAGTCGTTGCTGTTCTTGACGTGATTTG
>DAOMZH010001008.1:0-4149 GCA_035437985.1 Polyangium sp. (in: bacteria) | reverse complement strand
CGCGTACGGTCGCGTTGCTCGCGCCGCCCGTGGCAATGCATGCGACGCGCGATATCGCGACGGATGGCGGGGGTCACGCTACCGCGCAAGTCGAAACGGGTTTGCCCCCGGTGGCGATCGTGATTTTGGTCAGCGTCGCCGCGCTAGCAGCGGCGTTTATTGCGAGTTCAATTTCGTCGGCAATCGTCGTGGCGAATTTCGACGATAACGTGACGAAACGATTGCTTGCGCTTCAAGCTCGCACATTGGAAACCATGACCCTGCACGTCGAGCGCGAGCGTTTGGCCGGGCACGAGCTTCCGTTCGACGAGGCCGAAACCTCGCTGCTTTGGGCGCTCGAAGACCAGCAACGGACGCTCGCGGCAATGCAGGGCCGACCCTTGCCGTCGCCATTTCGAGGCGCCACGGAGTTTGTCCGGGCGACGACGGAGGCAGCAACATCATTTTTACCGATTGCGGTCATTGGCTTGATCGCATTCATTCTCATGGAACAAAACAACGGAGGAAATCGACATGGCGACTAAAAAGGTGATCCGCGTGGATCGGAGTTTGGTGGCGGTGCCGCGCGAGGGGAGACGCCGATTTCGGCGCCGATATCATCGCGACGTGGCGACGAAGGGCATTTTGCTGATTGCGGGAGCCGGCGCAATCGTTGCATTGCTGGCCAACCTCGACGATTTGAAGAATGCCGAATCGGTGAAATCGCATTGGTGGCTTTTGCCGCTGGGCGTTTTGGCGATTGGCTACATGTTGCGCAAACGCGGCAATCCTTATGGCACAGCGGTGCTCGCGGTGGGCGGAGCCTTGTTCGCGATTGCGTACCAATTGCAATCGAAGACTGCATCGGCCGCTCCGAAGCCGGCGCCCCAGCCGTTTGCCCCGGAAGTGCAGGGGCCGTATTTGCCGCCGTCTCTTGACGTCGGTGCGTTGCCGGGTTTGGCCGGGAACGGTCGTTACGCGTGGATTCAGACGCCGGACGGGCAAATGGTGCGCATTCCAATGCCGGCGGCGGCCGGGTATCGCAAGGGGAATTCGAATTCGCAACGTCCCGCGAATGCGGTGGCGTGAAACGACAAACCATTCGAAGAAAGCACGAGGAACGATAAATGAACACGGAGACGAGCGGAGTCGACGACATTTTGAATCAAACGGACGCCGAAGGCGAAACGGGATTGCCCGACGATCTCGATGATACAGCGGGCCCCGACAATGACGATCAAGAAGTCGCGGGCGCGGAGCTCGACGCGGAAGACGGCGACACGGGCGATATCAAAGCTTTGCAGCGGCGCGGAAAACACAAGATTACGTTGCAAGAAGCCAAAACGCTGCAGGCACGTGCGCGCAAACGTGGGCAAATCGTGGGGCAAAAGAAGGCCGTAAAACGTCCGTCGGCGCCCACGATTCATTTTCCCAAAAACATGGTGCCGCCGAATTCCGGAGCAAAACAATTGCTCGATAAATGGTCACGCAAGGGCGAACCATTTGTCATGCGGCAAGAGGGGCATTATTATTCGGTGGCCGAAGTGCGGTGCCTGGTCGAGGGCACGCCGGACCGCGCCTGGGTGCGTATCCCCTCGGGAACATACAAGTTTTTCGAGCAAGCCGTCGGTGACGATTCGTCGTTGCTCGGCAATCCGACGAAGGTCACGACAAACCTGACGAATCTGCAACGGCCGTCGAAGAACACCTACAATGAGCAGGATTTCCTGATTCGGAACATTACGATGCAGGAGGCCGGTTTGCGTGTGCGATATGAGCAAGCCACGACCGATCGGGTTGGAGGCGCCGCGTCGCAGGTCCTTGCGGGGCGCGCGTGGCTCTGGGACGACGCAAAACTGTTTTTGCCGGGCGAGATCTTTCATGATTTCACGGGCGAAAATCTGCTTTATCGGGCCTTGCGACGCTCGGGCGTATTGTTCTTCAATTGGGACAAACGGCGCGTGGGTGGTAATGGCACGGTTCGTCAGGTGCTCATTGACCATTTGCGCAATGTGCCCGATGCGAAGGTCAAAAGCCTTGCGCGGACGTCGGGCGGCGCGCCGGTGCTTTCGATGCCGGATGGCTACATTTTTACCGACAATCCCGAGCGCAGCGACGAAGGCGCATTCTCGGCAATGATTCAATTGCATGAGGATATCGCGTTCCCCGTGAAATGCATCGATATCGGGGAAGGTACGGCCGCGAAGCCCATTGAAATTGGTCTTTACATCCAGCTTTCGCTGAATGGGATCAGTTTCGAGAATGCGAAGCGACAAACGCCATCGGCCGCGTAAATCCAGGGAGTGAGTCATGAGCGCAGGCGCGGAGATCGACAGCGAAGCCAAGAAAAACGAGGTGACGGTGACCTCGAATGGGTACACGAACCATTGCTTGGTGATCATGGAGCAGGGGGCGATCGAATTCGACGCCACGGCGCCCCGCTGGCGAATCTCCGCGTCTTTGCTCGTTGTGGATGAAGATGTTGGCGTGAACTTCGAGGCAGATTTGCCGTTCATTACCATTCGGCCGATTCAACACAAGCGGCAAATCGTGGCGATTGCGCATGTTCCCATGATCGTATCGAAGTGGACATTTCGTTTTGAAAGCGACGCGGGACGCGCAAAAGCAATGGTATGGCTCGTGCCGGGCATATCGATGCCCTTCGAATGCGGGATTTTCGAGGTGCCTCATGGACGATGAGCGTTGGCGATACATATCGATTTTGACGAGCGTGACGCAATCGGATCGTTTTGGTATTGCGGAAGTCCAAACCGGCGAGGCGCTCATGGCTCCGATTCCTCAAATGGACTGGGCGCACGTTTTGCGGTCCTTGTACAACGATCGCGTGAGTGCTCAAGCCCTGCGTTGGGGCGAGGAAGAAGCGGCCGCGGAGGCAGCGCGTTGGCATCGCTGGACGTCGATCTCGGTTTGGCCGGACGCTTTGTGGACGCAAAAAGTGAAAGCTGCGAGTCGTCGGGACGAACCAATTTGGTTGCCGCCACCGCGACCAGAATTGGCGCGATTGCCGGACGAGATCTTTACGCGTGACGGTTGGATGTCATTCGAGGATTACGTGGCGCGGGTGTGCACGGGCGAATTGGCGGCAAATGCTCCTTTCGAGGCGATTGCGGCGCAAGCGATAGCTGCGCGCACGTATGTGGCGCGGGCAATGCGCGACCATCCGGCGCTCGGCAAATTATCGCCGATTCCGACGGGACCGCGATTTCAAGTCCTGGCGAAAACGGCGACGGCGATATTTCGTGAGGCGGCGGAGCACACGCGAGGCTTGGTCATTTTGTATCAAGGTCGCTTGGTATTGGCGAATTATGTCGCCGGGGCCCTTTGGACGGCGGATGGATTGCCTGACAAGGATCCGACGTCGACGGAGCGCTGGGTGACGTACAATGCGGGAAAACGTGGGCGAGATGTGCAGGCAACGGGTTTGTCTCTGCGGGTGCATCCGGGCAATCGGGGGTGCATGAGCCAAAACGGGGCAATGTGGCTAGCAAACAATGGGTATTTGCACGAGGGGATATTACGGTTCTTTTATGGCGACGATATCGAAATCAGGACGCTCGATGGGCCGACGGGAAAAACGGATCCGATCAAAGCGTTGTCGAATCCGATTGGGGCGCTCGTGATTGCAGCAGTGGGACTGATGTTGACGGAGGGAATTTGACATGGCATTACGCATGGTACAGGTTGGGCGGGGTAAAACACGGCCGCTCGTCGTGGGATACATGGTTTATCCGAGCGTCGACGCGCGATTGCGCAGCGCACTCGGGCCGGATGTATGCATCATCATGGATGATTCCGATACGGGCTCGACGCTTTTGGATGCCTTTGAAATGGCATTTGCGCAAGGTGTCGAGGTCATCTCGAAGTTTGCGCTGATTGGTTTTTCCGCGGGTTGCCAGCGAATTCGCTCGATGTATCGTGACGAGGAAGTGCGTGCACATGCGTATTTGCTCGTCGATGGCACGCACGCGTCGCTCCCGCCCGAGGCGACGGAGATCAATTGGCTACGGCAAGCGGTATCCGAGGCGCGTGCAGGACAAACGTTGCTAATCGCGACACATACGCAGCAAACGTATGTGGAGGAATTGCCGATCGGGGAACGGTTTGCCTCGACAATCCGCGTATTGCGCTTGGCGACGGGTTTTCCGCTGG
>DAOMZH010001007.1:0-4167 GCA_035437985.1 Polyangium sp. (in: bacteria) | reverse complement strand
TTTTGGCCAATGTGCACCGTGGTGATACGCGCTACCTGGAACCGGAAAACGCGCCAGCGCTCATGGATTGTGCGGGGCCTTCACGTTGAACTTTGGGCAACCTCAAGGCTTCGGGCCTGGGTTTGTCGGACCCGGTTCTCCCGCGCCAGCAATGCCATCCACGCCGTCGCAATTCTGATCGATTCCATCACCCGCCGTATCGTCGGCGCCGGGATGAATACTCGAAGACGAATCGTCGCAATCGATGCGGCCTGGTTCTCCGGTGGGGGAAAACCCGTCGGCGTCTTGATCGGCTGTGGGAGGCACAGGTTCGACCGGATGATACCCCGTGGGCGCCGCTCCATAACAAGCCATCAACGTCACGGCCACAAGGCCTCCGGTGGCAACTGTGAGGAGGTTTTTCATGGCCGAATTGCGGGGCGTTGGGCGCTCGCTGCAATGCGGACACGACGTTGCTCGAGGAGGAAGGAATCCCTCGCAATGGGAACAAGTGACCAAAGGCGTGATGGTGTTCATGTTTCCGCACCATACTCGACGGCGCGTCCGGGGTGAACCTTTTTGTGCGCAAGGGGCAAAAGTTTTTTGCGCTGGGCTTGGGTCTGCTTCTGAACTGCGCGGGGGGTTCATGTCGAACATGAGCAGACGATTTTTTTCCACTTGCTGCGCGGTTGATGATAACGTCGCCCCAACATGGCGCAGCCGCTCTTCAGTTGGATCCATATTTCCGACATTCATTTTGGGCACGGCGATACCGAACACCGCTGGGACCAAAAGCTGGTGCTCGACCAGCTCAAAGAAGACCTGCCCAAAGCCCGAAGCGCGGGTGCTCCGCCAGTCGATGCGCTTCTGGTCACCGGGGATATCGCATTCAGTGGAGGCGGCCGGTCGCCGACCGAATACGTCGACGCGAAGCAATGGCTCGAGGCGATGGCCGCAGCGGCAAATCTTCATGCCAAACATGTTTTTCTGGTGCCGGGCAATCATGACGTCAATCGCGCTGGAGACAAATCGCGATCCGTGCGGTCGCTGCTTGGTGATTTACGCTCGGGTCAAGACACCGCTGAAGCATCGCTCGACAATGTCTTGAAGAATGACGACGACAAGGCATTACTCGCGAAACGAATGCAAGGATATCTGGAGTTTGCGGCGCATTTTGCGCCGTGGTGTAATCGCGACCCGTTGCCTGCTTTGGAAAAGCGTCTGTTTTGGCGCGAAACCATAACGGCACGCGGGGGCTTGCGCGTGCGCCTCGTGGGGCTCAATACGGCGTTGGTTTCTGCGGACGAACAGGACGAGGGCAAACTGCAACTCGGTAATGAACAGCTGCATTTGGCATTGGGGGAAAAACCCGGAGCTGAGGAATTGGTCGTCGTGTTGACGCATCATCCTTTGCGACCGTGGTTATCGGATGGCCGAAATGCCGATTCGTGGCTGCAAAGTCGCGCGCATGTGCATGTATTCGGGCACGTGCACGAGGCAGATTTGGAGAGCATTCGTCACGGAGCGGGGAAATCATTCGTGCGGATGGTTGCTGGAGCGGCGCATGCTGAAAAAGAACGAGATCATGTGCCGGCACGCCACGGATACAATATCGCGGCGATCGAACAACAAGACGATGGGACGCTCGTTTTGCGAATTTGGCCGCGGCGTTGGTCCGAGAAAAACAAGGAGTTCCGAGCCGATATGGATTTGCTCGAGGACGGACAAACCTCGATTGCCCATCCGTTGCCCATAAAGCTGGACCGACCCAGCAAAACCGATTTGGCGACTCCGCGCCCGCCAGATGTCGTTCCGACGAGCATGATCGGCACGATGCCTTTGGGCACCGTGGGAACGCAATGGCTCACGGGCGAGTTGATGCCCATTTGGAATGGCGCAAAAGCGGTCGATTCACGGGTGCATTTCGATCTGCCGGGAAATAGCGTCGAATTGATTCTGTCCGAAACTCGCGTGTATCACGTGGGGCGCGAGGCGTCACGGGCGGATGGGAAGAAAAATGATTGCGTATTGCCATCGCCCCAAGTCTCGCAAGATGCGGCGACGCTCGAACGAATCGATGGGCGTTGGTTTGTCCGCAATACGTCGAACAAGCCACGGATGCGCGTGAATTTGATGAAAGTCGAACCTGGTCAAACTCAACCGCTGGTGCATCGAACTCCGTTGCTCATTGGTAATGTAGCGGGAGAATTTCGCGACGGGCGATTCCATAAGCTCGCGCCGCAAACGGCGGTTGATCCGCATACGGGGTTGATGTCGCGCGACGGATTGACATGTGAGGTGGGATTGGCGCTCGCGGTGCGCAAATATCGTATTTTGCTGGCATTTCATTTTGGGGTCGAAGACGTGTTGTCGGCTTGTGTGGCCGCCCGAGCATTACACGAGGCCGATCCAGCTGCGCGTATTGGACGGATGGATGCGACGGTGGGCTTGTTAATCGAGGACAAATCGACATTGGCCGCGCGTTTGGAGACCGTGCGCAATGCGGGTGTTTCGCCGGTTGTGGCAGGGTATTGGGAGCTCTCTGGTTCGAGCACCGAAGCTGGCGCGCGAATGGAAGCGGTGCTGGGGGCTTTGGCGCGTATTGCCGCGGCGGGAGGTAATGGGGAGCTGGTCGATTTGGCCAAATATGCGCTGCAAGGAGGTTCGGTGGATGAATTGGCCCAGGTTGCTCGGGACGCGCGAAACGTGGGCGGAGGCATGGGGCTTTTGTTGCTCGATGAATTCGAACGTCATGCGGAATTACCGGGTTCGTCGCGGGCGGCTCTGGAACTCGAATTGCGGGAGTATTTGGGGGCTTTGCTG
Organism: Polyangium sp. (in: bacteria); assembly: GCA_035437985.1. Lineage (GTDB taxonomy): Bacteria > Myxococcota_A > Polyangia > Polyangiales > Polyangiaceae > Polyangium. Next base: position 1,365 of record DAOMZH010001007.1, on the reverse strand, counting down.
CAGCCGAGTGATCGCGTGGCGCCCGTGGGAGAAGGCGCGATTGGGGTGGCGACACGTCAGCCGGTGGATCGCTTGTTGCGCGACATTGCGACGGGATGGCGAGCACGTGGGGCCATTACCGTGGGAAAACTCGAGCTCGAACGGAGCTTGCGGGTCGTGGTGCTCGACGAAAAGATGATCAAGCAGCTATCCCTGCATCCGACGGCATTTTTGCGCGAAATGGGGACGGGAACGAATACGCATAGTTTGCCCACGCCCATTGCCTATTGGTTGGATGCGGCGCAAAGTGCGATGAGCATGAGTGAACGCGCAACGGGGTTGGTCAAGACGCTCGATGCGACCTGGCGCCTGCTTGGGTGCATGCTCGTGACGGCATTTTGGGCGACCCAAAAAGGCGAGCCTTTGCCGAATGCCGCGGCGACGGGAACCCCAAATTCAGTTTGGCCGGGAATAGCGTTGGCGGTCGCGGAAGCATTACGGGCAGAAAAGAGCCGTATTGGAGAATTGGCGGAAGCCGTTTGTCAAGCTTGGAAACCAAGCACCGGGGCATTACGTTTGGCGACGGAGCAAGCCGCTTCGTTGTCCGCGTTGCTTGCATCACCTGCGGATGCGCGGGCCATTACGCGGGCAACTCCGTCTCTCGAAGTTTTGCTCAATGAAGTGTTTTCCGCTTTGCGAGTGCTGCGTGGGTGGGCGCTCGTGGCGGTGCGGGGAACGAAGCCGCTGGATCGGCATGGGGCAATTCGGCGTGTCGATTGTGTGGATTTTAGCGGACCACATGTGACGGGAATTCGTCGACGGCACACGGTTTCCGACATGCAAGTGGAGCAATTCGTTTATGTCGCGCGGTGGACGGAGGGTTTGGCGATTCCGCTCGAGCCGCTCGTGCGTTATGTGCGAATCCCCGGAACGAACATCGATGAATTGGTTTTTCTGGACCAGCTTCCCGCAGGTCCCGGATTTTATTCGTATACCCCGGTGAATCTCGAGGGGCAAGTGCAGCTCGACGTGACCGAAAGGCAACTCGCCCGATGAACTCGACGCTTCATGCTTCGCTCGGGAGCGAACTGCAGCCTGGAGAACGCATTGCCCGGTTCAAGCTCGAAAAGCGGATTGGTGCGGGTGGATTTGGTGAAGTATGGCGAGCGCAAGAGGAAATCGAAGGACAAACCGTGGGCAAGCCTTGCGCGATCAAATTGATGCGGTTCGAGACCAAAGGAACCGGTTCGAGCGCCAATGAAGCGTTCAAGGCGACGTGGGTGCAAGAGATCAATGCGTTGAAATCGTTGACCCACCAGGCAATTCCTCGCACCATCGACGGCGGCGTGGACGAACGGACGAAGCTGGCGTTCATTGCCATGGAAT
>DAOMZH010001006.1:0-4194 GCA_035437985.1 Polyangium sp. (in: bacteria) | reverse complement strand
CCGGCATACGCCGGATGCAAAGCACACAGCGCCGTGCAGCTCGCCCGCGCCTGATCGGACTTCGCCGCCGAGACAAACCCGAACACGACGACGGCCGCGGCAACGATGAAGACGAGTTGGATGATCGTGGAATTCTTCAACATGGGATCCTCGAACCCCTACCTCTTAGCAGAGTCATAACCTCGGCGACGTGCTTGCTTCCGTCTCGAGCAATCGCAAGAGCCGCGCTTCGTCGACGCGGTGTTTCATCATCTTTCGCCCGTCGATCTCGAGAACCGGAATATCCCAATCGTAGGCGGTTTTTTTCTCGATCGCGGCTTCGTGATCGAGGTCGACGATGACGAGTTCGAACGGGACGCGTGTACGCACGCGTTCGACGATTTCCAAGGCGACATCACAAAGGCAGCAGTTTTCGCGGGTGTAAAACGTGACGGTCTTCATGCCGGCGCCACGACCTGCAAGCGACGACGTTTTCCAACCGGTGGCGAAAGCGCCTCAAAGGCTCGCTTGTACGCGGCAAACGTGCCTCCGGCGTGACACGCCTCGTACACCGCTCGCCCTTCCGCTTCCCCACCTTTGGCCAAGACCGCTTCCACCCAAGCCCATTTCGCGCTCGTCGACCGCACATCGGCTCGCCCCGCAAGACCTCGTCGCAAACGCTCGAGACGCGATTGCACGACGTCGATCCCCGCAAACGAAGCGCCAGCCAGAGGCGTGTTTCGTTTCGGGCAAAAGGGCGCAATGCCTAGCGCAATCGGGGTTTGCTTGGACAAATCCGACACGAACGCGACGCATTCGTCGATGTCTTCATCAGCTTCGCCGGGTACGCCGATCATCAAATAGAGCTTCAAACGCGCCATTCCGTGCTTACGCGCCAACTCCGCAGCCCGTGTGAGATGCCGAATTCGCGCCCTGCGATCGAGCACTTCCCGCACGCGTTCACTCGTTCCATCCATGGCCGTCGTGAGCGTGCGATACCCGGCGAGCTTCAACGCACCGACGAAATCATCGGTGAGTTTGTCTGGACGAAGACTCGACAAACCAACTTCTGCACCTCGTTCCGCGAGTGTCCGGACAATCTCGACGATTTTCGGATGATCACTCACGGCTGCGCCCACGAGACCCACGCGCTGAGCATCTTCAGGAATCAAGCCGAGAACGCGTTCTTTCGGGACGATGCGCATGCCTCCGTTCGTCGATCGCCGCATCACGCAATAGGTGCAGCCTCGTGAACAACCGCGCTCGGTCTCGATGAGAAACATGTTCGAGAGTTCGGTGTCTGGAGTGCGAATCGGAGCCCAGGCCGGGAGCAAATCGTCATCGCATTGCGCGATGCCCGGCATGTCCGAACCGTGACGCGAAGGCACGAAAACATGGGGCATGGCCGCGAGCGTATCGAGGCCTTGTTCTCGAGAAGGTGCGTCGCGAAGAACTCGCAAAACATCGACGGCAAGGGTGTCCGCTTCGCCCATGACGATCGCATCGACAAACGGTGCGAGGGGCAATGGGTTCGAGTTCGTCAAGGGACCACCAGCCAAGACAAACGGGAACGAAGGTGCACGTTCTTCACGAAAGGCTGGAATTCCAGCCATTTCGAGCAATCGCACGACGCCAGCGAGCTCCAGCTCGTACGCGACGCTCAAAGCGATGACGGGATAGTCACTCAGAGGACGAAGCTGTTCGTACGTGAGGGGCAGAACGCGCGGCCCGTCTTCATCGTCGGGCAAAAACGCGCGGTCTGCGGCCATATCGGGTTCTGCTTGGACAGACCGGTAGATCTGTTGAAACCCGAGGGAACTCATCCCCGTGCGATACGGCGACGGATACGACAAGGCCACGCGAAACGACGCGTGTTTGTCAATCCGACCCACCTCTTCGGCGAGCCGACGACGCAAAGTCGCCATGTAGGTATCGCGAGACATTCCGAGGTCGGAGCGTTCACGAGGCCAGGCGTTGGCGCAAGGATCAACGTGTCGAAGGTCGCACCAAACGAACACGTTCACCGTCCGTCTCCCAGACGATGTCGCCTCCCCGATCGGTTCTGGCCACCGTCACCCCCCGCGCTTCGAGACGCTTCACAACGCCTGGATCCGGGTGCCCGTAACGGTTGCGCACACCCGAACACACGAGCGCCACGCTGGGAGAAACGGCTTCGAGAAACTCGGAGGTCGTGGAGGTCCGACTGCCGTGATGGCCAATCTTGAGCAGGTCGGCTCGTAACACATTTGGGTCACGTTCCAGCAAAGTGCGTTCGGCTTGGGCTTCGGCATCGCCAACCAAGAGCACCGATCTCTTTCCGTAACCAATCCGCACGACGAAGGAATTGTCGTTCGCACTCTCATCCACGACAAATCCAGGACACGGCGAGAGCACCTCGATCGTTGCACCTCCAATCAAATGCTTTCCACACAAAGTATCTGGACGACGAATCGGCACGTTTCGCGCGCGGAGCCCCGCCATCATTCGCTTGTAGACCGGACCGGCACCGTGATCTTCGCCTTGGCCGGTATCCCAAAACTCACCGACTTCGATGGAAGGAATCGTCGAAGCAAGCCCGCCGAAATGATCGGGATGGGGATGCGAAAGAACCACGATGTCGACTCGTTTTCGCCGCATCGCTTGCAGCACGGGCAACACGACGCGCGTGCCCGTATCCACAGGACTGCCCATGAATCCGCCACCATCGACGAGCATCGTCGTGCCGGTCGGAAGGTCGACGAGGAGCGAGTCGCCTTGGCCTACATCCAGCGCGCGGACCCGAAGTTTTCCCGGCACGGTGCTCGCCCGAATCGACAATCCTTCGACCACCAACAATGTGGCCAAACCAATGGCCAAGGCGGCCGCACGACGCGCTCGATCCGTAGCCAAACCAGCTGCAAGCGCAGTCACCGCAAGCGTTGCCAGATGCGCGGGAGTTGGCGGAGGAAACGTGACCATGCCACCTGTATCGCTCGTCACGCGCGCCACAGCCCGGACAAACAGGAGGGCCCCTGAGCCGATTACCGCTGTGCCTTTTTCCACCGGCGGCAGCCACGAAAGCACCGCGTGGGCAAGACAAACCGGAAGAGCCGCGACTTCACCAATGGGCCCCGCAATCAGATTGGCCAAGATGCCGAGCACGGAAATCTGCGGGGTGATCATGGCGAGAAACGGCGTGCAACCCGCCATCGCGGCGAGCGTCGTCGCGATGGGGCGTAACACGAGCTGCAAAAGCGCCGGTCCACGCACGAGAAAACGAGCGATCGGACGATCGAGCGCCAAGAGACCCGCCGTCGCTGCTGCGGACAAGACAAACGATGGATCACTACCGACGAGCGGATCGACGAGCACCGCAACGAGCAGCGAAACGCCGAAGGACCGCACGCCATTCGGGCGTAACGCCAACGTGCGAATGAGCATCGCGGCCGAAAGCATGCCCGCCGCTCGCAAGGCCGATCCACTTCCGCCAGCAAAATCCGCATACAGCCACGAGGTTGGAATGGCAAACGCAGCGGCAAACCTGCCCACATCGTACCGAGCCGCAAGCACTTCGATACGCACGAGCAGGGCCCGCAGCGCTGCCGCAACCCCCGCAACGGCCAGCACCAAATGCGTCCCAGATACGGCGAGAAGATGCGACAAACCGCTCCGTCGAAACGCTTCATCGTCCGCGACACGCAGATCCGTTTCGCCCAGAACCAAGGCTCGGGCCAGAGGGTTTGCCTCGGGATGAAACGTCGCTTCGATGCGCCTACGCACATGCACACGTGCGCGATCGATCCACGCGCCAATCCCGGTTCCTCTTTCCAAACGCACGACGTCCACGACAGCTCCGGATGCCGCAACGCCACTACGCGCGATGAAAGGACGTGGATCGGGCAGCGCTTCGTTCAGAAACAGATGCACCGGAGCGACATCGATGATCACGTGCACGCGATCGCCCCGCGCGAGATCGTCCGGGGCCCCGTGCAAGCGCACACGTAAAGGTTCGACGATGGGCCCTCGCTCGCACGACCCATTCACCAGCTCGAGTTCAACGCGCGCATCGCCAGCTGCAGTTCCATCGGGTTTGTCTTCGCCATGTTGGACGACGGGTGAACGAATGACGAACGCATCACCTTCGCATCGCCCTGGCGCACCAAGCGTTTCGACAACGCGGGCATGCAGCGCGGTTGCTTGATCGATCGCCAAACGAGAACGCCATGCACCGATGGC
>DAOMZH010001005.1:0-4196 GCA_035437985.1 Polyangium sp. (in: bacteria) | reverse complement strand
GTTCGTAGGAGCGTCCGCTATTGGAGGCGCGTAAGGCAGCGATGCGTCTATCGAAGAGGTCGGCGAGGGCGATTTTGAGGGCTGGGAGAGTGATGTGCCGCATGGGACAAACGGTACAAGGGGATTATGGGGGGTTGCAAGAGAAAAAAGGGCGGGGAAGGTGCTGGGCCTGCTCTAGGCTGCTCAGAATCGGCTGTTGATGTCAGAAGGGAATCTCGTCCCCGCCATCATAACGTGGGAATCTCGTCGTTTCCTTCGTCATTGAATTTACTGTAAGGTGGTGGCTCGGGCAAATCTGGTACCTCCAGAACGCCTTCGAGCACTGTATTGAACGACTGCGGGAAAACTTTCTTGAGGCGTGCTTCGAACTCTTTGCTGCGGTCAAGTTCTCGGGCGAGCTGGCCTCCTTGAATGAGAACCTTTTGCCCCATGGTTCGCCAATTCGGTGACGCCATGAGCTTCTCGAAATATGAATCGGCAGAGTCTCGATCGCCTTGAAAAAATCTAAGTCGCCCAGCCAGAGCGAGATTCTTTTTCGCCAACATCGCCCAGGGAAATTGAGGATCGGTTACGAGCGCAGTAAGATGATCGAAGTTAGCTTCCATAAGCACGACATTGGCCCAAGCTTCAACGAATGATGCGGCCGAAAGCATCGAGTGTTTGAAGCGTGCGACAACCTCGAGAGCACGTTCGAATCGACCGTGCTTCTCCAGCAATCCGATGAGTTTCACGACGGCCGTTTGCGACGGGGTAATCGTTGCGGCAAGCAAACGTTCGAGTATTTGCTCGGCCTTTGCAGATTTGTCGATACGTAGGCAAAGATCGACCAGTTTCTCCGCTACCGCGGAATCCATACAATCATGAGCTGACCAAACGGCGTCCAGAAAACCGACATAGTCCTCGGGGGATAATTCGTCGGACGCGTCAAATGCCTCTTTATGGTCATACTTTTTGATGACGTCCCATACGAGGGGGTCGGTCGCATCTTTGGTCATTATCCATAATGTTCGGGCTGCCGAGAGGACCTTTGCTACGGGTGAGCGACGCAATTTGTACATCTGGATCAACGCCCGATATGCACCCGGATGAGCAAAACGACGGCTCAATTCCTCCATGGCCTCTTCGGCTTTGTCGGGGTCCTCTGCCGCTTGAGCAAAAAGCTGCTTGATCGTTTTGTCAACCGTTTCGAATTCCTTTGGCGATATGAAGCGCGCAAACAGTCTAATGTAATCCGCCAGCAAAAGCGATTCATCAATCCCCTTGCCGCTACCCACGAGAATGAACTCGCGCTCTTCGAGTTCCGGTTCACGATGCAATGGGAAAACTTCGTCGATCTCCAGCGTCGCGACCAAATCGTTTGCCTCTTGGTTCAAAAATGCGCGTATGCGCTGGAGTTCTGCGGCCTCTTCGTCGCCTTTGCGTTGCACCATCCGCGACAGAACGGCAACGATGTTCACCGGCGACAGTCCCTCGATGGTATGCGATTGTTTTTGCACAGAGCGCATCACGGCCCGTGTACCGTCCAAATGCTCCGGCGTAGGCAGCATGAGGAAAACGACCTGATCGGCGAGCACGCTGATTGCAATGCCACCCATGTCTGTAATTCCGGTGCGGGCGTCGAGAAGCAGAAAGTCAGGATTGTAGGTCTCTTCAATGAGTGCCTTCAATTCGAGAAACATGGGTACGCCCGGAGGTTCTTCCGAGTAGAACATTTGATGCCAATCGAGCTGGGCGAGCTTTTTCCAATATGCAGGTGACGGTGCCATGCCTGCGGGCAATAAAAACACTTTGCCTGCTGAGTCTACGTCGGGCCCCACATCGAAAACATAGGGGTCCAAGCTTTCGGGAGGTTGTCCCTGATGCTTGAAATCATGCAGAATGTCCAGCATTCCGTGGCGAGGTACCACCGGTTCGCGCTGCTTGGTGAAAAACTTGTAATGGAGGCCCGGGGCTTCGAGGTCCAAGTCCACGACGAAAACGTTTTTGCCAAGCCGGGCCAAATACATAGCGACGTTGGCCACGGTTAATGAACGACCAACGCCGCCTTTATAGGAATAAAACGCAATCGTCCGCATCATGTGCTGGTTTTCACTCCTGGTAGGATCGACCCCTGACTGCGAAACGATTTGCCAATGCGGCGACTTGGCTCGAGTTTAGCGCTTCGTTCGAGACGCTTAAAGCCGGTGTAGTCCTCTAGGTTCTGCTCTCGTCGGTCGTGCCATTCTTTTTGCTTGGCCTCTACCGCCAACGACAGGTGGCGGACGCGCTCGAAAAGCTCGGCGCTGCTGCGCATGACTGGCGATCGAAGCAAGATCGATTGGAGCAACGCTTGAGCCGTAACATAGTCTTTTGCCACGAGCAGGTCCTTCTCGATTCGATTGATGAATTTCTCAATGAAGACCGGTGGCGCGACGGCAATCCATTCGTCCCCCACGTCGCCTTCTAGCGACAGACCGCGTTGTTTGGCATCGGCCAGCACGGATTGCTTGACGAACTGCAGGAGTTCCGCCCAGCCGGAGAAATCGCGATCTGTTGGCTCGAAGTCTTGGTCCTGGACTGCTCGATTGAGAACCGCTCGCGAGACGATTCGTTTGTCTTCATGTTGATAAGGGGACCGAATCAAGAGGTTTTTTCCGTCATCCTCGACGAACGCCCACCCTTCCCGCACATCGATTGCCAATAGCTTCAACATGTCAAACTCCCACCAAAAGCTGATCCAAACCGTGTTTCACCAGCAACTTCATAATTTCTACAAATTCGCGTGCGGCTTTTTTTTCGTCCTGATCCTTGATGTCTCCCTTTTTTTCCTTGGTGAACAGATCGAACAAACGCTCGAGTTCTGAATTGTCCACACGAATTTGATCGATACTTACGGGGCTTATTTCCCCAACGAAGACGGCCTCGACATAACAATCATCGCGGCAGAGCATTTGCGGCCACGCGGTCGTTGGCTTGCTGTGGAGTTCAGGGGCGTGTTTCAACGTGGCCAGGATACCACGGGACGACGGCGACGCAGCCTCGCTCTGTGTCGCAGCCTCATCAACCCTTGGCGTGGCCCAATTCGGGACATAACGCTTCAGGCTATCGTCAGGGAAATAGGCGCACGGCAAGGAATGCACGACGGAAGGTTTGAGCACGGCGCAGAAGGTCCCGTAATAGGGTGGACCAATTCCTCCGATGTTCAAGGCACCATAACGGAAAAGATGACCATCCTCAAAGTGGCTCTCGAAGGCCATGCGCGGAGGGCCATATACGCCTTGTTCCCGCAAAGCCTCATCGTGCGAGATGCCACGTTTCTCTACTTTGTAATCGGCATATTCGAGCATGCTGAGAAAGTGCCCGCGTTCAAGAGTCGCCTGGAACTTTTGCGAGAACATGTTGATCGACACCGTGCCGTGTGAGTCGACTGCGGCACAGAAATCCTGCGCGGAGGCTCGATGTGCTGTCGAGAGTGTGGACAACTTATCATCCAATCGCGCTGGATAATCAGCGTCATTTGCTTTGGCGAATGCAAACAGATTGGGTTTCGACATCGACAATCACCGTGGGCCGCAAGCACCGGGCCACTCGAACGGCACACCGCGTTGGGTGACTCGATGCGCCCGCACAGTACAGCAGCAGTAACACCTCGGGCAAGAAAGAAGCGTCAGCTCGCAGAACGCTCGGCGACTGCTCGAATTTTTGCGCTTTTCGCGGCCATCGGTTAGCCTTGCGGCACGAGCATGTTGCAAAAAGTCCACATCAAAGGCTACCGCGCGCTGAAAAACCTGGAAATCGAGTTACCGGCTGGATGTCCCCTCGTGCTCATTGGCGAAAATGCGTCCGGGAAAAGCACGATCCTGGATGCTTTGTCGTTGCTTTGCGAAGTGGCTGCCGGGCGCGCCGGAGATGCCATTCATCTGCGGGGCGGATGGACTGCCAATGCTTGGGCTGGTACGGCGAGCGAAATTGATCTTCGAGTGGTCTTTTCAGCATCTTCTCCGCAATTCGAAAAAGAAGGTGGCCCCGTCGAATACTGGGTACGTTTGGGCAACGTCCGTTCTATCCCTACCATTCTCGACGAAGAAGTAAATGTCTACAAAAATGGCCTCGAAAACAAGCCCATCACCATGCTCAAGGGTGGTGCGCAACCATTATTGGCCAATGTGCAGACACAATTGAATGACGTAGCGACCAATGCCCCATCCGATGGCAAA
>DAOMZH010001004.1:0-4200 GCA_035437985.1 Polyangium sp. (in: bacteria) | reverse complement strand
CGGACCCCCATGTCGACGCTGGCCGGCCTCCTCCTATTCCTTCCCATTCCTCGCCCCCCCATGGTCCCGCCGGTACATTTGCCATTTCGCGGCTGATCCTCGGCCGCAACGATCCGAATGGGAACACGAACAACGAATTGTGGAAAACCATTGGTTACAATCTCGATTTCACCGTAACTGGGAAAACGTCGGCGGGCGTGATCGTGGGTGATTCCGTGTGTAATCGGGTGAATGGCGCGAGTTTTGACACGATCGCCGATGGCGTGTCTGGACGCGATAATGCGTTTGGCTCGACCATACTGCCGATTATGCTCGCGGTGAACGGGGGCGTCGAACAAGCGACGAATGCGCTCATTCTAGACGGCAAGCGAACGTTGCTCATCGATATCGATGGGCTCGGGTCCGCAGCGACGTATCAATCCCTGACGGTACGCTTGTACGAAGGTCGATTGCTCGCAGATGCCCAAGGAATGTCGATGAAACCGGTCTTCGATGGCTCGGACATTTGGCCCATTACGCACGAATCGGTCAGCGACGGGATGGCGGACAAACCATTGGCTGTTACGGCGGATGGTTATGTGGCCGAAGAAGGTCCGGGGGGAACGCTCGTCGCCGAATTCGAGAACAGCATCGAGTTGACGCTCGATGCGTTGGGGCTACCCAATGAGCAAGGAATTGGCCAGATCCGCATTCAAAGGCCGCTCGTCACGCTGCAATTTTCCGCGGATCGCTCGCATATCGATTCTGGAACGCTTGCCGGAATCATCGATACCGTCGAGCTTCAAGCCGAATTTACTCGCTTGACGGGCATCATTGACAATACGTTGTGCAAGTCCGCCACCGTTGATTCGGTGCGGAACCTGGTCGCTCAAAGTTCGGACATCACGGCCGATGGCCAGCCTCACCTAGGCGTTACGTGTAATTCGATCTCCATTGGGATTCAATTCGAGGCCGCCCCGGCGCAGCTGGGAACGCTGCTGCCTCCGGCTGCTTCCCTGCAGAATCCGTGCGCCGCGCCATAAAATACATCAGCGATCTTTTCTTGGCGTGTCAATGGTGATACCGTCGTGCTCATGCGCCCAGGATTGATGATTGGCGTCGTTTTTTGTGCCTCGCTCGTCGCGTGCAAACGCGAAGTGCCGACCGAAGCTGAACCAACCCCGACCATCGCGGTCAAACCCACCGAATCCACAATCGTCGTGAGTCCGGTCGTCCCGACAAACGTCATGACGCCAGTCGTTAGTGCTATACCCATGATTCCGAGTGCATATGCGAGTAGCTTTGCGCACGCGCCTGCGCCCATCTCGCCGGAGGAGCAGGAGCGGGCAAATCGGTATGTTGGGGGGCTTGCGCGTGGGCGCAAAGCAACGAGGGCGAAGGATTATGCTTCAGCGGTGAAGTATTTTGACGAATCATTGGCGGTCGAGCCTGGAGATGCGCGAGCCTTGTCCGAACGTGGGTATGCGCATTTGTTGAGCGGCGAGTACGGCGCGGCGGCGAAAGATTTGGAGGCGGCAGCCAAACGCGCGGGCAATGCCGATCTTTTGCGCCAAATTCTTTTTAATCAAGCGGCAGTTGCCGAGAAACAAGGCGATACCAACGCGGCCGCGGCCTTTCTGGCTCAGCGCGAGGAACTTGCCAGCGCGAAGAAATCAAAGGGCAGGGATTGTGAAATTTCCATTTCGCGTCCCGGAACGATGCCTTTGGTGTTCAAAACATTTCGAGACGCGTGGAAGGAAATCAAAACCGCGCATTTTCGATATTGGGACCGCTCGCCGGAACCCCTCGAATCGCCGAATATCGACGACAAGGCCGATGAGGATACAGTTCGCAGGGCTCTCGTGGGCACGACTTCCCCCGGAGATGGGGCCTGGACGATTACGACACGCGAGATTGCACTCGAAGTGAGGCACGTGCTTTTCGTCCGCGGCAAGGAAATTCTCGTATTGCCGGGGCTTGGTGGCTTTCAAATGGGGCGGTGTCCATTTGGAGATGGGGCGGCGAGCGTCGTCGAGTCGCCAGTTCCACGCATTCAGGTCGATCGGGAGACTCTCGAAATGGGTTATATGTGCAGTGCGCCCAATGGCGATGATTTTCGGCCCTGCGACGAAGTGCCCAATGGTACGCCGGTGCAATCGTATTGCTATTGGATGGGATCCACGTTTCGAACGCGGATCCTCGATCCGAAAACACTCGCCGTCGTTTTGGATATCGAAGAATCAGTGGAGGCAAAAGGAACGACAACGTTTCAAGCCGCGCGCCCGCGTGCGGTCATTACGGTGCAACCCGAAGCGGTCCTCGTGACCGGATGTGGAGTCGACAAGCGCGAGACGATTCCTTGAGTGGCGCAATCCAATCGTCAAGGCCTCACTTTTCCGACGTCATGAAAATAGCCAACGACGATTCGATTCTATTTCTTGCGGGACGGCAACGTGATACCGTGGACCAATGACCCTAAAAGCCACTCAGTCACTTCGTTCTTGCCGTTCGAAGGGCGCACGCCTTTCTAATCGATCGTTGTCCTTTGCTGGAATGCTCATCGGGCTCGTGGGAGCCTCGGGATGTAGCGATCCGGGCATGGAGAAGCCCGCAGTACCTAGTTTTTCCGCGCGGGGTAGCGTGGAGCAGGTGCATGTTTGGAAGGCACCACCTTCGGCAAAAATTGAATTGCACGATGCGACGGGGGTTATCGTTCGCGAGGGTACCACTGACGAACAAGGCAGTTTGATATGGCGCAAAGTACCGCCGGCCGATGATTACGAGGTCGTGATCCCGTCGCTTACGGATCTCAACACGGTCAGCCCCGTGGAAGTGATGAGCGTCGAAAATAGTTTGCCCACGGCTGACTTTTACAAAGAGCAGAAGCTGGTGGCGGGGGTCAATTACTTGAAGATGCGTGATGGGACGAAACTCGCGGCATACATTACGTTGCCCGGGCCGATTGAAAATGGTCCTTATCCGACGGTGGTCAATTATTCTGGATACAGTCCGGCTCAGCCCGGGGCGCCCATTGGCAACTATGCGTTTCTTTGTGGCGATTTGCCCATACTTTGCGATGCGCCGAATGATCCGAGCGCGATCATTGCGGGGCTCAATGGATACGCGACGGTTGGCGTCAATATGCGCGGAACGGGCTGTTCCGGTGGAGGCTACGATTACTTCGAAACGTTGCAGCGGCTCGACGGATATGACATCGTTGAAATCGTCGCCGCGCAAGATTGGGTCAAGCATAACAAGGTGGGTATGACGGGTTTGTCGTACCCCGGCATTTCGCAACTTTTCGTGGCGCAAACACGGCCTCCGAGCCTGGCGGCAATCTCGCCCCTTTCGGTGATTGGCGGGACGCACTCGACGATGCGCCCCGGAGGCATTTTCAACGACGGGTTTGCCCTCGAATGGATCACCGGAGTGCTCGACAAAGCTGCTCCTTATGGTCAGGGATGGGAGCGGGGTCGAGTTGATGCGGGCGACACGGTTTGCGAGGAAAATCAGCTCTTGCATAGCCAACGCGAAAACGTGATCGATACGGCAAAAACGACAGCGTATTACAATGACGAGCTGGTCAAGCCGCTCGATCCGACAGCGTTTGTCAAGGACATCGATGTGCCGGTATTTCTTGCATCGGCATTCCAAGACGAACAGACCGGACCGTTTTTCTTCACGGTGCTCGATCAGTTCAAGTCGTCGCCGCTCACGCGTTTTACCATCTACAATGGGATTCATCCCGACGCATTCGCGCCCCAGGTCCTCGTCGAATGGAAAGCGTTTCTCGATATTTACGTAGCCCAGTCCGTTCCGGTCATCAGCAAGCAGGTGCGGGAACTGGCGCCGATTCTCTTTGAAAACATTTTCCGCGTCAAGACGAATTTGCCGCCCGATCGGTTTGCGAATTACGCAACGTGGGAAGAAGCCAAAGCGGCATTCGAGGCAGAACAATCTTTGCGGGTCATCTTCGAAAGCGGCAATGGCGAAGATCCTGGTGTGCCCAAGGGAACTGCGGAAAAGCATTTCGATGCCTGGCCGCCGGCTGCCGCCGCCACGCGGTTTTACTTTCAAAACGATGGCTCGCTCGCCGCGACCGCTCCTGCGGAAGCAAATGGCGGATCGACCTTCACGTTGGACCCCGATGCGGGACATCGGAGCGTTGTCGCGCCCGACGGTGACGTTTGGGATGTGTTGCCGAAATATGCTTGGCAACAG
>DAOMZH010001003.1:0-4203 GCA_035437985.1 Polyangium sp. (in: bacteria) | reverse complement strand
CGGATCCGCCCACGAAGGCGCCACGATGACCACGTCGCCGACTTGCTTTTCTTCGTTGACCGGACCGACCAATTGCCCCAAATCCTTGGGATTGGGTGACTTTTTCTTGTGGTACAGATGTAACCCGAACTCGGCGAGTCCCAAACCGGCCACGCCGACAACCAACAAACGCAACGCCAGGCGCGAGCGATTCGATGCAGGTTGGAAAGGCGATGTGTTTGTCATCCCGTAACCTCGCCAGCTTCTTCCCGACGCTCGCGGCGCACGAGCACGATGCAAGCAAACAGCGTCCCAAGACCGATCAGCAGGCCCGAGAAAAACCCGGGAGCGCGATAACGAAGTTTTACCTCGTGCGTTCCGCTAGGCAGGCGTATGGCGATGCGATTGTCCTGGTTGAACAGTTGACCAATCGAAGACGACCATCCTTCGTCGAAGTTCATGTTGAACACCAAGACCGCTTGGTCGCTCGCGTTCTCCACGTGAATGGTCGCGGTATTAAAAGTTCGTCCCGTGACTTTTGCCGTCCCCTGCCCGTCCATGACGAACACTTCGCCTTGGTACTTCTTGTCCGTGCGCGCCAATGCCCCGCGACGCTCGAACGGCGGCGTACCATAACAATTGATGACCCCACGATTGCCGAGCATCGCCAAATACATCGGCCCAACCCAATCGCGCTTTTTGTAATGGAACGGAACTTCCTGCTCGAATGCAAATTCACCCTGCGAAAGGTTGTCCGGCGGAACCATCCACATTGCTTGATTCATCGGCAATTGCGCAATGCGCGCGACATCTTGCGCCAGCAGCAACATCAGCGCCGCGACAAACGCATCGACCCACCGTCGTTTCCGCTCGACTTTTTCAACGAGCCGCCCCAAACCTGCAGCCGTCACGAGTGCCAACACGAACACCGCGGGATACAAAAATCGCGAAGGAACATGTTGCGACTTGAAAACTGGGACGAACGCATGCATCAGCGTCCAGGGGGCTGCCGGGTGAAACGCGCCAAACCCGAGCAGTCCGACAAACACTCCTGTGACTTTGAGCGCCGCTTCCCTTTTGCCTTGCACGAGCACAATGCCCAGCGCCAAAAGAAGCGCGCCGGGCAGCGAAATGTACATGCCCCATTCGTGCCAGCCGTAAGGGCTCACGCGGGCAGGTCGCGAGAAGTAGCTTTGATCCGGCGACGTCAAAAGTGTGAAAAATGCGCCTAAATCAAGGACTTCCGGCGAAGGAACGAGACGTGGCGCTTTGCCGAACACGTCCAGCATCGGGAGCAGCTTGGGTGCGGCAAGACAAACGCCGCACAATCCGCCGAGACCGAGCACGACGAGCGGGCGCAGGGACTTCTCGAGAGCCCCCAAGATCACGGCATAAAGACCGATCGTTAGGACCGTGTGCGGCAGCGGATAAATGCCTCCCGCGTACACGAGCGCGGCGAACGAGGCGCCTAGCAACACGAGATCCAATTTTCGCGAGGGGGTTTGTCTCGCCCGCTCGAAGAAAAACAGGGCCCAGGGCAGAAAGGCATACGCGAGGTGCCACGAGTGACCGACCGCGGTTTGGAGTCCCCAACGCCCATTCACGGCCCATACGGCCACGACAAACGCGCGTGCGGCATGGCTCGTCGTGAATCGCGACGCTGCCGCGTACGCTCCAATCGCCCCGATGAGCGCCATCCCGAACACTTCGATGCGCAGCGCAAGAGGCATGGGCAAGAAGAGATACGCGGGCAACCACGGCGATACGAGGATCGTGCCCGATTCGACGTAACCCCACGCGGGAAAACCTCCGCACGCGTACGGATTCCAAAACGGCATCTCGAAGTGTTCGACGAGCGCCTGACGGGTCAGGTACCGATGCGACGTTTGGGCGTCCCAGTCGTGAAATCCGAACGTATTCAGCGTTCGGAGCCAGGGCAGCATCACGATCACGACCGCCGACAGAATCGTTGCAGCTGCAAGGATCGCCGCCATCGCACGTGGCGGATCGGCCATGAGCTTGGCAAGCTTGTGGCGTAGGCTCTGGGGGTTTGACGCGGGATGATTCACGTGCCGCGCGGACGTTAGCACGTTGCTCCCCTAACCAGCCTCGACTAAAGGCATGGGTCGTGCGAGTTCTCCAACAGGCGTTTTACGAAGTTCACCGCCAGGCTGTTCAGGTGCCGCGTGCCACGCGCATCACGGACGTGTTCGTGCAGCTCGGAGGCCAAGCCGACTCACTTCTGGACGTTGGGGCGGGCAATGGCGCGATTGCAGCGGAGGTAGCGCGGCGGTTGGGAGCGTCACGCGTCGCCGGTGTGGACGTGCTCGTGCAGCCCGCGACCCAGATCGAAGTGACATCGTACGACGGTGAACGAATTCCGTTTGAGGACAAATCGTTTGAGGTCGTAACGATCTCGGATGTGCTTCATCACTGCGCCAAACCTCGCGAGGTGCTCCGGGAATGTTTGCGGGTTGCGGCCCGGTGCGTCTTGGTGAAAGACCATTTTCGATTTGGTCCGTTGTCGAACGCGATGTTATGGGCGCTTGACGTGGTGGGTAATGCCGAAGCGGGCGTGCTCGTGCGGGGAACGTATTTTTCGCCAAACGAGTGGATTGAAATGGTTCAGCAAGCGGGCGGGCGCATTGGGGCGCTCGAATGGCCGATGCAGATACACGCGACGCCTTTGCGGTGGGTCACCCGGGACGAACTGCAATTTGCCATTCGCATCGACAAATCCTAAATTTTCCCTTGCATCTCCCCTTCCCTCCATTCACTCTTTGCTCATGGCCCTTGCTGCACGAAAATTCGCGACCTACGAAGATTTGCTGGCGCTTCCGGAGAGCATCAAAGGCGAGATTCTCGACGGGGTTTTGTACACGCAACCGCGGCCACGCTTTCGTCACGCGCGAGCGCAGGCGACGCTGACTGGACGAATTCATCCGCAATATGATTTAGGGATGTCGGATGTTGCGGGCGGGTGGTGGGTATTGCCTGAACCAGGTATCGAACTCCTTGGCTCCATCGAATGTTCGCCGGATATTGCCGGTTGGCGCCGCTCTCGGTTGCCTGTTCCGCCGCCGGATTTCGAGCCCATCACGATTGCGCCCGATTGGGTCTGTGAAATCCTTTCGCCGAGCACCCGCGATTACGACCGAGAAGTCAAAATGCCGTTTTACGCGAAACACGAGGTCGAATTCATGTGGATTGTCGACCCGCAAACCCGCCAAATTCTCGCTTTTCAACGCGACAAGAATCAATGGCGCGAATTCGGCGCCTGGCACGACGCCGACCGTGCACGGATTGAACCGTTTGTCGATGTTGAAATCAATCTCAGCGATTGCTGGGCGTAAAAGTCTGTCGTTTTATCTCCTCACGCCACTTTGGATTGCGCCACGACGACGGGCGGAGGCACCGATGCTTCATGCGCCTTGTGCGTGCTCGTGTCGAATACCCGCGCCGGTGGTTCTTTGATGTCCCACACGATGCGTAGTGCCGCAAGCGCGCGCAGAACGTAGTACGTCACGTCGTACTCCCACCAATAAAACCCTTGACGCGTGCTGTTCATGAAATGGTGGTGATTGTTGTGCCACCCCTCGCCCATCGTCACGATCGCCAAGAACCAATTGTTGCGGCTGTCGTCGTTCGATTCATATCGCTGCGACCCGAGCATATGGCTCAGCGAATTGATCGTGAACGTGCCGTGCCACAAGAGCACCGTGCTCAGGAAAAACCCTATGAGCAGGGCTGACGAACCACCAATGAGGTACGTCGCGATCCCCAAAATGGTTGGCGGGACCAACCAAAAGCGGTTGAGCCATACGAGCTCGGGGTATTTGGCCAAGTCCTTGATGCGCGCGTAGTCCGTATCTTGGTTTTCCGGGGCAAACAGCCAACCAACGTGTGAATACCAAAATCCGCGCCGCGAATTATGCGGATCGCCGTCTTGATCCGACAAACGATGGTGCACCCGGTGATGCGCTCCCCACCACAACGCGCCTTTTTGCGCCGACGTTTGGGCCAAAAACGCCAGGAAAAACTGAAAAGCCCGGCTCGTCTTGTACGTCCGATGCGAAAAATATCGATGATAACCGCCGGTCACGCCAAACATGCGAATCCAATAGAGTGCCGCGCAGGCGGCCCAATCTTGCCAACGCGCCCCGGTCCATACTGCGCAAATCGGTACGAGATGCACGATGATGAAGGGCACTGGACCCAGCATCC
>DAOMZH010001002.1:0-4210 GCA_035437985.1 Polyangium sp. (in: bacteria) | reverse complement strand
CGAGTCATCACGCGGCGCCCGTCGTTGCACAAGCGGCGCCCGCTCCTGCACCCGCGTATCCGCCACACATCACGCCAATGCCTGGCGCTGCAACGCCATTGCCACCGTCATCGCGTGCGGCACAGGCAGCTGGTCGAATGGCTTCGCAAGTGGCCATTGCGGGAGTTCGTGGCACACAGCAGATTGGGAGCCTTGGCCAAACATTTCTCGATATCGCTGACGACATGGATCGCGCGCTCTACGGAAAACGCGCTGTCGCAGTAACGATAGGCGCATTTCTCACGGTCGCTGCGACTGTATTCGAGGCGAACGACAATCGAGCCCCCTTCATGACGACCGTCACGACGGCGATCTTTTCGTTTTTCCTGTTTTTCTTGTTGGTTGCACGTATTGGCTCGTTCCGAGATGACGAAGGGAAGTGGTCATTCGGCGTAGTTGCGGATCGCCTGCGAAGTGCGGGAAAGTCCTTTGGCGAAGGGTTTTCGGCGTTCTGGGACATGACCGGAGCGCAGCGCGCTGCCGCAATGGGCAAAGCCCTCGTGGGGATTTCGCTCGTAGGTTTGGCCCTGCGAAACATTGTCGTGTTGCTCGTCATCATTGCGGAGGAGCTCTTCGACGCGAGCATTGGCACGGCCAAATCCCTCGATGAATCAATGATGACCGCGGGAATGTACGCCATTGCCGCCGGCGCATTATTGTGGCTATGGGGTTGGGAATCAACTCGTTCATCGGGCAAGAAATTGCAGCTCGTCCCGGATGAAGCTGGACGGGAACGTTTGGTTGCGGCGGCCAAAGAAATGCCACTGATGATTGATTGCGCGGACAAAAACAAAGCGCGCGAATTGGCGGCTCGAACGAAGGATCCGGTACTGAAAGCAGTCATCGAAGTGCTCGTGTCGTGGCAACCTCGTGGTGCCGAGAGTGAAGCCGATTATCAGGCATCGCTGCATCGAAAACTCCGTCGGGATCTACCAGGCGCGAATCCAGAGCGCGAACGTCCCATTGGGGCTCGTGCAACCGGAAACCGTGGTCGTGCAGATTTGGTGGTGAGTGACTCGGTGCTCATTGAAATGAAAAAAGGTTTGACGACGTCGTCGGCACAACGGGCACTTGGGCAAATTCAGATGTACTTGAGCGCATGGGATCGCGGCCCGGTCATGCTTGTCATGTGCGAAGTGGATCCGGCCATGGCCCAGCAGTTTTTGTTGAAGGAGATCGAAAACCTTCGCAAAAGGCAGGAGCCGGTGATGATGGTCTTTGCGGGGAGAAGGTGAGCAAAGATCGGTGAATGAGACTCACGCCCCGCAGCACTTCTTCCACTTTCGCCCACTTTTGCACGGGCACGGGTCATTTCGTCCAACGGTCACTTTGCGAACGTCAGGCTTTCTTTGTATTCGGTCGGCACGTATTTGGGGATCGAGCGCGCGTAATACATCTTCGGGCTTCCACGGCTGGTGCAACGCTTGCGCGATTTCGCGAGGTAAATAGAATTGTTCCGGAGCGCCCCGTGCTGTTGCGGCAAGGAGCGTCATCGTCATAGCAAGCTTTTTCCCGTCCGTGATGCCATCATTGAGCAAGAGGAGTGGTAGCGTTCGCACGAGGTCTTCACGAATCGGATCGTCTTTTTGCGGAGCATCGGAATCAAAAAAGTTCTCGCCGATGCTGCGCAATGACATCGCATGTTCGTCGGGATCGCACTCGAGCAATTGTGCAGTCAATTCACATGTAGCAGCAACCGATCGGCCACCCGCATCCCGAAGTCGCTGAGCCCCAGGGGTCTGCGCAGAATTTGGGGCCGCTCGAAGCGCCTTGATAATCTCGGCCCGCAAACCCGACGAGCGCATACCCAGTGCCAAAAGACCGAAAAGCGTGTCGAAAAACTCGAACAAGGCAGCGTCTTCGACGAGCGCACGTTTGTAATCGGCGAGCATGAGTTTGCCCATACGGCCAGCCGCCCACGCGCCCCTGAGAATGAACCGGACGATGCCCGTCCCCGTGAGCGAATAGCTGAGCGAAGCGCGTGCACCAGCAATATCCTGCGTGAGTTTGACGTAATGTTCCTTTTCGGCCGAGATTGCGCCGAGCAATGCGATGTGGCTGGTCGCATGGAGGAGATTCCAAAATTCATATAAAACCTTCTCGGCGCGCGCCCCGCGGCTCCGCAATCGACGAATTTCGGGCCCTTGTGTCGCAACTTCACAGGCCATCGACAAGTAGAGGTCCAGAAATGCCGGGCCAAACAGAGGCTCCCATGCGGCGACGGCGAGAAAGTCTTCTCGCGATACTGAATCGGACTCGACGAACAGGCGACGAAGGAGCCGTTTGCTTTCCCGTTTGTCGCTGTAAAGTTTCTCCTTGACGGCGAGTTTTTCCCGCAGTCGCTCCAGACGCCGCGAGATTGCGTCGAGTGTCGTGCGGGTGACGACGTGTGTGTTGCTCGCGCACATGCCTCGCCCGAGACACGTTACGAAATGGCCATCGCGGGTCACAATGATGAACGGTCCCCAGACGGGATCGTCGAGTGAAATTGCGATACGCGACGCACCCTCCGGAAGCGAGGCGGCTTCGAGAATGCCGTGTACGAGCTCGGGATCCCGATATAGTTCGAGGGCAAACTCGGTGTCACCGTTCGACAAACGATCGAGGCGTGAAAGGAAGTGCTCGGCGTGCTGCACGCGCCAAGAACTACTTCACACTCGTTCCTCGGTCAAACATTTGGGTGCTGAAAATGCGGCCGACAAAGTTTGACGGTTCGCGGGGCAACATGTACGAGACAGACGCGTCCGCAATGAAGCCATGCAAAAGTCCAACAGCTCCCGCGCAAGAGTATCAATGCGTGATCCATTCGTCGCAGAACCACAACATCGCTCGACATCAACCCGTAGTTGCACCACTGCTGCTGTAACCGCCGGTTGGTCATTCCTCGGTGCTCCAAGGATTCGTATCTGCTATCTCTTCGTCGCGGCGCTTGTTGACCCCCAACGTCACCAATTGAGTGAACTCAATCATCGGTGCGATCCGCGTTTTTTCGCTTGGCCCACCAGTTTCGAATGGCAGGTAGGACAAACTCTTTGAAATGCTTGGCCTCAGCAGCGTGCTGGTCCTTGACCTCGCGCTTCATCTCCGCCGCCTTCATGGGGTCTGGTTCTGTCTCATGAGTGTAAATCCCGCCGAAGATCGTAATGGGCTCGCTGTCCCCGGCTTCCGCCCACCATTGAAGGTGCGCCAGAACCGCGTCGTGCCATGGAGCGGGCAATCGGGCAAGGACCTTGTCAATATCCGTTTTGGTGGCGAGTTCAAAGAAGCGATCCTCTACCTCGCCCCGAGCAAGCATTCCGTCATCCCAAAAAGCCACAACTTCTCGCACACCTGCGATGATATCGCAATCAATGGAGTCGACAATTTGGAAGCGAAACCAATTGTTGATTTCCGCCCTTCGAAGGCGCTCGCAGACCGGATACAGCCGAAGGTTTTTGATAAGGCACGGTAGAGCCGCGAGCCGGGGTGCGACTTCGGTCCGGAATCGATAGTTGCCCATGATTTCGCGTAGGAGGCTTTCGAGCTCGACCAAGTCGTGCACCGCGAGGATTTCCAAATCGTTCCTGTCATATGCCACGCCCCGATACCAAGCCCAAATCTGAGCTTCCACCCCCATCCCGGATCCCAAGGTCCTGACAGTGGATGTCGCGCGTTCCACGATGTATCCCGCGCAGCCGATCCACGTGTACGGAATGTAGAATAGGTCGTCACTTACAACGGCGCGGTGTCGGTCGTACCCCACTTCCTTGTCATCGAACTGGTACACGAGCGGACGCCCAAGCGCCGCGGAAACAAGCGCTTCCGCGGCGTCCAGAGACATCCCTCGCTCAGCTTCCGACGGGAAATACGGTCTGAAGCCAAACGCGCTCTGCAAGTAGTCCGGATCGTCAATTCTAGATTCAATGGTTCCCGGATTGGATGGGTTGGGAACAATGGCAGAAGTGATGCAGACGTTGTCGATCAGCGCTGCGTTCGCGGAGTAGACGTACGACACCCGGTGCCAGAGCCCCGTGATTTCGTCCTCGCCGTCGACGACGACGGCGCCGGCCCCATCACCAAAGGCAACGACGATAATGGGCGTCTTCGGGCGAAAAATGTTCTCAGCGCCGCGGCAGATACCAAACCCGGTGTCGACGCGAACGTCAGCCGCGAACGGCGACGGGGCAGATTC
>DAOMZH010001001.1:0-4223 GCA_035437985.1 Polyangium sp. (in: bacteria) | reverse complement strand
AACCTGGACGACGTGCTGGAGGACGAAAGTTCGCGTGGCGTGCTGCTCCAGCGCAAAGCGGCGTATCTCGAATTTGCAAAACGTTTCGCTCCGGCGTGCCACGCGCCGGACAAACCCGAGCTGCAACGATTGGCTTGGACGCATCGGGAACGAGCGCGAGGGATTGCGGTGAATATCGTCGGATTCGACACGGCGCTTTTGGCGGCGGGTGACGACGATGCAAAGAAACTGCGGATTGGGCAAGCGCAATTGGCGCTCTTGAAAGATTGCGCGCCGGAACGCGATTTTGTGGTGGTGCTGGGGCATCATCCGTTCAACAAAGAATGGTTGCACCCGGACGAAGAGCGCGAGGCAGCGACGCAGGTACGTCGGCGGGCGCATGTGTATTTGGCCGGGCATGTGCACGAACATGATAGCGTGCGGCTGGTGTCGGGAGGTGGACCCGAGGTGGTGCACGTGGTCGCGGGCGCGCTTTATGGCGGACGGCAGGAGCACGTTCCGAATGGGCATGCGTACAGCATTGGGGCGCTCGTGCCGGCGTTCGCGGAAAAACCCGTGCGATTGCGCATTTATCCGCGGCGCTTCTCGTTCAGGAATGGCGACTTCCGCATGGATGTGGACAGTGTTCTGGAAGGAAAAACGTATGCGGAGTTCGAGTTGCCCCGGTTGAGGGGGTGAGGGGCCTCGAACGCCGCATGCCTCGGCGCCCATCTGCGTATGCAGGAGACCCTCCCGACGCTTGATCACTACCCGTCCTACCCTTTGTTCACGGCCGATCACCCCCTGTTGAACGTCGATCGAGCCATCCTCGAGAGCCGATCTACCCCCCTTGGGAGGGGGTCCGTTTTGACCTCGATAAAGTCGAGTTATTTGGATGGGTTGCGATATTGGGCTTGCACGTTTTTACAAAATTTGATCGAATTTTTTCAGCGCACAACCAAAACGACTCGAGTTCGTGGCGTCGCGAGGAGGTACTCATGCCCAACGCCAAACAAAATCCTGCAAATAAGACGAAAAAGACGACTGGTAAGCCGACGGTTGCTGCAAAAAGCTCGTCGTCACGGAGCGCAACGAAGAAGACTCCGCCGAAATTGCTCTCCGTCGACGAAAAACTCCGGCTGCTCAAGCCGATGGATGGCTTTACGGAGATCGCCGAACGTTTCGCTGCCACGTGGAAGGATCAATCGACGCTCAAAGTTGCTGGATTATCGCCGGCCAGATTGCTTCGGGCCATCGAGTCGGCCAAGCGGGCCGCGGCGCGTGAAAATGCATTGCGTATGAAGCTCGAAGAAAAGCTTCGGCCGCTGAACGACGCGCGATTGCTTGCGGAGCACGAAGCTTGGAAAATGGTATTGGATGCATATGCCGTCGCCAAAGCGTTGGCGCGTGTGAATCCAGAGATTGGGCACGCGTTTACGTTCGTTGGCGCGGCAATGACGAATAAGCCGAAGAAAAAGCCAACCCCCTGAGAGCGTGTCTATCAGGCTGCTGTGCAAACGTTGGCGTCTGCACGCTCAAAGGTGCCTGGCACTTGATATTAAAGATATGGACAAGACCGCTCGGTTGCTACTGAGAATCCACTGGCATCGTTTTTCGCGACCAACAAAACGTTTGACGCGGTATTGAAACGTTATGTAGAGGTTTTTCCCATGGGAACGACGTGGACCCCATGGCACCTCATGCTGGCCGTGCTTTTAGCCCAACGAGCGCCGGGTGATCGCGACATTCAGAGTGAAGTGCCGTTGACGGCGGATGCTTTGCGGATGGATTTCGTATTTTTGTTCCGAGAAAACACATCGGGCCGCGTTGCGGGGACACTGAAGAAGCTCTGGAGCCTGCTTACGAGGCACGCGATTTGCGAGTTCAAGAGTGTCGGACGACCCTACCGTCGTTTTAACTTTGATAGGTTTTTCGCGTACCTCCTCGTGTACTTCACGAACCATTTGGAGGAACTCGGCGGTCGAAACAACCTGACTGGCGTGCTCTTGGTGACGAAACGGTCGGCGGTCCTGGATGATGACGTTCTTGCGCATGGTCTGAAGTGGCGGGACTTAGGCGATGGTTACTGGCAGCTCGAGGGTGGTCCGTACAAACTCATCGTGGTGGAACTGGACGTCGTTGCCGACGCGGAGCAGGACGATGTGCTACGGTTTTTTGCCCGCAAAGAACTGAGAACGGTGGAAGTTCGACGTTGGGTGGCAGAGCAGTTCGGAACCGAGGAGATTGAGATGAAGATGCACGAAATGGAAGGGTTCGACGAGGTCGTGCAGGCGTTCCTCCAAACCTTGCCGCCCGAGCAGCGGCTCGCAGGTCTCGCGCCGGAAGAGGTGATGTCGACATTCGCGCCCGAGCAGCGGCTCGCAGGTCTCGCGCCGGAAGAGGTGATGTCGACGTTCGCGCCCGAGCAACGGCTCGCGGGTCTCGCGCCCGAGCAAGTCATGCTGACGTTGTCCGACGACGTACTGCGTGCGCTCTCGGACGCGTACATCGACACGCTCTCCGAACCGACACGCACCATCATCCGTAAACGCATCAAACGCTGAAATCGACTGCACCGGCGTCGCAATGCATTGACGATATTCGAGAATCGTAACCGCAGTCCTCCTGATTCCCCCGAATCGGCAATGATACCAATCCGAAAAACCTTTGCGGGCTAAAGCAACCTCCCCCTTCGACCAAGACGGTTCGTGCACCAACCAATTTGGTTTGTCGACCAGGACCATGTGCAGAACCGACTCACCTGGTCCAACCACAGGCAGTTTGCCAGGACAATCACCACAACTCCGGGACAATCGTCTGGGCCTCCCGCACGCCTCTCAGAACATCACCTCGCGTCCATGCATGCACCCAAGCGCTTGTCAACATGCCTTTCGCCTCGATGCATGCCGCTTGTCTCTCAGGAACATGGCGCTCGGCCTGCCCTTGCGGACATGACGTCAACAGTGCCCACAAGTAGCCAACCGACGAAGTCACCGTCCGTAGTTCGTGCCGAAGACCACAGAAAACCCGAGCGTTGTGCTGACGGTCCGTTCATGGTTGGTCGCACGGGCTTGGAATGATCGCGCGGGATTTCAACCCTCTCCTTGCATGCGCCCCCTTCACGCTTCTAACCTCGGCAAGCACTCGTGTCTCGGGTTTGGAATGGCCGCTCATCAGGGGCGGAATCCGAATGCGTCGTGCCCTACCCACAGGCCCTGTCCAACATGAACTCAAGGCAGATCGGCCCCATCGCCGTCATCGCAATCGGCTTCGTCCTCTCACTTGCCGCTCCATCACTGCCGATGGACCGGATACCTACCATCTTCATCGCCTTTGGCGCTGCTGCCGGAGCTGCGTGGTTCTTCATAAGCTCGGCGCAAGGTGCATCCGTTCGTCTCGGCGGACTGGGCGATGCGATCAAGGCCGCCGCAAGAGGAAAGAAGCCCGCCATCCCCGAAGGCGTAACCGGCGAACTCGCCGACGTTTACGATGAAGTCGCTCGTCTCGCCAAACTCTCCTCCGAACGCGAATCGGAAATCAAAAAGCTGGAAGAGGGTGGTGGTGCGAGCGCGGTGAACGTCGACGAAGTGATCGACGCGATGCAACGCGCAGCAAATGGCGAGCGAGTGCGGGCGCCTAAGGGAACCAAGCCCGAGATGGTGCCCCTTTACGAGGAGCTCTCGAACGTTTCGGAAGCCATACGTGATGCCTCGAACTCCGCAGAAAAGAAGACGCTCGTCGCCGAAGAACGAGCGCGATCGGCAGAGCAAAAAGCTCAAGCCGCAGAGCAGCGCCTCTCGTCGATCGAGCAACGGATTTCAAGCGCCGAACAACGCGCGATGATGGCCGAGCAATCGCTCGGCTCCGCGGAACAACGCTTGCACCAAGCCGAGCAACGCGCCGCGATGGCCGAGCAACGCGAGACGCAAAATCGCGGTGATGTCGCCGAGCTACTCGCTTCGTTCGAGCTCGACATCGTCGAAGGAATTCAGCGTGCTCTCACAGGTGAACGGGTTCGTCCACCGTCCGGCGCCAAACCCGAAGTCGCGCGCATCTTCATGGAGATCGCAGGTATCGGGGAACGACTCTCGGCCGCCGATCAACGCGACAACCAACGCAAAGCCGAACTCGCCGACACGATGCGCATGCTCGAAGGTGAGCTCGTCGATGCGGTGCAACGCGTAGGCGCTGGTGAACGCGTACGTCCGCCGGCAGGAGCAAAGCCTGAAGTTGCCCGTATCTTC
>DAOMZH010001000.1:0-4246 GCA_035437985.1 Polyangium sp. (in: bacteria) | reverse complement strand
ATTGTCTTTCCAAACGGTGCCTTCACCGAATACGCATCACTTCGGCACTTCGGAGGTCGAGGGCTCCCTGGCGGGTTTTTCCCGCTGGTTTGGCCCGGACCACGTTGGGAAGTCGCCAAGCGGTATCGTTTGGCTCTGGCGTTCGGTCGTCGCCAGCAATGGCCCAAAGCCTTCGTGCAACTCGGCCGCATCGCCCACATCATCGCCGACATGAGCATCCCCTCGCACGTGCATCGTTACGCACACGGCTACGATCCCTTCGAATGGTGGGTCGAAGGCAATCTGCCCAAACTGCAGGGTTTGCCGATTCCCGACGTTCCCCTTCCCCTCGATCCTCGTAACGCCGTGACCCAATTGGCGACGGTCACGGCCAAACACGCGCCCGACGCGACGAACACGCCCGTGGGGCGTCTTTTGCGACGAACTGGTTTGGCCCGGCCAGTCAAATCGCGCGAAGCAGGTGCCCAGGCCAAAGAACTCATCCCTTTGGCGATTGGCACTTTGCGCAGCATTTTGGAAACATTTGTCCAGGATACAGCCATGACCGAAGCTGCCGACATGAGTGACGACGACGTTTTGCTCGAAACGATGGATGCGCTCGACATTCCCCGCAAAGGACTACGTAATTGGTTTGCCCACAACCGCACATTTTGCAAAGAACACGGCGGGCAGCGTGTGTACGGCGAATTGATGGAGCTGATGGATCGGTGCGATTCCGCTTTGAATCGCAAAGAACAGCTCGATAAAAATCCGCAAAACACGGGAGGAGAAGGTTCGTGAGGTACAACGGGCTTTTTATCGTGCTCGATCTGGCCATTCGGAAACTCGACGATCCGCTCGTGAATCGGTATCGCGATCCATTGGTGCTCGGATCCTTGCGGGAAGACGTTTGGTACATTCCGGGGTTCAATTCGATATTCGAGCATTGGTCATTCAGTCATTTTTACAAACCTCCGCTACCTGGAGGATTCATTCCCATCGTTTGGCCCGGACCTCGGTACCAGGGCGAAAAGTTTTATCGCCGGGCGCTCGATTTGCATCGTAATGGCAAAGTAGCCGCTGGATTCGTACAGCTCGGCCGCGTTGCCCATTTGATCACGGACATGTGCTGCCCCGTGCACGTACATCGCACGACGCATTTGACTGATCCATTCGAATGGTACGTCGAAGGAAACAAGAAAAAGCTCTTGGAAAGCAACATTCCCGACGCACCCGAAGGAAAAACGGTCAGCGATTTGGTCACAGGGCTCGCGACGTACACGAGTCGTTTTCGTGACGACAGGACAAACAACTGGCCGGGTTATTTCATGCGCAAGTTCGGATTATGGGAACCCATGAAATCCAAAGAGGCCGGAGAACAAGCCCGCGAATTGATCCCCATGGCCGCCGCTTATACCGTTTCGCTCTTGCGCTTGTATCTGCAGGACGCGCAAACGAACACTCAATGAAAATCCCTGGACTTCGGTCCCACGCCCCGTTTCCCCGGAGCATCCAATCGTTCGAGTTTTTCTGCCAAAACGTGAATCACCGGCCCTTGTTTTTCCAGACGACCCACGACGGCCATGATTTTCGAATACCGCGCCACAGCATAGTTTTCATCGAACAACGTTTTGCGCACGATGACGTTCACCACGCCCGTTTCGTCTTCGAGCGTGAAAAACGTCACGCCACTCGCCGTTGCCGGACGTTGCCGGCCAATCACGAGCCCCGCAACCCGCACCGTCGTTCCATGTGCCACGGTTTTCGTCGATTCGGCCGTGAGCGTCTTTTGCAATTCCAAACGCGCTCGATAATGCTTCATTGGATGATCCTGAAGCGACAAACCTAGTCGCCCATAATCGAGCACCAATTGCTCCGCAGCGCGTAGTCTTGGCAAACCCACGTCCTGCTCGGGTTCCAGCGGCAAGGCCTCGAAAAGCCCATCCACACGTGGCGCACGCGCTCGCCACAACGCCTCGCGACGATTGCCCACCAACGCTTCCAGCGCCCCAGCTTCCGCCAATGCTTCCACTTCGTTCTTGTGCAAACCTGCCCGCCGCACCAAATCGGCTACGCCCGTAAATTCCGCGTCAACCCGCGCCTCCTCGATTGCCAATGCTGCACCTGCGCCAAACCCTTTGATCAACCGCATGCCCAATCGTAATGCTCCGTCAGCCTCGAGCGCATGATCCCACGTGCTCACGGTCACGCATACGGGACGAACCTCGACTCCATGGCGCTGCGCATCTTGGACGAGCGACGACGGACTGTAAAACCCCATGGGTTGCGAATTCAAAATGGCACAACAAAACGCCGCTGGATGATGCACTTTCAAATAGGCCGACGCATACACGATGAGCGCGAAACTCGCCGCATGAGATTCGGGAAAACCATATTCGCCAAATCCTTGGATCTGCGCAAAAAGTTGCTCGGAAAAACGCGCCGATATCCCTTTTTCAGAAAAACCGCGCAAAAGACGTTCTCTATGCCTTTCGAGCCGCCCGTGTTTTTTCCACGCCGCCATATCGCGTCGCAATTGATCCGCTTCGCCGGGTGTGTATCCAGCTCCAACCATCGCGATTTGCATCACTTGCTCTTGAAACAGCGGCACTCCGAGCGTCCGTTCGAGGATCGTATCCAAACAAGGATGTGGGGAAATCGCCCGTTCTTGTCCGGTTCGCCGTCGTAAATAGGGATGCACCATTCCGCCTTGAATGGGCCCCGGACGAACAATGGCCACTTCGATCACCAAGTCGTAAAACCTTTTCGGCCTGAGGCGCGGAAGCATGGACATCTGCGCGCGACTTTCAATTTGAAACACGCCCACCGTGTCCGCTCGCCCAATCGCTTCGTAAACCGCTGGGTCTTCTGCCGGAATTCGCGCCAAGGCATCGATGGGATCAAAAGCTTCGCCCGGACGTGTACGCTCGTGCACGATCCCCAGTGTTTTTCGAACAGCCGTGAGCATCCCCAACGCCAAAATATCGACCTTGAAAAACCCCAGGTCATCAATGTCGTCTTTGTCCCACGGAATCACCGAACGTCCTACCATTCGCGCAGGTTCGATCGGAGCCACATGATGCAATGGTTCGGCCGATAAAACGAATCCACCCACGTGAATCGACAAATGCCGCGGCATTCCTTCAATCGCCCGAGCGAGCATGACCACGCTGCGCAGACGCGTATCCCCCGGATCGAATCCCAATTCGACCAGCTTCTTTTCGCTCACGTCCGCTTCGTGGTATAATGACATGCCCGTGAGTTTGTCGAGCTGATCGTTTGTCAAGCCAAAAACTTTTCCGACTTCTCGCAAAGCACTTTTGCCGCGATAACAAATGACTTCGGAGACCATGGCCGCGCGATCGCGCCCATACATTTCATAAATTTCTTGAATGACTTCTTCCCGACGTTCGTGTTCGAAATCCACATCTATATCTGGCGGTTCGCGACGTTCGGGCGAAAGAAACCGCTCGAAAAGCAGACTCGAACGCGCGGGATCGACCGCCGTGATCCCCAAAACGAAACAAACCGCGCTGTTTGCTGCACTTCCGCGACCTTGGCATAAAATGCGTCGCCGTCGGGCAATGGAGACAATCTGGTGTACGCTCAAGAAATAAGGCGCCACATCCAGCAATTTGATGAGCCCCAATTC
Source organism: Polyangium sp. (in: bacteria) (assembly GCA_035437985.1). Taxonomy (GTDB): domain Bacteria; phylum Myxococcota_A; class Polyangia; order Polyangiales; family Polyangiaceae; genus Polyangium. The sequence continues at coordinate 615 of DAOMZH010001000.1, read as the reverse complement.
TTTTTCGATTTGCGCCATGACCGCCGGAGGACAACCTTCGGGATATCGATCTTTGGAGCCGATCATGACGAGCCGACGCAAAGCATCGTCTGGGGTTTCTTCGGGCAAACATAAGCCTTCGCTGGGAAAATGATAACGAATTTCGGACAGGGAAAATCGACATTGTTCGGCGATGTCAAACGTTCGCGTGACCCAATCGGGATTGTCGCGAAACAGGTTTTTCATGGACACCGGCGTGCGCAACAACGCTTCGGCATTCGGGGACAGCAAGGGGCCTGCTTGATCGAGGGTCGTTTTATGGCGAATACACGCCAAAACATCGGCCAGCGGCTTGCGCCCCGCATTATGATACAAAGGTCGCGCCGTCGCGACGACGTCCACTCCATAACGTGTCGACGCCAATAAAACGGCATCCTGACGCGCTTGATCCGTACGATCGAGGTGTTTCCAGGCCGCAACATAAAGATCTGGACCAAACGTATCGCGTAACGGACCAAAAATTTCATCCGCCACGTGCAGCCGGGACATCAACGGCACAATCGCCAAAAGACCCGCGGAGCTCGACGCAATGTCGGCAACGGTAATGCCCGCCGTCCCTTTTTCGTGATCGGTATG
>DAOMZH010000999.1:0-4249 GCA_035437985.1 Polyangium sp. (in: bacteria) | reverse complement strand
GAATAGGCAAGTTTCAGCGAGCTGTCGCCAAAGGCGCGAATCATCGTATACGCGATGCGTTTGCCCAGGCCCGTTTTGGTGAATCCTTTCGCAAACAAAAATGCCGATACGACCAGCCATACCGTTGTGCCGCTAAACGCGGTCAAAACTTCGGGCAGCTTGAGCGTCCCGGTAAACACTGCGAGCACCAGGCTCGACAAAGCAATGATGCCATTCGGAAACGGGTTGAGAATAAAGCCCACGACCGTGGCGAGGAAAATGGCAAACAGGTGCCAAGCTTGCGGTTTCAAGCCGGACGGTACCGGGCAAACCCAGAGAAGAGCCAAAACGCCGACGATGCTCAGCGTCGAAATGGTTTTTTTGGACAAGATGCTGTACCTCTACGGTCCCTCGATGAATGTCAACACCGGCGTTATCGTCGCGCGCGGGTCCTCCTCGTGCGGAATGTGCCCGAGCGAATCGAATCGGACCAATTTGCTGTTCGGAATGTCGTTGTGGAATTTGTCCGCGAATTCCGGCGCAACCAGGCGATCGCGCCCGCCCCACAAAATCAACGTCGGGATCGCAATCCGCTTGGTTTGGTCCACCGCGTCGTACGTCGCTTGTTCAAAGCGTTTTACCAAGGCCGCACGATTGCCCTGACGAACGGCAAGGTCATAATAAAGATCAATCAGCTCGGGCGTGACTTTGCTCGGATCGCCATACACGTTCCGCAAGCTCTTCTCCACGACCGAACGCGGAAGCGAATACGGCACGATCAGGTTGACCACGGGCATTTTGGCCAGCTTGAAGCCGAGCGGCATTTGCGCGTTCGGGTTGGGATACCCGCCCGCATCCACGAGCACCAGCTTACGCACGCGAGAATCCGCGATCGCCGTTTTCCAAGCGATGTACCCGCCAAACGAATTTCCCGCCAGAACACAAGCATTCACGCCAAGCTGATCCAGCATTGCGCGCATGAACGACGTGTACGTCTCGCCGTCATAACGGTCCTCGGGATGCGGTCCGGTCAAGCCAAACCCGGGCAAATCCAGCCGAATGACGCGGTGTTTGTCGCGAAGCGCGCTCGCCCAGCCCTCCCACGTGTGCAGTGACGCGGACGTACCGTGCAACAGCACTATCGGCGTCGGATCCTCGCGCGGCCCTTCGTCGCGCACATGAACACTCATTCCTTGCACGTTCACAAATGTCGAAGGCGGCGGCGCCCACCTGGCCTTCAGGAGTTCGACCGGACGATCAGGCGCCCAAGTCGCGGCCATGAAGCCACTCACGGCAACGAGCAACACGCTGGCGACGACCAGGACAACCTTCTTGATTTTCGACATGGCGCGCTCATAACACGCATGTGAGCGCGGGTAAAGCACGCGGTTGTGTCCCCGCCCAATTTCTTTTTCGCTTGTGGGCTCAGCCCTCGTTTGGCTGATTGCGCCGTTTTCCGAGGGGACCAAAGCCACCGCTGACTTCATGGGGCGGTTGAGGTTCGAAGAGATTGCCCAGGGTTCTTTCGGCCAATCCTTTGCGCACCCAGAGCTTCGCTCCGACAAACCCGGCAACTCGTCTCACGAGCGCCGGCATTGCGCGCAATCCCAGGCGAATTGCCGCATCTTCGACGCCCACGTCATGCGTGGGACGCGGATGTTCGACGAGCTCCACCATGGCCTTCGCCACCGATTGGACATTGTAGACCAGGGGAACGGGCCCCACGTCGTGGCCTGTCCAATTGGCGGCGTGGAGATAAATGGGCGTGTCGGCAGCCGGAGGCGCCAAAGTACAAACATGAATGTCCTCGTATTCGTCGACTTCCAAACGCAAGCATTCGGAAAGCCCAATGACTGCGAATTTGCTCGCCACATACGAGCTCGTGTACGGCATTCCCACCAAACCCAAGCTCGAAGCATTGTTGATGAGAATGCCCCGACGTTGGCGAATGAACACCGGCAGAACGGCTCGCGCGCCATGAACATAACCAAATAGGTTTGTCTCCACCACACGCCTCCACGCGACAATCGGAGCGTCCACCAATTTTCCGTACATGAGCACCCCGGCATTGTTGATCCACACGTCAATGCGTCCAAACTGCGCCAGCGCCTTCTGAACCACTTCGTGTAGCGCCGGCTCCTTGGTTACATCGGCCGCAACGGTCAAAACCTTCGCTCCCCTGGATTCACACGTCCGAGCGGCCCCCCCCAGCCCCCCCTGGCCTCGCGCCACGAGCACCAACTGCGCACCTTTTTCAGCCAATGCCGTGGCCGTGGCCAGCCCAATACCGCTCGTACCGCCCGTGATGACGATAACGGAATTCCGAATCGCATTCGAATGCATGAAATAGCCTCCCCGCGCCCAAGCATGACGGCGACCGAGGCTTGGCGCACGCCACGTCGGACCTCGTCGCACGATCGGCAAGCAAGCCTCGCACGCTGTCTGGGGCGTTTGGTGACGAGCGGCTTGGCCGGAGAGCCGGCACCTACGGGTTTGTCCTGGCCTTCGGCGCCGCGATTCACCACGATTTCGTCGTTTTGAGCTGATGACGCAAGAGCTCGAGTCCTTGGAGATCGAGCGTTTCCATGTGGCTCAGGCGTTCGGGGGACAAGGGAATCGCGAGCAGGTCACAGATATCTCGAATGGCTTGAACCAGTCCGTCGCGGAGACCTCCTTTGCGGACTTCTTCGAGGCCTTGTTTGAAGCCCTTCTTCAACCCCTCATCAAACCCTTTTTTATGCCCCTGTTTTTGCGCCAGCGACAACATACCGCGCTTATTTTGAATTGCCATTCCGGCGCGAATGTACGCATCCCATTCGTCCACCGTGAATGCAGCTGTGCGCGCTGCGTCCAGGGCCTCGACAATCGGCGGGTATTGCAAGGCTTCGGGGATCATTTCCAAGTTTCTGGCTTCCCGAAAAAAGTACGCCCATTTTTCGATTGTCGTTTGCGGATCCCCTTGGACCTCGTATTTCGGTAGCTCGAGAAAAACGAATTGCAACGCCAAAAGACCCACCGTACCGCTCGCTTGTTCCTGCAACTTCCACCGACTGACCATGGGTAGTTGATAACCTTCACGTTGCGGCCACATCTCGAAATCGCAAATCGTGATGCCCACGATATCGTTCAGCTTCGGATAACCATCCCCATCGTCGAGCTGATTCGTATAGGCCTTCGCCACGTTGTACACCACGCGCCGATCAAATGCCTCCACGTTCAGCACTTGCATCTCCACAACGTAATGAATACCCCGAGCATCCTTGCACTTTACATCCACGATCGAGAGCTTGAGCTCTTCCACCTTGGGGCGCTGGGTGGGATCCAGAAACGTGACGTCGACGATGCGATGCTCTTCATCGAGCGACATGATGTCGTTCAGAAATCCGATGAGCGCCATCTTGTGCTTTTCCGAGCCAAAAATACGGTGAAATGTGAAGTCGGTTTTCGGATCGGCAAACAAGGACCGGCGACGCATGCCGCGAAGCTAGCGCAGATGAACGGATTTGCCAAGAGAAATTTGAGGACGAGCGGCGGCGGGACAAACCGAACGAACTCAGGTGATGACAAACCTACGCATTTACTTTGCCAGACGCGATCTGCTACTTTGCCAGACGCGATCTGCCCGCAAGGAAGCCAAACGAAACGACGCTGAAGTGGCCATTTCCTATGATTGTCGAAACTTCAACGGCGTGTCAAGCAAAAGCCACGGCCGATGCGGCATTCGGAGAACTCGTCATGATTACGGTCCTCTTCCCGGACAAACCCGCGCATCCACGCAGCAATACAAAGCCAAACACAAGCAGGACCGCAGGGGGCACATGGAGGCAGAAGCAGGATAGAAGGACTTTGGGAGGCCAAGCAATCGAAATGAAGGCTGTGGACCTTCAGCATTGACGCCCAGACACTTTCCGGCATCATGAAGGCAGAAATCTCGTTCTTCGGTCGTTTGTCATCAGGACCGTTTTCATGACTCCACACCTTGCTCGTTTGTTTGCCCTTTTTCTCCTCGCCGCCGGATGCGGGCCCGCGAATCCAACGCATCCCCTGCCCCAACCCAATGCGGCTAGACCAACGTCGTCCGTGACGCCAGCCATGACGCCACCACCGCCAGCAGCCATTGCGGTGCAAGAAGTCGACACGTTGTTACACGGCGCAATGGGTCATCGCGTCGTCCGAACAGACAAACAAGATCTGGTACTCCTCGACCGCAGAGGAGCATTTCGGATTTCGCTTGGCCCTATGCGAGGCGCGACGTTCGATCGCCAAGGAT
>DAOMZH010000998.1:0-4250 GCA_035437985.1 Polyangium sp. (in: bacteria) | reverse complement strand
GCGGAGAGGGCGGGATTCGAACCCGCGGTACGTTTCCGTACACACGATTTCCAGTCGTGCACCTTCGACCACTCGGTCACCTCTCCAGGCGCATCGCGATGTTCCGACAAACCGTCTTCAACATCGCTCGGTCCACAAAGGATCACCGGGAAAAACTCTCCCGGTGATGTCTTCAGCGCACTGGACTTTACGGAGGAAGCGGGATTCGAACCCGCGGTACCCGTAAGGGTACACCTGATTTCGAATCAGGCACCTTCGGCCTCTCGGTCATCCCTCCGCGGGCGAAGATGGCAAAAGGTTGTTACTCGGTCAAGCATTCCAGTTCTTGCCCTTGCAGAAACCTGCGGCGTAAGCCTGGGCCATGCAGAAAGTCGCGAGAAATTTTCTTCGCCGGGGTCTCGTCCTCGGTCCCGCCTCTCTCGTCCTGGGTTTGTTCGCGCAAACCTCGAGCGCCGCAGACGCAGTCAGTCCCATCAACCCGACCACGACAAAAGAACCCGCGAAAACAGCCTTCGTTCCCTTCGTCCTCGCCGGTGGCTCCGTGCGTATCGACGACGCGCCGACGTTCAACATCACCCAACGCGTCGGAGGCAATTTCGGACTCGGCTTTTTGTATCATTTTCAGCCGTTTGCGCTCGGTTTGTCCTACGAGCACTCCTCCCTCGGACGCGAAGACAGCGGCGTCGGACCTTACGGGTTCGTACAAATCGACCGCGCGCTCGACACCGTCTACGCATCGCTGAAAGTGCACATGTCCGGGATCAGCTGGGGCACTCCCTACTTCGGCATCGCGGGTGGTCTCACGTGGCAAGACGCCAAAATGAAAGGCGTCTATTTGATCGACCGCGGCGCCAGCGGAAGCACGAACTTCGGCTGCACAGGCAACGACAGCATCAACGTCGCCCTTCGCGTAGGCGGCGGCATTCAATTTCCTTTGACGTCAAACGTTTCGTTTCTCACGGACGTAGCCTTCGACGCGTATCGTCTCTCGAGCGACGTCATTCAGCTTTGCGCTCCCGGCGCAGGCGCAACCTCCGCGTTTCTCTTCCGCGCTGGGCTCAGCTATCGCTTCGACATGACCGAGAGCCCCACACCCATCCAGCGCCACCAAAACGCCCCGCGCTGATTCGTTTGGGGCCCAATGATTGCTGCTCCAATGATTGGAGCTCCAATCAGGTTCGGTAGTTCGGAGCTTCTTCCGTGATGATGACGTCGTGCACGTGACTCTCGCGCAACCCTTGCGACGTGATCCGTACGAAAGATGCTTTCTCGCGTAGCTCCGCCACCGACGCACATCCGGTGTACCCCATACCTGCACGCAGCCCGCCCACGAGCTGATGCAGGATCGAACCCAACGAACCTCGATGCGGCACACGTCCTTCAATGCCTTCGGGCACCAGCTTCTCGTCCGCTGCACCCCCTTGACCGTACCGATCTTTCGACCCGCGCTTCATCGCGCCGAGTGATCCCATCCCGCGATACACCTTGTAACTGCGCCCTTGGTACAGCACGAGATCTCCAGGCGCTTCATCCGTACCCGCAAAGAGCGATCCCACCATCACGCACCACGCTCCGGCAGCGAGGGCTTTCGTCACGTCGCCCGAATACTTGATGCCGCCATCCGCGATGATCGGAATGCCGTGTCGATCTGCGGCCCGAGAACAATCCGAAATCGCCGTCACTTGCGGCACTCCCACACCCGCCACGATGCGCGTCGTGCAAATGCTCCCTGGGCCAATCCCCACCTTCACTCCATCGGCACCTGCATTCACGAGCTCTTCCACCGCATCCGCCGTCGCCACATTTCCTCCGATGATGTCGACTTGCGGAAACTTCTTTTTCAAACGCGCCACCACATCGAGCACGCCTCGTGAATGACCATGCGCCGTGTCGACCACGAGCACATCGACGCCTGCTGCGATCAGAGCCTCCGCGCGCGCATCTGCATCTGCGCTCGGACCCAGCGCCGCTCCGACTCGGAGCCTTCCTGCCTCGTCCTTGAGTGCCTCGGGATTACGATCAGCCTGCAGTAAGTCTTTGATCGTGATGAGACCGACGAGTTTGCCTCCGTCGACCACAAGCAATTTTTCGATGCGATGTTCGTGCAGAAGTTCTTTGGCGCGATCGTTCGAGACACCTGGCGTCACGGTCACGAGCTCACTCGTCATGAGAGCTCGCACGGGTTGGTCGAGGTTTTTCTCGAACCGAATGTCCCGGGCGGTCAAGATGCCCACGGGTTTGTCTCCCTCAACCACGACCGGCACGCCGCTGATGTCGTGTTCATTCATCACGGCGAGTGCTTCGCGCAGCGATTGATCGGGCTTCACCGTGACCGGCGACGTGATCATCCCGCTCTCGGCGCGTTTGACCCGCTCAACCTCTCGCGCCTGCTGTGCGATCGGCAGATTTTTGTGAATGATGCCGATGCCTCCCGCGCGAGCCATCGCGATGGCGGTACGACCTTCGGTCACCGAGTCCATGGCGGCACTGACGAGTGGAATGTTCAGGTTGATGCGCCGACTGAGTCTTCCTTTGACGTCGACCTGGTTGGGCAGGACTTCGCTGTAAGCAGGAACGAGCAGTACGTCGTCGAACGTCAGGCATTCGCGGAGTTTGTCTTGGAGCATGGCGACCTCGAGAGGCGGCGTCTCTAGCGCGCAATTCGGTTTGACGCTACGGCGGGTGGCCATCGGCGTTTTGACGCTATGGGTCAGAACGGATCAGCCCGATATTCGGCTGTCTTGGCGACAGCTCCGTTGATAGCGGTCATGAAATGAAAGAAATCGCGACCAGCTATTGAAAGAAGACGAACACGGGCATAAAAAAGAGATCCATTGTCGGCACCGAATGGGGGGCAACTGTCCCCGGGCAAGCTATTCCACGACCATTACGAGGTCGTGCGTTGCCTCAGCACGGGCGCGATGGGTGCCATTTATGAGGTCATAGACATCAAGACCCAGCGGCGCCGCGCGCTGAAGTTGATGTTGCCGAGTATTGTCGCGGACGAGGACATGCGGGCGCGCTTCAAGCTGGAAGCGACGGTCACCGCAAACATCGAGAGCGAGCACATCGTCGAGACGTTCGATGCGGACGTCGATGACGAAACAGGCGCTCCGTACCTCGTGATGGAGCTGCTTCGCGGGAAGGATCTCGCTGACATCCTGTCCGAACGCACGCGTCTCGCCCCACCTGAAGTCATTCTCATGTTGGCGCAAGCTGCACGCGCTCTCGACAAGACACATGCCGCAGGCATCGTGCATCGCGACTTGAAGCCGGAGAATTTGTTCATCACGCGGCGCGACGACGGTTCCATTCGCGTGAAGATCCTCGACTTCGGAATCGCCAAGGTCATCGCTGCGAGCGAAGGCCAGCAAAAGAAGCAGCAAACGATCAACCTCGGGACACCTCCGTACATGTCACCCGAGCAGATCCTTGGTGATGCAACGATCGACCATCGCGCGGACATCTACGCGATTGGACACATCGCGTATGCGCTGCTCGTGGGCGAACCTTATTGGCTCGAAGAAAGCCGCAACGGCGACACGCTTTATCGCCTGCTTTTGCGCATGGTCGATGGCGTGAAGGAACCGCCGACGGTGCGTGCACAACGTTATGGCGTGAACCTTCCGCCGACATTCGACACGTGGTTTCTCCGGGCAACCGCCAAGAACCCCGGCGAACGATTCGAACGTGCTTCGGATCTCGTCATGGCTCTCGGCGAAGTGCTCAACGTGCCTTTGCAGCATCGCGCGATTGCCCCATCGGTACCGGAAAGCGAGTGGGAAATCGACTCGCTCATGTTGCCGAAAGGCACAGTGCAGCAGCTCGTGTCGGTTCCTCCCGACGCACCCAATTCGATTTCGTCGCTGCAAGCACAAGTCGTCAACGTCATCAGCGTGCCATCGGTACCGTCGCTCGGCGGTTTGTCTACACCAACCCCGAGTGTTGTTACTGCGGTTCCGGTGCCTTCGATTCCGCCGTTGCCTTCGATTGTCCCGACAAATCCTACCCCGGTCGAAACGCACATCGAAGTTCCGGCAGCTCAATCTCAGAAGCCGGCCCGTCCACCCATCTGGGCCCTCATGGTCATCGCGCTCGTGCTTGGTTTCGCAGGCGTGATGCTCGTGTCTCGGGTCATCGGCTCGTCGCCTACGGACAAGAACGGTTCTCCTGCGGGGGATGCTTCGTCGGCATCGATTCCCCGGCCCATAGCGAGTGTCTTGGAGGTGGGTACTCCGGGTTCCGCAGCG
>DAOMZH010000997.1:0-4251 GCA_035437985.1 Polyangium sp. (in: bacteria) | reverse complement strand
ATGGTGGACCTTGATTGAATATGAATAATATTCTGCGAATTTCCAATCTAATGGTTTTTTTGCTAGTGCCTCTTGGGCATCTTCAGGGGTCGTGACCAATTCCACGTATGCGCGAAGCCACAATAAGGGCTTCATGTCTTCGTCGACCTTTGATTCCCATTGCGTAATCCAACGGTGGCGCTCGGCCACGAAGGTTTCTCGGGGTATGAGGCCAGCATCCATCCTTTGCCTCATGAAAAAAAGACTCGAATCGTATAGATAAACTCGGTGAAAAATTCCCTTCACGAGCCCGTGCTCCTTGCTCGCGTATGCTTCGGCAGCGGCGCCAGCATCTTGGACTCGGTCAAAGGCGCGATAAAACCGAATGAGCTGCTTGGTCGATTCCGATTGCACGACGTCCAACGTGCTCTGCATTTGTTTAGCGTTCCGCTCCAGCAATCCTTTTTCAAATTCGGCAATGCGGCCCGAAAGAAGTGCAAATTGCAGGTCATCTGCGCGTTGGAGTTGCTCTCGAGCAGGACCGGAATTGTTTTCCCATCTCCTCGCCATGACTCCTCGAATCAGGCCGATGTTTTCACCGCGCGCGAATAGCGCCATTCCCAAATATTGGTACCAATGCGGTTCGGGATCCAAGGTGAGGATCTGCCGCACCGCTTTTTCCATTGCCATGCAGTCCCCCGATTGCATATGCAAAAACATGGCATCCGTGAGACAATCGCTGCCCGCTGGTGATACCTCAACACAATGCTCGTATACGCCAAGCGCTTCAGCTACTCGCCCAAGGCGCTGCAAGGCCCCAGCTTTGAGCTGCAAACAATCAGCGTGCAGCGGATCGATACGCAGGCATCGTTCAGCTGCACGGAGTCGCGAGTCCGGCGAAATCGTGGTAGCGAAATAAATCGAATAAGCAAGCGCCAGCAATTCGGCGTCGAGTGGAAAACGCTCCGATGCTTCCAAAAGTGATTGCCGAGTCCCAAGTATGTCGGGGGGATCTCGTTGATATGTAAACGACAATGCCGTGAGCACGGCACGCTCTCGTTCCGAAAAGTCCGATTGCAAAGAAACTGCTTTGCGAAATGCCGCGACTCCATGTGCGGGCATCGCGCCCGACGACAACGCCGTGAGTGCAACGCGTAAATGCGCTGAAGCGAAGGAGGGATCGTCGGCCGTGGCGCGTTGAAATGCCTTCTCGGCGGATGGCCAAGAGCTGTCCCGTAATGCCTGTATTCCCTCTCGATACGCAGTGAGCGCAGCGGTACTTTCCGTTTTTGATGGCAGCAATGCAGTAATGGGCGTGGGAGCGGGTGCCGCCGCTGCAACGGCCGATGTCGACGTCAAAGGCACAACAACTTCGGCGCCTGTTCCCCCCCATCTCGCCGCGAGCAATGCAACGAACAAACCAATGCTAGCCAAGACCAGAGCCACCCACCGATATGGCAAAACTTTCAGCGATTCTGGGCGACGCGTTTTCTCTTTATCCCAAATTGCGAGGACCTCGCGCGCATTGGCCGGACGGTCGCCTGGCATTTTTTGCAGACAACGGAGGATGACCCTTTCTACAAATGCCGGGAGCTTCGGGTTTTTCTTCGTCGGGGCAATGGGCGTGCGGCGTTCGATAGCTACAAGGATTTCCGCCCGATCTCGTCCGACAAATGGTTGTTCTCCCGTCACCATTTCATACAAAATGATTCCGAACGAAAATACGTCGGTGCGCGCATCCATGGCCAGTCCAGCCGATTGTTCTGGTGACATGTAGCTCGCCGTGCCCAAGATGTGTCTTTCTGCGGTGAGCGTGGTCGATTTTTCCGTTGCATCGTCGACTTTGTCTTTAATGAACTTGGCCAAACCAAAATCGAGAATCTTGACTTGACCCGTATCGTCGATCATGACGTTTTTGGGTTTGAGATCGCAATGCACGATCCCGGATTCGTGGGCAGCTGCGAGCCCTTTGAGCATCTGCTGCGCAATGTGTTTGATTTCATCGAGAGAAAGTCGCGCCCGCTTCATGTGTTCGCGTAGGCTCGTTCCATTCACGCGCTCCATGGCCATGTACAACAAACCATTGGATTCGCCGACGTCGAATACCGCCGCGATATTGGAATGGCTTACAGCGGCAGCCGTTTGCGCCTCCCGCATCAATCGTTGGCGACGTTGCGCATCTTCGGAAAGATGCGGGGAAAGTACCTTCAAAGCGATCTGTCGACGCAATGCTTCATCCTCGGCCTCGTACACCACCCCCGTACTGCCGCGGCCAAGAATCGCCGTAATGCGATAACGTCCAAGCGTCGTCCCCAAGAGCGCAGATTCAGAATGGAGGGCGCTCGACGTATCGCTCCCACTTTCCTCGTTTTTTCGCTCGTCGATGGAATTCGGTCCCACGGTTGGGTCAAGGTCGCATGCTTCGACTACTCCGCCAAGCCTTTTCCTCCTCGAAATGCGTGGGAAACGTGCAAAACTGCGCGGCTCGAACGAGGCTCACGCGGTCGCCAATTCATGCGGGTCGATGTGGATCAATGGGGCGGGGGCATTTCAAATGGTAAACACGTCGCAATCGTTCCCAAATCGCAAACTCCAGGTGCTTCGGGTTTTTCATGGCAATCACGCGTAGGCACGAGCGAGTCGTTCGTTCCAGTAAGTGGAGTAAAGCAATCGCTGTTGCCACCAGCCGGGATCGTTTCTGCCAAGGCGATTTGCCAGGACAATCACCGGATTTCATGCTTCACTCGCGTCGATGCATTCCAGGGACATTCTGACCACGCGTCTGCTTCTCGTCGCCTCGAAGGTCGAGCACCTGCTGGCAGAATTGGCAAATCCAACCCGCCTCGAGGAATCGTTGGGGGTCAAAGTTCCTGCGGGGTGGCCTCCAGGGTTATACGATCAAGACGCAATACGGTTTTTCTTGACAAAAACGCAGGAAGGCGGCCCCGACATCATCGGATGGCTCGGTTGGTATGCCATTCGGCGCGCCACCGAAACCGAAGAACCCGTTCTCGTGGGAAATGGGGGATATGTCGGGCCACCAGCAGCCGACGGCGTCGTCGAAATCGGGTATTCGATGGTGCCGGACGAACGGCGAAAAGGTTATGCAACGGAAATCGTCAATGCGCTGGTGCAGCGAGCATTCGAGGATCCGCGGGTGCGTCATGTCGTTGCGGAAGTGCACGAGGAAAACCACGCTTCGCTGCAGGTCATGGCGCGAACAGGTTTCGGGCGCATCGGACCAGGACGCGATGAAGGGCATTGGCGATTTCAGTATCGACGGCAAAGAGACGTTTGATGCGCCGCGAGCGTCGTGTATACCCTGCCGAATTCCGAATAATTTTGGACGGCACTCGGGTATGATGCGCTCCCGCCATGCCCTCGATTCCTCTCGCTGAAGGCGAATACATCATCTGGTCGAGTCGTCGCAGCCCCCTGATGCTGACTGGACGTCAGGTTCTAGGGATATTCATCGTTGGCTTTTACGTCTTTTCCAGCGTTGTCGTCTTGAGCTTCGTGGGCGGTCCGCCTGCTTTTTTGGCGTTTGTCGCCCTGCTCATAGCGGTGATTTTTTTCGCGCGCTGGAACCGTCGCCGCGATGCGTTTTTTATGACGAACCAGCACCTCATCGATGCCGGCATCCTGTTCAAGCGAAGGATCCCACTCAATTCAATTCAAGCCTGCGAGCGGTACGTGCAAGAAGTGTACACTCGTTATGGTACCGAGCGCGTGACGACGGACAAACTCGCTTTGCTTTCGGGTGGACAAACGGTGCTTTTCGGCCCAGTGCTTGATTTCGAGGGGGTCTGGGAATTGGTTCACCATGGCGTACTGGGTAATACCATTCAACTCACCGCCCTTCCGCCGCTCGATGGAGGTTTGGCCCCGGCGGAAAAACGGACCGACATCGTGCTGCTTTTGTCGACGAAGACCGATGGTGATGAATATGGCCCCTTGTTTATCGGTCCGTCGAAAATCATTCGTTTTACCGAAAAGCTCCCCTCGATTTTGGAACGCATTCTGTTCACCGTCGCCGCCGGAGAAAATAGCGCCGACGAAATGGAGCAGCATATGCAGCAACTCCTGCGCCATCCCCATGCCGGTCATTCCACAATCCTCGAGCGGGACCTCACGGCAGCGTCCGTCAATGGCGCAACATTGACGCTCACAGGTCCCGATCGGACCCTCACTATGGAATTGCGAGCAGGGGACGTGACGCGCGTTTCCGCATTCGTGCGACAATGGCGACCAGCCCATCCAATGCGCTGACCA
>DAOMZH010000996.1:0-4260 GCA_035437985.1 Polyangium sp. (in: bacteria) | reverse complement strand
GTCCGCACCCGCGCGATCGCCGCGGGTCGATCCGCAGCAAACTCGACGAGACCCTTGGCCAGTTCGATCTCCACTTCGGGCATGGTTTGTCCGCGTCGCGACAGAAGCGTGGATGCTCGGGCCAAGAGATCCAAAGCGCGACGACCGTCACCGGCGGCGGACAACGATCGCGCCAGGCCCAACGAAGCTTCCGCGCTTTCTGGCGCATATCGCAAGGCTCGTTCGAAGAGCACGCGCGCTTCGGGAACGTACCCGCGATGCAAAAACACCGCGGCTGCGCTCATCCACACGCGGTAACGAGACTCCGGTCCACGCGCGGCAGCTTCGAGATGTTCCGCATCGGCCCGCGCCCCAAGTCCATCGCCCATGTCGAGGCGCGCTTCGAGGCGCATCCAGCGCGCTTCTTCCAACGCTGGTGCACGCGTGACCGCGTGGTCGATCGCGTCGAGACGTTGTTTTGTGTTCGAAGCAATTTTCGCAACTTCGAGCCACGTCAGCGACGCCAGTGGAGCGAACGATTCATTGTGTGCAGCCCGCGAAAACGCCGCGATAGCTCCGTCGTCATCACCCACGGCGCGAAGCAATTCCCCTCCGAGAATCCCCGCATCGACCGCCGGGAAGGCATCCACGAGCGTGGCGAGAGCCGCTTCTGCGCGTTCTCCAGCGAGCACATCGATCCAGGCAATACGCGTCGTGATTTCTGGATGTCGGGGCGCTCGCTCCAAGGCCAGCAGGTACTGCCGCCGAGCTTCGTCCATGTCTCCAGCGATTGCGGCTTCATCCGCTTCGAGGGCGATGTCCGCTTGTTCAATGGCCCGAATGGCTTCCGCTGGGAGCGCTGCTGGCGCGCGGGACACGGAAACTTGGCAAGACAAACGATCCGCGTCCGCGACAATTTCGTCCCAACGTGTTCCATCGACTGCTGGCGCCCGAGCTCCAGCTGCTGGTAGGACATGACGAACCACGGCAGCGACGGCGTCTTGAACGACGACGACACTGCCCACGACCTTTCCCCAGGGTCGACAAGCTTCCGCGAGTGCGCGCACTGCGAGCACATGTGGAGCGGCGCCGAGGTGCACGCCGCGCGCGTGTTCGGGCACGAGGCGCACGTCGCGATCGGTCGGCACGACGACGACATCGAAGGCCAACGCTCTGTTTCCAAGACGCAAGCCCACGGCAACGCCCCATCGAGTTGCCACTAGGCCAACATCAGGAGTTCCTTCGCCCAGGACGCCTCGCAAACGCGGCGCAACAAACGCGGCGACCTCGGGCAAACCAAGGGACAAACCCAGTTGGGTGAGCGCTCCGCGTTTGTGGCGCAGACGCGTGACGCCTCCGGACAGGTCCACGGGAAAACGGACGTTTGGCAGGGACAACGAGAGTTTGTCCACCTGAACTGGGCCCAACGCAAAAGGTTGATCCAGCTCGATCGACAACATGCCGCGATTGACGGCGAGAAGCAGACTCGGTTTGTCTTTGGGTCGTGGCGGAGCTTCCGCGCGTTCTTTCGGTGCCGCTCGAGGCACACGAAGATCTGCGCGGCCAAAGGGGCGTGCACGCCCGCCTGGACCAAGACCAACCGTCATGTAGGCCAACATCGTACCAACGGTTGGTCCAGGTCGCGAATTCGCGGCTAGGTTTCCGAACCGTCAACGCGTTGCGTAACGCAGAAACAGGTCCGGTAGTGCCAACCTCACCGGTTGAATTGTGGCAAGAAAACTACACCTCGTAGCGGCACGGTTCGAGTAACCCCCAAGGCAGGTCTGGAGGTGCCAGGCTCACCACCTTGTAGATGGTCGGCACGTTACAGATGCAGCGACGTGTATGTGAGCGTTAGAGTACACGTTTCCGGCACGTGGCTGAAGGGGGATCTCTTGGAGCTGATCACGACCCAGCAAATGCTTTGTTTATTCAGCTTGCGTCGCATACCTGCTCATCCGCGACCAGCCGCGGCGGGAGTGTGACGAGCAAGTGGCCGTGTTTTGCTGATTCTTCCTGCAATGCACGAATCATCGCATCGATATCGTAGTTGTGAAGCTTTGCGAATTCATCGCGTGCGGCACGAACTTCCTCGACGATCGGGTCGGCGTCCATATTTATTCCTCGTTCAGCTCTTCAGGAGTGCAGATGATTGGTGGTGCGAAGCCAGCAAGTCGGCACGACTGTTCAATTCGATAGCGTGTGGCCGCGTTGGCGATGTGCTTGCAATTCCAGGTTAATAAATAATCCATTCCATTCATTGCCGCTATTGCGATATGTAGAGCATCTGTGGTTGCCACAGTGGGCAGTGCGTGGTTACGGAGAAGCCGTTTGACGAGGTCCCCTGCTTCAGAGGTAACGCTCAGGATAGGGATCCCGTGTAGTGCCGCCAGGCGCTCTGCCGCGGCACTTGGATCTCCTGCACGAGCCTCCTGAAGAACGGCCTCCGAAACGAAGAGGTCGACGCGGTGCCGGCTTTGCCACCAATCCCGTGTAAACCCGCAATATACGATGAAGCTCAACACGCGCCGCTTGAAATCGGCGCTTCATGCTTACATTGCATTGCGGCACGGCACAAGACGCTTTTGTGGGGGTTCCGAATCAGATGTGTCGCAAAGTGCTAGGCACCATGCCCACATCGACGGTGTGTACTAAAAATTACCAAAATAGTCGCATCAGGGTTCATTGGACAAGGAGTGCGTAAAGTTCTGCCTTGCACCGAATGAAAGCGTAATTTTTTGCGCACTGCGGCGCTTTTGCTGCGCGTCAGTGGCAACCCACAGACAAGAGTGGTTGGCAAATTGGAGATGAAAGCAGGACTACGCGTTCCCACTGAGGATCCATGATGGAACGCGGTAGTTCGAGCGCGGCAGCGCGAGTAACTTCGTCATGTGGAGGGGCGGGTTTCAACCCGCCCCGAGGCTACGCGAGGACAAACGTTTCGAGTTATGAGACAGGCTCGTTAACCCACCCCGTGCGTTCTGGACGAACCCCGGTCCGAACGATGAGACAACCTCTTCAACCCAACGCGAGGTTACGCGAGGACAAACATTTCACACATCGCCCTTGGCGATCTTGTCCTTCATCTTTTGGATCAAGGTCGGGAAGCCGTCTTTCTTGATGATCTTCGTGAACTGCGAGCGGTAACTCGACACCAAGCTCACCCCGTCGGTCTTGATGTCTTGGATGCGCCACTTGCCGTCTTTTTCGGCCAGCGTGTAGTCGATTTCCACCGGATCCGCGCGTTTGTCCGTCTTCGACACGGCCTTCGTGGACACGACGACCTGCGACCCCTTCGCGGTCTCCGCGGTGTATTCGATGGTGTAGTTCTGGGTTTTCTTGATGTTGCGTTCGTAGGAGCGACGAACCAATTGCTTCAACAGGTCGCTGAACTGCGTTTTTTCCGCATCCGTACGGTTTGCCCATTCGGAACCGAGCGACCCTTCAGCGATGGCAGCATGATCGAGGATCTCGTCGAGTTGCTTCGCCGCCGCATCTCCGCCTTTCGCAACTCCATCGGCGATGGCGGTTTGTTTCGCTTTGACTGCGTCCGTTGCGGCTCCGGCGTAAGCAAATTGTGCGCTGGCGAGAGCCAAACCCAACGAGAACATCACAGCCGGAACAAAGTGCATTCGTTTCACGATCGACTCCTCTTCAGTACAACTTCCCAAAGTTCGCGCGGAAAAACTTCGGCTTTCAACCTCGGCATGACCACGGAACATCGAATAAGCAAGGTGCGAATGATGGACGGCCCAGCGGCTGATTTGCTTTCGCCGAGTCTGTGCTCGGCGTCGGCGATTGCAGCGCGACAGGGCGCTCGCAAGACGCTTGTTTCGGCGTCTTATTCAACATCGGTCCGACGTGTAGCAAGATGACCGCCATGGGCAGGCAAGCTCTCGTGGCCGCTGGACTCCTCGGCGCAGCCCTATGTTTTTCCCTCGGATGGCTCGCATCCCGTGTTGCCCAAACGCCTGGGCGTGAACCAACGGCCACGCCCTCCAGTGAACCAAAAAAAGCACTCACCGAAATGCGCGATCCAACGCGCAAAACGCTCAACCTCGGTGATGCAGGGGCCGATGAGCCACTTCTCCTCATCGATCCGTCGAAAGTCACCCTGCTTCCGGATGCTTCCCTGAATCTCGAACCTCCGTCGCCTCCCGATGTTCCATGACGAACGCCACGACGTCAGCTCGTTTGTTCCACCGGAACACTCGTCTCGACCTTGGCCCCGGCTACGACACTTCCCGACGGAACACGCACCGCGAACGTCGTGCCTTGCCC
>DAOMZH010000995.1:0-4264 GCA_035437985.1 Polyangium sp. (in: bacteria) | reverse complement strand
CGCGCCCGATCCCGAAAATGCGTAGCAATGCCATCCTGTTCGAATCGGCTCGCGTGAATGAAGGTCACGACCATGACGATACAACTGATGATGAGCGGCAATCCGACGGTCCTGCGCCGTCGGCTCCAGAGTTCCCGCGGTTTGGCGAAAAAAACGAGCATCAACGGTGTGGCGATCAAAACTCCCGTGCCATCACCCACCCACCACGTCCACCAACTGAATGCATATTGCCCCGCTGGCACCGCGCCAGCCAAATACAGCACCGTGACGCCCCACGTGGCACTCACGATGCAGGCGAGCGGCGCACCAATGAACAAAAATGCCGCGACTTCTCGTTCGTCATGCAATGGTGCCGGAAACCCCACAAAACGACGAATCAATGCCGCTGCCAAGGCATTTTGCAACGAACTGCCGATCGCAATGCCAAATGCAACCAAGAGCCCGCGCCACGAGATCTCCCCTCCACTAGACCACGCAATCGACAAATTGAGCAGGGTAGAGCCGAGCAATACTCCTGCCAGCATTGGATTGCCCCACAGCAAAACCGCGGCGAGACCCACACCAACGGGCGGAAAAATGGCTGTCGCAAAGCCAGGTGGAATAGCCAAGAGCAACGCGAGGCGACCGGTGACGATGTACGCCATTGCGAGCAAAAAAATACGGAGCGCGAGCCCCGTGGCAAGAGATGCATTGGCGTTCCTTGGCATACCGTTCCTGCCTTGTCGCCCGGTCCATACGCGGTTGTGTCAGTCGTGTCAAGCTTTGCGAAAGGCTCTGATTTTTGAAAACGGTGGTCCGCGCTGGTGCAACATCCATATTCGTGATATGCATCGCGCAAATGCAACGAGTTCTAGCTGATCTCATCGCGCTCCTCGGTCTCGAGCGTTTGGATCGCGATCTGTTTCGCGGTCATAGTCAAGATCTTGGTTGGGGAGCCATTTTTGGCGGTCAAGTATTGGGGCAAGCATTATCGGCTGCGGCGCAAACCGTTTCCGATGATCGTCCCGTCCATTCATTACACGGATATTTCCTACGCGCTGGTGATGTGCGTCGTCCCATCCTGTATCAAGTCGATCGCTTACGTGACGGAAAGAGTTTTTCCACGCGGCGGGTCGTCGCCATTCAAGAGGGCGAAGCCATTTTCAGCCTCGGGGCGTCATTTCAAATCGATGAAGGTGGATTCGAGCATCAAGACGTAATGCCCGAAGTGCCGGCCCCTGAATCCTTGCAATCCGAACGCGAATTGGCCCGCACGGTCGCCGACAAACTCCCCGAAAGATTGCGGCTCATGGCTTTGGCCGAACGACCCATCGAAATTCGCCAAGTCGAATTGCGCAATCCATTGCAACCTCAGAAGCGCGAACCTCGTCGCCACGCCTGGTACCGCGCTATCGATGCTTTGCCCGACAATCCTGCATTGCATCGATATATGCTCGCTTATGCCTCGGATTTTTCCTTTCTGGCCACTTCGATGGATCCGCATGGCGTCAGTTGGTTTACGCCAGGCATGCAAGTCGCCTCGCTGGACCATTCCATGTGGTTTCATCGGCCATTTCGCATTGATGATTGGCTCCTTTATTCCGTCGACAGTCCGTCTGCGTCGGGCGCACGAGGGCTCGTGCGGGGACAGTTTTTCGATCGCGCCGGGCGTCTTGTGGTCAGTTGCGCTCAAGAAGGCTTGATTCGCCAACACAAATAACAAATTCGCAGATTGACCTGGCCCCGCGATTGGGCGCATACTCCCTACATCATGCGGAACCTCGTTGCGCTTTCCTGTTTGCTCCTTGCGAGTTGTGGCGCCCCTCCAAACCCGCCAAATCCGGTCGGTACCATTCCAACGTCGTCGGCTCGAGCTTCCGTAATGCCGATTCCGATTGGTCAAGCGCAAGCCGAAATATTGAAAAACGAAAGTCTTCCCGCGGCCGCGCGAATGGTGCGTTTACGGGCGTGGGCTGCGGACGTGGCGCAACCCTCGCTGCAAGCGCATGCTCTCACGCAATTGACTTGGGCCGAAGATTCCAACCGTTTTTCCTTCGCTACCAAAGCACTCGAATCGTCTTATGCCAACGTGCGAACCGTCGCGGCCCGAGTGCTCGCCACGGCACCTCCGTCGAATGCTACGCGAAAAGCCCTTCTCGAGGTTTTACCGGCGGCGGCCGACGAGGAACGTGCGGCGATTCTGTGGGCCCTCGTCGTGCAGGGCGAACAAACCATTGCTTCCAAGGCGCTCGATGAATTGGGTCGCGGGGGTTTTGCCAAAATCACCGAACTCGATGGTCGTTACGCCTACGACGAGCTCATTTTGGCCAATATGTTTTCCGTGGAAGAACTCGTCGGGTTTCCAAAAGACGCCCCTCTTTTGGTGCGGAAGCTGGTGGCGATACGTTTTGCCCGTCGTCCTGAATCTCGGGGCACGCCTGTTTTGCTCGAGTTGCTCAAAGATTCGGACGACGACGTGAGTGCCATTGCGGCCGGAGGTCTGGCGCGAAGTGCGGACAAACGCGCGCAGGACGCATTGCTCGAAGGATTGCGTAGTGTTTCGCGGGAAAAACGACAGAAATGGATCGAAGGTATTCGCGACTTTGCTGGTGGACCGGGGTTGGTATTTACTCTCGCGTCGATTCCGGCCAAACCCGAAGAAGCAGCCTGGTTTCAGACCAAACAGGTTTTCGATCTCTTGGGAAATCTAGCCGACCCGCGAGTCGGGGATGCACTCGTGGCGTGGGCGGGGGCGGGGAAACGACATCCGCATTGGCTCGGGGTGGTGGGACTACGTTTGGCCGAAGTTGGCGATATTCGAGCCGCGAAATTCTTGGGCGATCGACTGCGCCTCGAGCCGGAGAAAGTGTATACGCAGAAGAAATTTTGGGAGGCGGACGAGGGTGGGCATTTGTCGCGCACGGATCTCCCGCGCGTGACGGGGGCGCGTATGTTGGCCGATCTGGCCATGATTCACCCGGACAAACACGCGGAATTGCTGGCCGCGGCCGAAGAAGGAATGCTGTATTGGGTTCGTTCTCGTCCGCAGCCGCATGCCAATGGGCTCCGCTTTTTGACCGCGGCTGGATCGACGAAGATTCTGCCGGAATTGCGCGATTGGGCATTTCCGAAAGACCCGCTTCCCAAACCGGGGGACTCGCCGCCGTTTCCGAGCGTCTTTGAAACGGCGCAAATGGCGTTGCGATACATTGGGTTACGTAAAGACGAACCCTCGTTTCCCAAATTGCTGGAGCAACTCGGCCGCAAAAAAGACAAAACTCTGAATATTACCCAGGAGAACTTGATGGAAGCCGGGCTCGCCATGCTGGGAATGTCCCTTCGAGCCGTCGGGTATGGGGCCGCAAACGGCCTTGCGCATTGGGGAGATGCTCGGGCTGCTGCTCCGCTGATGACGTTCATCGAGGACGAAACTTGGCACGAGGAAGCGCGGCAAGCGGCTTGCGAAGCGTTGGCGTGGTGCGCGGATGGCAAGACGATGGGCGAAGTCGCGCGCAAGGCGCAGGCGTTTGGCGCGTCAAACGAAGCGGGCAAGAAATTCATCGGGGCGTGTTATGCCGTGACGTTGTCGCAAAAGCCCAATCCTGAGCTCGTACCGCAATTCGTCGAAGCTTTGGGCCCAAGCGCGAACGCGGACTTGCAACTGTCGTACGCTCGCGCCATTGGATTGGCGGGGTTTGACGCTGCAGCAGAAGAAAAACTCTTTCGCAAATTGGAAGATCCCGCAAGTCGCCAGGCCGCAGCGCTGGCTTTGATATTGGGGGGCAATGCCGACGTGGCCATGCGGGCCGTCGCGACGATGGCCGCGTTTGGACCCGCCGTAATCGAACAATTGAAAGATCATTATTTTCGCGCGTTCGGTTATTGGAGCGATCTGGATTTCGCGCGCGGCAACGTTTATCGCTGGGTCGACAATGCCGAAGCCATCGCGCACGTCGAAGTCGAAGGTGTAAGGCAAACGTGGGCGGTTCAGCGTCTGCAATCCCAATTCGAAAACCTCCGCTTCGACAATGGTCCGCATTCCGAAACGCGCGTAGTCGTGCGGGAACGATTGCGTCGCGAGGCGAAAACTGGCAATGCCGAGCAGAAAAAGAACGCGATTCGCACCCTCACCCTGATGCGCGAGTATGGCGTTTTATTGGCATTGCAGGACGAACCCGGCGACCTGGGTCCCCTCGCGCGTCGCGCTCTGCATGTCTTGCGCGAGCCGCTGCCCGGCAAAGCGAACTGATTCGCCCGAGTCGCTTGGGCCTATCTTCGAACCCCG
>DAOMZH010000994.1:0-4266 GCA_035437985.1 Polyangium sp. (in: bacteria) | reverse complement strand
CCGCTTATGCTCACGTAACGAAGCTTTATTCGCCGCCCAAGCGTCGAAATACGCAACTTTTCCCCTTGAAGCGCTTCTGTCGTTCTGGTATGGTGCAACGCCATGCGACCGGGGGAAGTCATTGGGGAACGATTCGAGCTGACCAAACGGATTGGTTCAGGCGGAATGGGCACGGTCTGGCGCGCCCACGATCGAATCTCGGGGCAATCCGTCGCGCTCAAGGTGCTGCGCGATCCCGAGGGGGACGGGGCGCTGCGTTTTCTCAAAGAAGCCAATATCCTAGCCAATCTCGAACATCCACACGTGGTTCGGCACGTCGCGCATGGAATTGCCTCCACTGGCGAACCATTTTTGGCTATGGAATATCTCGAAGGCGAAAGCCTCCTCGCCCGTCTCGAACGTGGCCCCCTCAATTTCGATGAATGGCTCGTTCTCGGGCGCCTCGTCGCGCGTGCGCTCGGAGCCGCCCATGAACAACGCATCGTGCACCGTGATATCAAGCCGGGCAATTTGTTTTTGGTGCGCGGCTCGGTCGAACAAGTCAAGATCGTTGATTTCGGCATTGCGCGGCGTACCGGGACCATGACGGGCCTCACGCATACCGGTTCGATCCTCGGCACTCCTGGTTATCTCTCGCCCGAACAAGCCCGGGGCGACAAAGATACCGACGCGCGCAGTGATGTTTTTGCTCTCGGTTGTGTATTATTCGAGTGTTTGGCCGGCCAATCTCCTTTTCATGGCGCTCATCCCATGGCCCTTTTGGCCAAGTTATTGCTCGAAGATCCTCCGCGCCTCACCGATCTCCGTCCCGACGTGCCTCCACCCATGGTCGACGCGTGTATGCACATGCTCGCGAAAGACCCTGAACAGCGTCCGAAGCATGGTCATGAAGTTAATGCGATCTTGGAAAAAATCGATTGGCGGGGACGTGGTGCGTCCGCAAATGCCGATCCGCCGCGCACCGTTTTGACCGGTAATGAACGCCGTCTCGTTTCCATTGTTGCCGCGTTCCAGCCAAACGAAGGCCAAGAAAACGAAAGCAATGAAGCATTGCTCAGCGCCGTGCGTCGAGTCGCTTTGCCGCTCGGGGGCCGCGTTGTCGAATTATCGAGCGGCGCCGTCGTTGCCGTTCTCTTGGCCGAAGGAAGTGTCGTCGATCAAGCATCGAGTGGCGCCCAATGTGCCCTTTGGGTGCGCAATGCAGCGCCCACAGCGGTCGTCGTTCTCGTCACCGGGCGCGGGGAATCCACCAGTCGTTTGCCCGTGGGAGAAGCCCTTGAACGAGCTGCCTCTTTGCTCGACGAAGCATTGACGATGCCTCTGCGCGAGGCATGGGTTCTCATCGACGACAATACGCGCGGCCTTCTCGACGTCCGCTTCCAATTGGCTGAACGTGGGGGGCGAGTATGGCTGCAAAGTGAGCGACAAAGTGGCCAAGAAGGACGCACGTTGCTCGGCAAACCAAGCCCGTTTGTCGGTCGTGAGCGAGAAATGCGCAATGTCCTCGACCTCGTCGAAGAAAGCTTCGAAGAACGTCGCCCCTCCGGTGTGCTCGTCACCGCTGCTCCTGGTATGGGCAAATCCCGATTGCGCCAAGAATTGATGCGCACCATCATCGACCGTTTTCCCAATGTCGCTTGCATGCTCGCCCGGCCCGATGCATTCGGTTCGGGATCGGCATATTCCCTGCTCTCGGGGGCCTTACGCGCAATCCTGCAAATCAGCGCCGGCGAACCCATTGCCGCGCAGCGTAACAAGATCGAACTGCTCGCCGCGATCTTGGACAATCCCGTGGAACGCCGCGCGACAGCCGAGTTTCTCGGTGAATTGGTCGGAGCCCCATTTCCCGATGATGACAGTCCGCGACTTCGGGCTGCTCGGCAAAACCGCCAGCTCATGGCGGATTTGATTTCCTCGGCGTATTGCACCATTACCGCAGCGGTGGCGAATCGACGCCCGATCCTCATTGTGCTCGAAGATTTGCATTGGGGGGATGGCTCGTCGCTCAAAATCATTCTCAACCTGCTGCGGGATCTCAAAGAACTGCCCATTGTGGTGTTGGGGTTTGCCCGGCCCGAGGTGCACGACGTTTTCCCCAAATTGTTCGAGAGCCGGAACATCGAGGAAATCCGCCTGCGTCCGCTCGCGAAACGCGCGGCCACTGATTTGGTGACGAGTGCTCTAGGTCAAACCATTGATCCAGCTCGTATCGGGGCGCTCGTCGAACGCTCCGAAGGTAATGCGTTTTTCTTGGAAGAACTCATTCGCGCCATTGCTGAAAATCGCGATGGGGAATTGCCCGATACCGTGCTCGGTATGGTCGAGGCGCGTCTCGTCGCGCTCTCGGCGGAAGCGCGTCGTGTCCTGCGAGCGGCCAGCATTTTTGGTGATGTATTTTGGGAAAGCGCCGTCGCGGAATTGCTGGGCGTAGGTGACCCCATTACCTCGTTGCTCACCGACCTTTGCGGACGAGAAATTCTGACCAAGCGCCCCCATTCTCGTTTTGCGGGGCACAACGAATACGCATTTCAGCACGCCATGCTTCGCGAAGGCGCCAATGCGATGCTCTCCGATCGGGATCGCCACGTTGGTCATCGTCTCGCCGCATTATGGCTCAAGCGCGCTGGTGAAGCGGATGCTTTCCTCCTCGCCGAGCATTTTCAGCGCGGCCAAGACATGGATAATGCCGTCATTCATTATCTTCGTGCAGGCAGTCAAGCATTCGAGCGCGATGACCTGAACGGCACGCTGCAATGCGCCGAACGCGGGCGAAAATGCGGCGCGAAAGGCGAGTTTTTGGGCAATCTGCATACCTTGGAGGCAACAGCGTATTGCTGGCGCTCGGAACTCGCGGCCGCACGTGAGGCCAGTGTTTCGGCATTGCCGCTCGTGGCCCGGGGAAGTCGCTGGGAATGTTTGCTCCTGTTTCACGGCACATGGGCGGCATTGGTGGTCGGAGACGAAGAGAATTTCACGCTCATGGCCAATCGGTTTGTCGAGTTTGAACCTGACCTCGATGCTCGCGCTGATTATGCTTTATGGGCGCCGCTCGCTGCGTCGTTACTCACTTCGTATGGTCGCGCCAAACTGAGTCGCGCGCTCGTCGATCGCGCCGAACGGCTCGATCCCACGATTGTCGAGCAGAACGTGGGCCTTGCTGGCGCATTGGCCGTGGGGCAAAGTGATCATTTGCGGGCCTTCGAACGCGCTCCGCATCGCTTGCTGCAACTCACGCGTCGCGCTGTCGAAGCGTTCCAAGCCATTGGGGATACGCGTAATCAAGCAACGGCGTTGAATCGATTCGGGCAAGCGCTCGCCGAAATTGGCGAGTGGGAGGAAGGCGAGCAGGTATTGCGTGCGGGCGTTGAATTGGCGCAGCGTATTCGCGTACCTTTTGCCGAGCTTCAATCCGCTATGCATTTGGCCGCGTTGCTCGTGACGTCCCCCGAATCTGCGAAATGGGAGGAAGCGGAGCGCATTGTTTCTGGAATGCTCTCGACGGCCGGATTGAGTGCCGGTTATCGCGGATGGGCCCTCGGAATTCGCGCGCAGGCTTTCATGCATCGCGGCAAGTTTGTCGAGGCTGTCGAGGAAGCTCGGGCTGCGCGGGTGTTGTGTGAACGTTTGCCAGCGCGTCGATTGTGGATCGACACGCTCCTCACGCGGGCCTTGCTCGTGCTCGGACAAACGGACGAGGCGCGTGAGGTTTGTCGAGAAATCGAAAAAATGATTTTGGTCTTCGAGGGTGGGTACATCGAAGTCAATGCGCGTTTGGCGATAGCGGAATTGCACGCGAGCCTTGGCGAAATGGTCGAAGCGCGTGCGTCGCTCGAAGAAACACGGCGACGGATAGAAGAACGCGCGGCGGATATTCCAGATGAAAACGCGCGAATGCGGTACCTCGAAAACGTACCGGAAAACAAGCTGGCGCGGAATTTGGCCGCGCGGTGGCTGGGTTCGGATTGAACCTCGACCATGATAGCTCGTTATTGGCGCCGACGGGCCAGTGTAATCGTCGCAAGCGCCAGCGCTGCGAAAGCGAGAGACTTCGAGCTTCCCTCATGACCTAGGTTATCGGTGCGGCATTCACAATGACCAGTATCACCTGAACCGCCCATTCCGCCCGATTGAATCGAACCAGCGGAGCCGCCCATGCCGCTCATCGTACCGGCTCCGCCGGAACCGGCTCCGCCGGAACCGGCTCCGCCGGAACCGGCTCCGCCGGAACCGGCTCCGCCGGAACCGGCAGAGCCACCCGTACCGGTT
>DAOMZH010000993.1:0-4270 GCA_035437985.1 Polyangium sp. (in: bacteria) | reverse complement strand
GGCCCTGCTCGATGCGCCGGACGATGCGGGGTAATATCCGTGGCGCTCGATCTACAACCCCGACAAACCCTCGACACAACAGGTAAGGAGTAAACACTGTGCCGGATTCCGCTCCGATTGGCTCGACCTCAGCCTCCTTTCATTCTCTCTTGGGCCAGCTTCGGGCAGCGACTTGTTTCGAAGATGCGGCGAGTGCAATTCTCGGCCCGATGCTCGATATCGCTGCTGTTGCCCTACCCCAGGGTTCCAAGCCTCTTCGTGCTGTCGTTCATTTGCGTCAGGACGACGGGTATCATCGGCTTTTCGGGCTCGAGTATCCGAGTCGTGCTGAGCTGCACGGCACTGGGTACCTCGCCTCGACGCGCGTATGGGAATGGGTCATCGATCATGGCATCACCATTTCGATCGACTTGCAAAGTGGTTTGTCAAGATCATCGGACGTCGCCAATCACCCGCTGGCCCTTACGGACGAACCGACATTCGAGCCGAAAGATCGATTGCTCGACGGCGACGCGTCCCATGTGCATATCATCCCTTTGCGCAACATGCGTGGGCGGGTCATGGGCATTATCACGCTCGAAGCAAGGTGTGACGAAGCCGGAGGTCGAAAGGACGTTTGGGAGTCTTGTAGCAAGACGCTCGATTTGCTCGCCAATCTTGCGTCTCCTCACCTCGAAGCCAGTCCGTTACGCCTCCTGAAATCGTCGCCAATGACGGATGCCCTTTTGCCAGTGATCGGACGAGCAACATCGGGGCTCGTCGAATTGTTACGTATCTTTGCGGCGCAAGAGGAAACGGTACTCATCAGTGGACCGACGGGGGTGGGAAAGTCACGTCTTGCGCGTTGGTGTCATGCGCATTCGGGACGTCGGGAGCGCTGCTTCGAGACGCTCGATTTGGCCACGATACCTACGGAATTGCAATTGGCGGAGCTTTTTGGATGGAAAAGGGGCGCGTTCACCGGGGCCGTCAAGGATGCGTCTGGAGCGATTACTCGTGCAGCCGGAGGCACGCTTTTCTTGGACGAGATTCAGAGTTTGTCGAGTAAAGCGCAAGCGGGGCTTTTGCGGGTCATTGAAGAGAGGGCCTATCGGCCGCTCGGGGACGAGGCAGCGGACAAACAGGCGGACGTGCGGTTCATCGTTGGGACCAATGTCGACCTCAAGGCCGCGGTGCGGGCAGGGAAGTTTCGGGAGGATCTTTTTTATCGTATTCATGTTTTACCCATCCGCTTGCCACCACTGTCGGCGCGCCTCGATGAAGTGCCTTCCTGGGCAGAGTATATGCTCATGCGGAGACACCAGGAAGGCGACGCCCGAGGAGTGGCTCGTTTCGACGTCAAAACATTGCAAGTGCTTTCGAGTTTGCCATGGCCTGGCAATTTGCGGCAGCTCGACAATGTGGTTCGTCGCGTATACGCCATTGCGGCCTCAGAGCGGTGCGCCATGAGTGGGGATGTCGTCGTCGGGCAGCGCCACTTGGATCTTGCGCTCGCGTGCGAGGGTGAGGCCCAGGGGTCGGCGGTCGTGGAAGTGTTGTGGCGGGCGGCGAAATCGTTCGTGCAGGAAGCGGAGCGTCGACAACAAGATGCCAATCCCCGTCTCAATTTGGAAATGTTGGATGTGCTGCGGGGAATGGGATTGGCGGCGGCCGTCATTCAATGTGGCGGGCGTGACGAGGCGTTTCGATTACTGGGGCAGGAATCAATGATGAAAAGTCGCAATCATCATCGGGCGTATAGGCGCGAAATCGAGCGCGTGCGCGAATTCCTGAAATTGATGAATGCCGAGCCGGATGATGAACTGAGGGCTCTATTGGACGCCCCTGAGGACGTCGGTTAGCAGACTTTTGTTTTCTAAATTTGGGGCTCGCGAGTCGTAATCAAGAGGCTCGCCGGACCACGCATCGTCAGGCTCGCCGTGAAAGGGACTGCTTCTTCCGAGGCGAGACGTAATTGCGGCCATCGCGTCGTGAGCAACTCGAGCGCAATACGCTGCTCCAGCCTTGCTAGATGGACACCAAGACAGAAATGAATTCCGCGACCAAACGCGATTTGCTCATTTACTTCGGGACGGCGAAAGTCGACCTTCGTAGGGTCCGCAAACCGCGCTTCGTCGTGGTTCGCCGAGGAATACAAGGGGAACACCGCCGCTCCCTTGGGAATGGCTACGCCCCCCACCTCGACAGCTTCCGTCGCCGTCCGGAAAAAACCAATCGTGGTGCTATCGAACCGCATCAGCTCCTCGACCGCCTTCGGAATGAGCGTCGGCTCGTCGACCAATGCCTGATACCTCTCGCGATGGCTCAGCAGATGATAAAGACTCGTCGCCAGAGATCTCGCCGTCGTTTCATGGCCGGCAAGAATCAGATTCGCGCTGATTGTCGAAACAAACTCGGGCAGCGTCAGGTTCGCCTCTCCAGCATCAATCGCCCTGATGACGAGGCTGATGATGTCGTCGCCTGGTTTCGCGCTTCGTTGCTTGATGGTATCAATCCAATATTGTTCATAAACGAGAATGCGTTCTACAACCTCGATTTGTTCTTCTGGTGGAACGAGCGCCGATATTGCCCTCATCATTGCTTCGACGCCGCGGCGCACGTCCGCCATCGCTTCTGTTGGAACTCCCAACAGCGAGAAAATGACGCGGAGCGGAAACGGAAAGGCAAATTGCGTGACATAGTCCACGGGCTCTTCCGCATCGAATGCATCGAGCAGCTCGTTTGCGACGCGGCGAATCATTGGTTCATGCGCAGCGATTTGGGCGGCGCTGAAAAACTTGGCAAATGGCTTGCGCAAGCGGTCGTGCTCGGTGTCCGCGCAAAACATGTTCAAGGCAGTGAACGTATGCGACTTGCGGAGAAGCTCTTGCGCTTCGGGCTGGAACATTGTGGTGAGTTTGGTAAACGAGCCCTCGATCGTGAAGCGCTTGGGATCGTTGACGACGCGCAGGACATCATCGTAGCGGCTGACGAGCCAGAGGTTGAATAGCGGGCTGTAGGTGACCGGTTCTTCTTTGCGCATGCGCTCGAAAATCGGGTGGGGATCCTCGACTTGCGGACTCGTCGTCGGGTTGTACAAAGCACCAAGGTGCGGGCACCCGCCTTTCGTGGGAGCATTCATGGGTCATTTCCTTTGATGCTGCATATTGTGCGGAACGAAGGTGATGGTGGAGTGAACGCTAACGATTCTCATGCCGCGCAAAACATCGACATGACGTCCATGCGCACTTCAGCCCGAAGGACGATCGACATGGTAATCGTTTCGCCTCGTGAAGATTTTGAGCGGAACCGTCCAAGCTGTAGACGATATATCCAATCAGGATGAGGGGTCAACTTTTCTGAACGAGTGTCGAAAGTCAGTCCGGCGCAACCTTGGAAGGAGGCGGCAGTCCGATTTGCTGTAATAAAGGCTACCCTGAAAACGTCGAGTTGGTTTCTCGAGGTTTACCAGGTTAGTCACGTGTAAAGGGGACGCATTGGGCAAGGCGAATTGGAGGTATTGAAGCGGCGACGCCATGCCCGCCTCATCAGCTAGGAAGGACGCGACGAAGTTCTTAGAAGGTGTTGACCAGGTTTTTACAGCGGATAGCGAAAGCCCTGGGAGCGGTTTGATTTTACGGCGTTTGCGGCGGGGACCCCGCTGTTTGAGCCCGCAAAGCGGGCGAGTTCTGGGGGGTCCGGGGGGAAAAATCGAACCCTCCCGGGGCGGACAAACCCCGATTTCGCTGGCAATCTCTGTTCAACACCTTCTTAGAGCGTGTTAATCAGCCTGCTGCGCAAATCGGTACGTCGGTCCTAAAGTACGCTTCCGTCGACCTCCCTCGCCCCGATTCGCTCGCGACGCCTGATTAACACGCTTTTACGCCGTAGGGATTACCAACGTTTCACGTATTTGCTCATTGCGAACGATGTCGTGATCACGTTGAATTCGTAGCAGGTCCCAGGTTCGAGTTGGGCGCCACCAAGGGGTGCTCCATTGGCTTCGGAAATGTCCGTAGCGCCGGCGGGCAAAGTTCCGTAGGTAATCGGTCCAGAAAAGCCCATGGGAAAGCTGGCCGTCTGCAACATCCAATAAGCAGTGCCGTTGGAAATGGTTTGGCCGGGTCCGAGCGGCACGTTGGCCCCGGGGGAATTTACGTAGACAGCGATCACCGGATCAGCTCCCCAGTCAATGATTGGCAGGCCATTGCCATCGGTACCCAGCGAAATGACCGGCATTCCAGATGCACCTTCCACGCAATCGTTGCCTTTGGGTCGCGTCAATGAGAAT
>DAOMZH010000992.1:2729-4273 GCA_035437985.1 Polyangium sp. (in: bacteria) | reverse complement strand
TTGGGGCGCAGGGCGCCGCAGGCGACCCGAAGTCCCAAATGTACAAACTGGGGTTCGGGTTTGCGGCGATGATTCTCGGGCAATCGAGCATGGCGCAAGCTCAGGTGTATGGGCCGTATACCTTCGATGCGAATAGCTGGGTGACGTCTGCATCCGTGACCGGACCTTGTTCCCCGTTGCCGAACGGGAGTTGCGCGCAAAATGTCACTGGTCACTCGCCTACGGTTTGCGCAGTGAACACCCCATGTGCCCCTGATAATTACATTGAAATCTTTTTCGGCAATACGACCATCGTCAACCATCCCGGTGTGGATCTGGTTGTTTTCGATACGCGTTTTTCCACGGATGCTGCGTCGATTGCCGTCGAAACCGATCCGGGAGTGTGGACGATGTTCGATACATGGAGTGTCCCGGAGCAATTCGCCCTTGCTGCGGGGAGCGGATGCGGAGGAGCCATGTTGGCCGCCGTTCCCGTCGATTTGTCCCGCTTTGGTTTACCGTTGGGTTTTACGACGAAAAGCGTTCGGGTGAGTGGCAATATCGCGACTGGCTCGTGCGAATTCGACTTGACGATGGCGGGAGTGCCGATCGGATCGCCGATGTGCGTGAGCGATGGCGACTGTAATGACGGAAATCCCTGCACGAACGACGTGTGTTCGGGGGGCTCTTGTTCCTACACGCCAAGCGGCAGTTGTCCACCCGTTTGCGGCAATGCGCTGCTCGAGGTCGACGAAGGATGTGATGACGGTAATGCCATGGCGGACGACGGATGTTCAGCAGCTTGCGTCATCGAAAGTGGATATGAATGCACGACGCAGGCGATGCCGTGCATGGATATCGACGAATGCGTATTGGGCACAGACGACTGCGACGTGAACGCGACATGTATGAATATGCCAGGAACCTTCGACTGTGCGTGCAACATGGGTTATCACGGCGATGGTGTGGCGTGCGCGAGTGAATGCGGAGATGGATTCATCGTCGGCGAAGAGCAATGCGACGATGGCAACACGTCATCGGGCGATGGATGCAATTCGAAGTGCTTTGTCGAAATGGGCTGGGCATGCAGCGGATCGCCTTCGGTTTGTATCTTTGGCATCTGCGGGGATGGCATTCGTGCCGCCGTCGAAGGATGTGACGACAGCAATACCACGAGTGGTGATGGTTGCTCGCAATCGTGTCAGGTCGAAACGGGATGGGTTTGCGAAGGACAACCAAGCGTCTGTACGAACCCATGCGTGAACGGGAGATGTGATGTGGATCCAGATCCTGTGGACGTGGGGAGCTGCGAGTGTAGTCTTCCGGGACGAACCTACGGTCGTGAAGGAATTGCCGCGAGCTTTGGTCTCGTTGCGCTTGCGATGACGCGTTTTCGTCGTCGACGCGGGGCGAAAAGAAATTGGTTGGGTTGATTACCGATACCTGGCAGATGCAGCCGAGCGGGCCCGCCGCCATGTACTCGAATCGGGCGTATCCCCCAGGTGCCTACCACTTTGGTAACAAGTAACCAATCTCACGTAGACCCCAGGTGCCTACCACTTTGG
>DAOMZH010000992.1:0-2629 GCA_035437985.1 Polyangium sp. (in: bacteria) | reverse complement strand
CACTTTGGTAACAAGTAACCAATCTCACGTAGACCCCAGGTGCCTACCACTTTGGCAAATACCAGTGGCACCAAAACTCGACCAGCTATCTCTGCCAAGTCAGCGGCGGAAGTCAGACACATGCCATCGGTTCGGTCACGCTTCTCATCGTGAAAGTACCAGCCGCACGAATCGAGTACCATCTCGCCTCATCTGCCGTCGTCCTCGACTGCACGGGACGAGCGGCGCATGCGGAGAGCCTGCTTGCGCACCCAGTGAGCGAACTTCTCCCTACGTTTGCGGAGGTCCTCGAGGTCCTTGCGCGGCAACCAGACAAACACGCCGACCAGCGTACCAACCGCAATGTCAAGCGATGCCAGCGGATAGAAGAGCAACGGATGCGCACTCACGATGAAGAAGGTGACGGCCGTGACCGCGGCGACAGCCGCGAACCAGGGCTCGACCCACACAGCGAGAAAGGCCGCGGTCATCGCCGCCGAAGCCATCAGAAGCGTCCTGCCTGGCACCGGCGCCAAGCCCATGGGCCATGCGCCCGTCACGAACATCGTCTGACCGAGGAGCTGGAGCAAGCAAATTGCCGTAATGCGCCGGTTCAAGAGCGTCCTCGTCAACGGCTCGCGCGCCCACACAGCGATGACACTCGCCATCGCGAGGTACACCACGTACAAGCCGATCTGCTCCGCGTGCGTGATGACGCCGACACGCTGTTCTTTCACGAACCGAACCAACGGCGCCACCGTCCAAATTGTCCCGAACAAGGCGACAATCCATGTCCGCGTGCGACTACCCACAGCCGGATCGTAATCCTCGCCGAGCTTGCGGAGGCGCTCGTCTTCCTCGGCGCGGCGCCTCACGGCCACATCCACGCGGGCGGCGAGGTCAGCCGGTGGCTCCGACACCTCGCGAAGCAGCGCCGCAGCAGCGCCCGCATCGCCCTCGGTGAGCTCGTTGTCGATCACGGCAACAAGCGCGCGATCGAGGCCACGACGTGCCGCCACATTGCCAGACCAGGCCGAAAGCGCCGCCCGATAACCAAAACGACACTCCCCAAGGAGATGGGATACCGCCAGCTTTCGTTCCTCGCCCAGGGACTTTTCCGCGAGGGCACGGAGCAGTTCGTCGAGGCTCTGTTTCGCTTGGTCGGCGAGCATTTGCGATCCACGGTGCTGCAGGTACGCCTCGACCGCCGCACGGAACTCCTCGACCGTCTGAAACCGCTCCTCTGGATCGCGATGCATGGCTTTTTCACAGATACTCCGGGCCTCGGTGGGAAAATCTTCCCGGAAGCGTGGTGCCGACAGCGCAATGCTCGGAATCATTTCCTGTAAGGACGAGCCTTCGTGCGGCGGGTGGCCCGCGAATATCTCGTAGAAAACAGCGCCGAGGAGGTAGACGTCGGTGCGCGGCGAGAGGACCGAGCCGGGGTTATCGAGCAGCATCTCGGGAGCCATGTAGCCTGGCGTGCCCGCGACCTCGTGCGCGTGTGGAACATACGAGAGGCTGCCGTCCAGATCTTCCTTCAGGTTCGCCGCGAGGCCCCAGTCGAGGACAACGACCTCGCCGAAAGATCCAATCATGACGTTCTCGGGCTTGATGTCGCGGTGGAGCACGCGCCGGCTGTGCGCGAATCCGATCGCGTTCGTGACGGCAAGGAGGATGCGCACGTTGGCCTCCAGCGGTTCGGTTGCGCCGGTCATCTGCAAGAGCGCAGCCGGATCGCGGAGCAACTCGTTCCAGGGCCGGCCTTCGACACGCTTCATCACGATGATGGGCGCTCCCGCAGCGTCCCTACCGACGTCGTAGACCGGAACGATGTTGGGGTGCTCGAGCGACCCCGCAAGCCGCGCCTCTTCGAAAAGCTCCTGAGTTCGGCCTGCGGAAATCGCTTTGGGGCGAAGCACCTTCATCGCGACCTGTCGATCGAGAGATCCCTGATGCGCGAGAAGGACGCGTCCCATTCCTCCTTCGGCCAACGTGGAAATCACTTCGAAACCGGGTAGGCCCGGGATCGACGGGTCAAGCGCCGCGTCGGCGCCGGCGGTCCTTTCCATCGTCGACAACGAGGGATCGGCGAAAGCCCTCATTCCGGACAAAAGCAGAGAACGGGGCGCTACGCAGGCTTCTAAAGTGCCCGATGCGACGCGATCCTGGTGCAGAAGATTCGCCAGCTCGCGCGCCAAGTCCGTATCGGCGTAACGCAGATTCTCCAGGAACGCGGACAGTGCGTCGGCACCTAGGTCGCAAGCTTGGTCGAAAAGCCTCATCAACCGTTCGTGCCGCTCCAACCCACCGTCGGTCGTCATTGCAGATCGCCTTCGTCGTCGGTGGCTTCATCCGCTGAGGCAAGCATGGCGCGCAACCACGCCCGCGCATGTCGCCATTCCTTTTCGACGGTTTGTCGGGATATTTTTAATAGGTCGGCGACTTCTTCGACCGTCAACCCGCCAAAATAACGAAGCTCGACGATCCGTGCTTGTCGCGGTCGCAAGGTGGCGAGTTTGGTCAGCGCTTTATCGAGCGCCAAGATATCGACGATGTTCTGATCTGGAGATGACCCGTCGGCAATCGCTATGGTTGCCGCTCCGGATTCGCTCCCTTCCTCATCCCAAGTAACTCGCTCGCCAGCTCC
>DAOMZH010000991.1:0-4273 GCA_035437985.1 Polyangium sp. (in: bacteria) | reverse complement strand
ATCGACATCCGTCGTGAAAAAATTAGCGGGCTGGATATCGCGATGCGCTATGCCCTCGTCATGCGCCGCGGCGATGGCCATTGCCGCCGGTTCCAGCAATTCGACCGCGTCGGCCAAGGACATTTTTGCGCGTCCCTGTTCGCGTCGTTTCGCTAAATGATCTTCGAGCGACTCACCCCGCAACCATTCGAGCACCAGATACGGCGTCCACGCGCCGTTTGGCGCGACCGCCGCTCCCACATCCAGCGCCTGCACGACCGCCGCAGTCGACCGTGACAAACGCCGCAGGATGCGCCCTTCTTCGAGGAAGCTTTGATGAAATCGCTCGCGATCCGCCGGCGGCAGCGATAGCGGAATCTTCAAACACTTGACCGCAACGGGTTCGCCAAGACCGAGATGCTGCGCGCGATACACGACACCAAAGCCGCCTTCGCCAACGACCGCTTCGACACGGAACTTGCCGTCGATGGTTTGTCCCACCCAGCCAAAAGGATCACTATGCGCCGCAGACATGCGAGAAGTTCATCCTATCGCAGTCCTCGGTGATCTAGAAGCGCTTATTCTTCCAAACGCCGCGTACGCTGTTTTTTCCGTTCCGCCGTCTGTTTTTTCTCGCCGAGCCGTTTTTCTACGGCGCCTCGCGAGGGACGCGTGGGTTTTCGAGGTTTCGGGACGACCAACGCTGCCGCAACGAGCTGCCGAATTTTTTCGTACGCATCCAAAATATTCTTGGCTTGGTCCCGCGTCTTTTGGCTCGTAATCCGCAACATTCCTTCCGCGTCCAGGCGCGACGCCACCGCGAGCGACAAACGCGCGCGCGCTCCTGCATCGAGCCCCGTGATCGCCGAAAGATCCACCCGCATGTCCACTTTCGACGCCACCTTGTTAACGTTTTGTCCACCCGGCCCCGAAGCTCGTACAGCCGTCATCGTCAGCGCCGTTTCCGGAATGCACACTTCGTCCGTCACGACGATCGCGATACCTGAGGGAGGGGGATTTCGATTGGACATGATCGTGTCGCGCACCCTAGTGCAGCTGTCTCGAGCTGCAACGTATTCCTTGCATTCATGTTGAATATTGCACTAGCTTGCGTTCGAGGAACCGCTTCATGAATTGGCGATGGTCTTTTTGGGGATTGCTGGCGCTCGTTGTTTTCGAGCCGGGTTGTGGTCCGGATATGCAAAGTCTTTGCGAAAAACAAGAGGCGTGCTTGGGCGGCAATGACGCGGATTTGGCGGCGTGTTTGGCGGTTTACGACGGCGCCCGCGACAATGCCCAAGATATTGGCTGCGGCGACGAATACGATGCGTATATCTCCTGCCTCATGCCTCAATATGAATGCCTGGCGGCAGGTGCGTGCTCCACCGACGATGATTGTAATGGTAGCAAATGCATCGACTCCGAATGCAAGAGTTTCGAGCTCGACCCGACCCAAGCCGATGTTTGTGAATCCGAAGCGAATGCTTATTCCCGATGCGATTGAGGAGTTCCCACATGAAGCGAATCATCATGGCCGGTGCCCTCTTGGGGCTCGGTTTTTTCTTTTCAATGCTCGGTTGCACGCGCGCGTCCGTCGTTTGCGACCTCATTTGCACGTGCGAACATTGTAACACCCAGGCCGAGACCGAAGCGTGTAATGGCCTCGCGACTGCCGAAGACGTGGCCGACGCTTATGGCTGCACCGATAAGTGGGAAACGTATACGGTTTGTATCGAAGAGCGCGGAAAGTGCGACGAGACTGAATCTCGATTTTCCACGCGCGACGACAGAGGCAATGACCGCTGCCAAGACGAAGTCGACGCCTACAACGAATGCATCAACAAAGCTTCGGCCCACGATGGTCCCAGCGGCGGTATCAATTAAACGAACTCGCGTCTAATTCGATGGCCAACGTAGCGCCAGCAGTCGCCACTTGGATTTGGGATAACGAGATATTTTGACCGAGTTGCTTTGGTTTCCCCCGAGCAACACGTAATGCGTTTTGGTTTCCTCGACCAAAAATGCCACGTGATTTCCGGTCGTGGTCATACTCGAGCGAGCCATGCCAGGATTATAAACCACAGCGACTGCACCTTGTCGCGCCCGCGTGGCTTGTCCCCATTTTTTCCAACTCGCTGCCGCTGCCGAATTCGTCCCGTGAATGCCGCATTGCTTCAAACACCAATTCACGAACGACGAACACCACGCAATTTCATCGGAACGAGCATGTAGATCCGTTGCTGCGTGGTAAGTGAGAATTCGGGGATTCGCACTGCGTCCGCGCACTTCATGCGTGCCTTGTTCTTTTCTCGCAATCGTCATCCACGCCGGAATCTCAACCCCTGGAGGCGTTTCTGGGCGGTTTGGCGCAGGAGCATCCTCGAGCGGCGGAGTATCGACGTGCGGATCGACAAACGTTCCGCCAAGATTTCGAGCATCCGCAACAAGCAACGCGTCCCATGTTCCCGGACCAACCACCCCGTCGATATTCAGATGGAGTTTCTTTTGAAAATCGCGCACGATCGCATCCGTACGCGGGCCGAATTGGCCGTCAGCAGGCACGTTGTACCCCCACCGCCGCAATTGTCTCTGCAATTGCCGGACATCCTCCACCAAATGCGGGCCAGCATGACGAAATCCACAAGGCATGCGTAAGGTATGTCGGAGCATGACGCCTCATTCTTGCGGCAAAAGGGGACGAGAAAACCACGTCATGAGCTGTTCGAGACATTCGCGATCCTCGTCATCGAAAGCTCCGGGTTTGTCGGAGTCGATATCGAGCACCGCGATGAGTTGGCCTGACGAATCGAATACGGGGACCACGATCTCGGAACGCGATCGCGCATCACACGTAATATGACCCGGAAATGCGTGCACGTCCGGTACCACCACGCTGCGCCGCTCGCGAGCCGCCGTTCCGCAGACTCCCTTGCCAAAAGGAATTTCCAAGCAGCCCAAGGTTCCTTGATAAGGTCCGACCAGCAGCAGATCCGGGCGCACGACGCGATAAAAACCCGTCCACAGATGGCCAAATCCATGATGCAAAAGCGCGCTCATCGTCGCCATTGCCGCAATGGGATCGTGAATGCCTTCGAGCGTCGAACGACAGGCCGCGTCCAATTCCGCGTAGGCATTGGACTTTGCGAGATGACGTACGTCAGGGGTCGACTCGGCCATGATATTTTTTTTCGCCTCGTCATGCAGTGTGCGTAAAGAGCCTCGTTTTGGAAAGAGTGGATCTCGACAATTGGTGCGTTTTCGTGCGTCAATGAAAGAAAGTGCCGCACCCTCGTCGCAAGTGAGGGGGCCTAAAGGTCGCGACGAACGCTTCGTTAGTCCGCCACGACGGCGCAAAGAGAGGATCTCTCTATGGTCTCGAATGCCAAACAGTTCGTTTCGTACGTCTTCGTCGCCCTCGCGCTCGCGGGTTGCATCATCGTGGTGCCTCCTCCTGGGCGCAATGACCCGTTTCAACCCCCTGGTTCGGCGCCAATCAAGATGGCCAAGGGCGGGACGCATCGCTTCCGGCTCAACTGTGGCGCGCAAGCGACGTTCCAATCGCCCGCGGGGGCTATCGAAAATCTGGTCATCGACTACAACGCCGAAAATCTCAGTAGCGTCAGCCAGGTCCCCTCCGCCGCCGTTCGCCTCACCTGGCGTGGACCAGGCACTGCAATGGACATTCCGTTCAATGTCGGAAGCAAAAACACACGCTCTGCAATGGGCAGCATCACGATGAACGGACCAGCGGGCGCGCACACCTTTACGGTGGCCATGCCCCAAGGTCCCGATTGCGGCGCGACAAACGTCAAAGTCATCTTCAAGTGATCCGTACAGATCACCTCTAAGTGGGTGTTGACCAGGTTTTCACAGCGGATCGCGATAGCCCTGGGAGCGGTTTGATTTTACGGCGTTTGCGGCGGGGACCCCGCTGTTTGAGCCCGCGGAGCGGGCGAGTTCGGGGTGCCGCGACGCCGTAAAATCGAACCCTCCCGGGGCGGACAAACCCCGATTTCACTGGCAATCTCTGTTCAACACCCACTAAGCGTGACCCTTCATCACGCGTTCATCCCGCCAAACTAACGACAACACGCCTCGACTCCCGCCCCTACGCGGACGAGTTGTTCTTTCCAAACACGTCGTAGCGGCGCATTTGATTCAGCACCGAGCTACAAAAAACCGAAAGGTCCGAGGGATTTGCATCCTTCGGACCTTGTCGGGGCGAGTGGATTTGAACCACCGACCCCTTGACCCCCAGTCAAGTGCGCTAACCAGGCTGCGCTACGCCCCGGGC
>DAOMZH010000990.1:0-4282 GCA_035437985.1 Polyangium sp. (in: bacteria) | reverse complement strand
ATGGATCGCGGCTCGTCAGAGGCACAACGCCCCCGCCGCTCTTTTGCACCTCGGCCGAAATGACCGTGCCGAGTTTATGCATGTGCGGCATGATTCCATAAATTTTCGTCGTCGGATTCATGGCCGGCACGGTCAATTTGCAAGTGATGTCCTGTGAGCCGTGTGCCGGAATGTTGATGCCGAACTGCGTGCCAAAGGCCAGCACGTCGGCGTCGTTCGGACGCAGTTTATCCGTCGTACACAGATCAAAGCCGCTCAAATCGGTTTGGCCGTCCAGACCCATTAGATTCGAGTAATGCACCTGGACCATGAAATGCGCGGTCCCCTCCATGGGCAAGCCAGCTTCCACCGGCAATTCGAGCGCTTGGCCTCCCGGCGCCCATACCGCGAGCAGGCGCGAACCCATAGGTTGGCCCAAACAAGCCGTGGGGGTCGGATCCGTTGTCCCCGTCGTCGAAAAAAGAAGCATGTGATGTACGATCACCTTGTTGTCGACGGATGGCGCAATCGCCGTGATATGGCGTTTTGCCGATACCGGCACATCGACGCCAAAACACATGTATTGGTCGGTCGTGGTTTTCGGCATGGCATAAGCTGATTTGCCGTGCAGAGGCGTGTCGGGCGTACATGACAAACTCATGCTGCCACCACCACCGCTTCCACCGCCACCACCACCACCACTTCCGCCGCTACCATTGCATTGCCCGTCAGCCGCTGGCGCACCTTGCGCGAGCCATTCAGAAAACGTGGTGAGCGAAGCCGCATCGAGCGCCATGTTGGGTGGCGGAGGCATTGGGGCCGTCGAGCTGTGAATGCGGGTATCGGCGAGCTCGTAAACCTTTTTTGTGGAATCGCTTTTTGCTGCTGCTTGGAAATCAGCCTGGGTCATCAGGGGCATCGTTGCTCCATAAACCGGCTGTGCTGAGTGACAGCTTTGACAATGGGCCTTTACGATGGCCTCCACTTCGCAAGGCATGTTCCCCGAACCGCCTTCGCCCGAACTCGAATTGCCATTGTTGCCCGTGCAGCCCGTCCCCGAAAAAGCGGCGACCGGCAAAAATATCAACCCCGCCTGAAATACTTTTCGCATCATGGAATATCAACCTCCGTCCGTGAACCAAGCCGATTGGACACGCCAGTCCCTGCGCAGGTAAAACGCACACGCGTAGGAGATTTACACGCTCGGGTGAATTGGCTATCCAAGACTATTGAAATTGTCGGATGGCCGAGCGAAGGGCAAGACGCGAACGTTGCCATTTAGGGCCGGGTACGTCGAGACATACCCGCGAGTCTCACGCAGCGCGGCGCTGGGTGCGTGCTCGTTTCGGTGAATCCGCCACGAACAAGTCCTTGACCTGGGACACGACATGCGCATCGCGTAGCCATTGATCGAGTTGGGCCATGTCCTTGCAGGCGAGAATGCGTTTGCGTTGCGTGGCGGTGACCGAAAGACCGCGAATACTCAGCGTGACGAGGATGGCTTCGGCTTTTCCTTCGGCTTTTCCTTCAGCCTTTCCTTCGGCGATGCCTTCAGCCTTTCCTAGGGCGATCGTTTCCTGCTTCCACTTCTCGGCCATTTCTCGTAGGCGCATCGTTTCTTCCTCGGTAGCGTTGACGAAGATGGTCTTCGAGTTTCACCGGACCATCCTTGGCATGATGCGAAGAGACAATCCAGAAGATTTGTCCCAGAACATGTTTGGCGCAGCTATTTCATCATCACCGACCTGGCGCCCGAACTCAACCCTTCGTTTTTCCAGCGAAACTGATCCACCAAGACAATCGGATCGGCCGCATTCAAAGGATCCACTTTGCCAAGCACCCACCCATCAATGGTTCGCCCATCCTTGTGTACGCGTAGCCTGACGAAATGCTTGTATCCCGGATGCGCCAAGGCACTGAAGGCTTGATGTTGCTCGAGTCCAAACAACGTGAGCGCCGTCAAATACGCTCCGAAAATGAACGTCGCGCCAAACGTCGCCAAGATGATCGCAATCCATTCTTCAATCGTGAAGAGCCACCAACCTCGCCCGCCGAATTGACGAACTGCGTAATGCAACGGTTGTTGCAAAAGAAATGGCAAATAGCCCATGCCCAGGCCCGCGAGCGTCGCCAAGGTGTAAATACCAAGGGACTTGTTCCGAAAGCCCGCCAATAAGCGACACGAGACCATGAAGACCACAGACATGCCAAGCGCAACCACCACTTGCGACAAACGCGCCTGTTTTTCTATGACAAACCCAATCGCATAAATCGCCCCTGCCGCCAAATGCACCAAGTACCCCGAACGACCCAGCGCCATCTCCCCAGGAATCTGCGCCGCCAAGGCCAGTGACGCTTTCGGCCCCGGAAACTCCACAACCGGAGGCGTCATCCCTTTGCGCGCCATCCGCGCCGGATGCAAAAACGCACCGCCCCCGCCCGCCGTCACGTGCTCGCTGTTGCCCACTCGCTCGCGCGCGTAATGATGCGTATCTCCAGACAACACGAGCAATCCATCGTCCTCGAGACGCAAGTGCAAAGCATCGAGGATGTGTTGTCCCGCCGGGTTTGTCTCCAAGAACGCTCGTACCGGATCGGCCAAACAGAGCACGAGCCCCCGGCCGTCTTCACGTTGCTGGGCGAAAAAGGCCCTCTGCTCGAAATCTACTTCGCGAAGTTGTCGATCTGCACCCCATAAATCGAGCCCTGGTGCAAGACACAGCGAGAAGTAACTCGCGTCTTGGATCGTCACATAACCCGAGAGCGGCAAGATCGATCGTTTGGACACATAACGTCCGATGCGGAACGCTTCCACCCATTGCACGAAGTGTTGAATCTCGGCAAACCGCACGACTTCGTTGGGTTTGTCCGATTTTGCCGCATCGACGGTGCCGCGACGTGCCCGAAACATTCGTCCGAATCCATCGAGACCTCCATACCAATCATGATTGCCGGGGATGCCGATGAGCACGCGTTGGCGAGCATCGCGCGTCTCCGCCAGCGCCCGAGCAAACGGCACGATCACGCGGTTGTTGATCTCTAGCTCCGTCGCCACTGGATACGCAGTGTCGCCGCCGAAGAGCAACACATCGCCTCGCGGCAAATAGATTTTCCGGCCCGGAGCACTCGGATCATCAACGTCGTACGTCGAGAACATCATGCGCGCGACAGCTTCGCTCACGTCAGCATCGTCGCCTGTGTCAGCAACGAAATCGATCCAGAGATCGCGATCGAGTCCTTCGGTCAACGAGCGCGCGTTGGTTTGTCCTCCTAGAACCTCGAGCGCGCGTTGCGTGAGCGCGCCCGGAGGACTCGGTCGCATCCATGCCCGGCTATCGATGTCTTCCGTCGCGATGACGCTCGCCGCGAGATGCCACAAATGTCCCCAAAAAGAGCTGACGCTGTACCACGCAACAGCTCGCGGATAAGCAACGCCGCGCGTGAACAAGAGCTTGGGCACGTCCGGGGGAAGGGGGACCGGCTGAATCGGGTCATCCGGGACGCGCGATTGCGAGGGCTTGGGAAGAATCAGGTCGGAAATGGGCATCGTCGATTTGCTCTTGCCACAACGGGGCCGAGTTCACGCAAACACTGCACCGATCCATACCGCATCGTTATCGTGATTTGCTATCGAAATCGCAGGAGAAACGATTTCTCGCAATGCACGAACAACGACAGCGCGGAACGGCAGTGGAGGACTTTGTCATGTGGAGCGTTGGGTTTTAAACCAACGCGAGGTTTCGCATAGACAAACGGTCACGAACTTGCGGGGGCGCGCTCACGAGGAGCCGTTGCTTCACGGAATTCAGCCTGCAGCCGTCGCCGAGGTGTACGCATCACCATGGAGAAAATGGCTACAATGCGCGACGAATTCTTCGGGCAGATAAAAGCAGAATTCGATTCCGCCGAGCATGATGGAAGCCTCGTTGGCCAACGTCCGTGCTGCGCCCGCTGCAAGTCGAAGCCCGGCAATGGAGCTACCATTTTTGGAATTAGCGTCGGTGATCGTCCAGGCGTGCCTCGCGTCGACGCTGAAAAACGCGTGGTACCGCGAAATCCTTGGACTGGCCACGCAAATGTCGGCGTTGTGATCCCGGCCAATTCCAATACGATCCCGAACCAGCCCCGAACCACGCTTGCGCACGAAAAAGACTAGTCCATGCGCTGGCGCCTGCCGCAGCGCCTCGTTTTGATGGAATGCAAGGGAATCCAATTCCGTGGCTTGTTGTGGCCCCAGATGTCCTCTGGGAGCATCCATGGGAATTTCGGAAACGAGCACCAACACAGGATCCGAATTGTTGGT
>DAOMZH010000989.1:0-4288 GCA_035437985.1 Polyangium sp. (in: bacteria) | reverse complement strand
TTCAAGCGCGCAACATCGCCACGCAGATCGTCAACAACGCTTCGTTCAACTGCAACGCGGCCAAGATGCTCGTTTTGCCGCGTGGATGGGCCCAGCGTGACAAGTTTGTCGCGGAACTCGTGCGCGCGCTGGGGCAAGTGCGTCCGCGCAAGGCGTATTATCCGGGCGCGCATGATCGGTACGCTGCGCTCACCCGCGATCGCGAGAACGTGCGCCGGATCGGCACATGCGGCCAAGACGAACTCCCGTGGACCTTGATCGAACGACTCGATCCGTCACGCCTTGACGAACCTTTGTTCTCGACGGAACCGTTCTGTTCGATCCTCAGTGAAGTCTCGGTGGGCTCGGATGATCCGATCGA
Organism: Polyangium sp. (in: bacteria); assembly: GCA_035437985.1. Classification (GTDB taxonomy): domain Bacteria; phylum Myxococcota_A; class Polyangia; order Polyangiales; family Polyangiaceae; genus Polyangium. Next base: position 3,927 of record DAOMZH010000989.1, on the reverse strand, counting down.
GTTTCTGTCGGCGGCGACGAAGTTTTGCAACGACTCGCTTTGGGGAACGTTGTCCGCTTCGATTGTTTGTCATGGCGTACTCGAAGACGATCCCCTCGTGGGCCCGGCGCTCGAGAAGGCGATCGACGAATTGCGTTATGGGGCGGTGGCCCTGAACCATTGGCCGGCGTTCGTGTATGGGATGGTGACTGCACCTTGGGGTGGGCATCCGAGTTCCACGTTGGCGGATGTGCAAAGTGGACAAGGATTCGTCCACAATACGGTGATGCTCGGGGGAATCGAAAAAGCCGTTTTACGTGGTCCGCTCACGAGTTTTCCCCGACCACCTTTGTTTTTCGATCATCGCAAAATGGATGTCGTGGCCGAGCGCCTGATGCATTACAACGCGCGGCCGGGCTGGAGTCGATTGCCGCGCGTCGCGATGGCTGCATTGACGGGTTGAGCGATTATTTCGTTTTCGGAGCGGCGACTTTCGGCTGCACGATATGCACGCCGCGTTCTTTGCTCGTTGTCCGCATCATTTCTTCGATTTGTTCCGAGAGCCCCGGCTGCTCATCCGGATCGTCGAAATCCCATTGCGCGGCTTCTTTGGCGACCTTCGTACCTTGGCCATTACACGGGGCCGCGACTTTGCGCGGCAGGTACGTGAATGGCGTGTAATCCGGGGTGCTCGTGAATGCATCGACGGGCAAGAGCGCGCTGCGAATGGATTCGTTGTTGTAGGGAATGCCGAAGATATGGGCGACCAGCTTGTAGATGCTCGCCATGTCGTAATGCCCGTGGCTCGTGTATTTGCGGCGAACGTAGGGAGAAACCATCCACATGGCCGTCCGATGCAAATCGACGTGGTCGGCGCCATCTTGCGGGTCGTCTTCGGTGACGATGAGCAACGTGTCTTTCCAATTGGGGCTATGCGAGATCGCGTCGGCCAGCATGCCCGTTGCTTCGTCGTTCACGGCAATCATGACTTCCGGCGCCGGAGCACCAGCGCTTCCGCCAACGGTATGATCGTTCGGCTGCACGGCGTACGTAAATGGTTTCAAGTTACAGAGCAGGCGAATACGTCCGGCAATGTAACAGGATTTTTCGATGTCCGGCAGTTCGCTCGAATAAACCAAACCGGGGTATTTCCCATCCAAACCATTGGGCGCGTTGCCGACGATTTCACCCATGTCGTCGTAATCGACACCGTTGTTTCCGAGCCAATGGAAAATCGTTCCTTCTTCGGGGGCGGATTGTTTCGTCGTCGACGGTTCGGTCGGCGGTCGGGTATTGCGTCCCCACGTCGATAGCCATGTCCGCTCGACATAATCGTTTGTCCGGCCATACACCGTCCAAATATGCCCTTGGAGCGATTGTTCGGCGTCCGTATAAAAGTTGTCGAAGTTCGTGAATGTGCTCGCAATGGCGCGGGCATTTTGCCACGTCGCATCTTGCATGGCGGTATCCGGCGCCATGATGAGGTTCGGTTTGCCGTCACCGAGATCTATGCGATCGCCCAAAACGGCATCGTAGGTTTTGTTTTCGCGCACGACGAGGATCACGTGTTTGATGATTTTCGACGGTCCGTCGGTATTCGTGGCGGGAATGGGGAAATCATCGGCTCCTGCCGGACACGTAATGGCTGGAGCTCCGGGGAGTTGGTCAATATTGCGACCTTTTTCGACTGTTTGCGTATGTGCCGTCAGATTGGCCAATTCCGCCACCGGAACGCGCTGGACACTGCCGCGCATCATTTCGGTGATGTTTCCTTGTGACCAATCGAGGTCGGATTCATCGGGGCCTGTGCCGTGCCCTTTGCCATTGATGATGACAAGTGACCCATCGTCGTCCACGATGACGCCTGTCGGCCACCACGCAGTCGATATCGACCCCGCGGTCGTAATCGTGGGCGGAGTTCCCATCGCTACGTCGTACACCCCCACCGCATTGATTCCCGCGAGCACCGCATAAAGACGTTTGTTCGTCGCATCGAAAGCGAGGGCGCTCGGCGAAGCTCCGCGCGGCGCATCAGCATCGAAAATCGGCACATGCGCATCCGCCATCATCGTCGCGCGATTGACGATGGCGATCGAATCGCCATGAGCTTCGGCAACCGCCATGTAGGTTTCGTCGAGGTATACGATTTGCGCTGGGCTCTTCGCCAAGGTCAAAGAACGCGTCGGAGCATTTTGGCCGATTTCGAGTTCGAGCAGTTTCGATCCATTTTGGTCCGTTGCGTAAAACGTATTTCCAACCGGATCGAACGGATCCATGCGCACGTCGAAAATTGCAAATACGCCGCCTGTCGAAATGCCGCCCACGCGTTTGCCGTAGTCCGCATCTTCCAAGGACATTACTTGGAACTCCGTTGCGTATTGCGATGGCGCGACGACGAGACGTTTTCCGTCGCCGCTCACGGCAATCGCCCCCGAATACCACGGATTCTTTCCAGACATTCCCAGCGGGATGTCCCGTGTCGCCGCTCGGGTCAGTTGTCCTGTCGTCGTGTCGACATCGAACGCGTAAACCATTCCATCGCCGCCTCCTGACGCGAGCGCGCGGTTCGGAGCGATCCATACGAGGCCGTAATAAAGGGCCGTTGGATTAGGAAATGCCAGGTAACTCGCCACCGGGGCCATGCCCGACTTGAGTTTGTCCAGGTCGAGGACCCGCAACGCGTTGTCCTTGATGCCGCCATCGGACAGCAGCGCCAAACGTGTTCCCGGGACTGGGATCATGTTCATCGGGAACGTTCCCTTGAGGTCTGGTTCTTCGAAGAGAACCTCGCGTCCTACCGGGGCGATTCGGTGACCATCCGGTAAGACAAACCCTCCTGTGGCCATCGGTCCAGCCTTGGCAGCTGCTTCGCCCGAGGCGTCGCTGACCGTGCATTTTCCCTGAACAGGTGCGGGGTATGTCCCGTCAAACGCCTCGCAAGTAGCTTCGTGGGGAAGAGTGTTCCATGGAGCGAGGGTTGGACAGGCGAACGCGGTTTCCGGTTCGTTGCATCCACTGCAGGCGAATGCGCATGATTTGGGCAGTTCGCTCATGATGTCGTCGACGGTGCCCACCACGATCGGCGGGGGCTTGTTCTCGACGGGCGAGTCAGCGCATCCTGCCGAGACAAACGCGGCGAGCGCGACGGAGGCAAGAGACAGGCGTGTACGAAGTGAACGGGGCGAGCGACCAAGCATGCAAAAAGCCTAACACAGCCCGGCTTTCGAAGGCTCAACGCATCGTTGCCAACGCTGCAAGAATACCGAGCACGAAGGTTGCGGCAACGACCCACGGGACATGACGCATGTTTGCCGCAGTGGGCAACGACGTCGATGGAGACGGCTGCGTGGACGGAGTTATTTGGCGGGTCGGTAGCGCACAAAGCACGACGCCCGAGCTCGCTCCGGAGCCAACCCGGGTCGCCAAATGCAATTGCGCTAGAGAGCTCTCGGCATCACCGAACGGGCGCACCAGGCGCAACACGATTGTCCCGGTCATGACGTGCGGGAGTTGTACGCGAATTGTACGGGTTTGGTCGTCGCCCTCGAGGCGATACCCTCCACGACGGTTGCAGCCATCGCACCCGCCGCCATCACAACGCGCGCAGACGACTCGTGCTGGGATGGACACGCTGATCTCGGCACCGATCCAGGCGACAGGGATTTCGATTGCGTGACGGCCACGTGATTCGCCGCATGCATCCAATGCAGACGAATCCACGACTCGGCCGAGCGCCTGCGCCATGGTTCATGACTAGCGTCATCGATTGCATTTGGGAAGGGCGTCGCGGTTCCAACCCCCGGCCCCGGCCCCGGTTTGTCCCCTCGGGGGTTTGGGGGCAGAGCAGTCGGCTCGTCCTTTGGGCGTAGCCCAAAGGACTCAAAGAGCCGCCTGCGAGCCCCCATCGAAAACAAAGCCTCGCGTAGCGCGCTTGTTAGCGCGCGAAGC
>DAOMZH010000988.1:0-4290 GCA_035437985.1 Polyangium sp. (in: bacteria) | reverse complement strand
GGCGGCGGTGGTCGCGATCGTCGTGGTGGCCGCGATCGTGGCGACCGTGGCGACCGTGGCGACCGTGGCGGCTGGTGATTCTTCCACCCTCCTCACATCGACACTGAGCTTCTGAATCATGAAAAACGCCCCAGGAAGCTGGGGCGTTTTTCTTTTGTACTCCAACGGTTCTCTTCAGCGCTTGAACACGCTGCGACCCGCAAACAATTGTCCTGCTCCGAGCTCGTACGCGATCCGCAGAAGCTGATTGTACTTCGCGATCCGATCCGACCGCGACGCAGATCCTGTCTTGATTTGGCCCGCGTTTGTCGCGACAGCCAAGTCGGCAATGAACGTGTCTTCCGTTTCACCCGATCGATGCGAAATGATCGACCGATACCCACCGTTGGTCGCCGTGCGAATGCAGTCGAGCGTCTCGGTCACCGTCCCGATCTGGTTCAGCTTGATCAAGATCGCGTTGGCAATTCCTTGCGCCATTCCTCGCGCCAGCTTTTCCGGATTCGTCACGAAAAGATCATCGCCAACAAGCTGCACCTTTTTGCCCAAGCGCTCTGAAATCAGCTTCCAACCCTTGTCGTCGTTCTCCGCGCAACCGTCTTCGATCGACACGATGGGGTACTTCGCCGCGTAACCCTCGTAGATCGCCACCAGTTCTTCCGGCGACTTCGGCCCCTTGTCGAACGTGTAGACACCTTGTTCCGCATCGAAAAACTCGCTCATTGCACAATCGAGCGCGAGGCTGATGTCTTCACCCGGCTTGTAGCCTGCAGCTTCGATGGCTCGCATCACTTCCGTCAGCGCTGATTCGTTCGTTGCCAGACGCGGGGCAAACCCACCTTCATCGCCCACGGCCGTCACATGACCGCCCTTTTTCAAGATCGATTTCAACGTGTGAAACACCTCGACGCCCATACGCAACGCTTCGGCGAACGACGCTGCACCATGCGGCACGATCATGAACTCTTGGATTTCCAAACCGTTGTCGGCGTGCACGCCGCCGTTGAGGATGTTCATGAGCGGCGTGGGCAACACGCGAGCTGCAGCACCGCCCAAGTATCGCCAGAGCGGCAAGTCCACCGTATCGGCAGCAGCACGCGCCACCGCCATCGACACGGCCAAGATCGAATTTGCGCCGAGGTTGCCTTTGTTCGGCGTTCCATCCGCTTCACAAAGCACGCGATCAATTTCGGTTTGGTCGAGCGAGTCCATACCAACGACGGCGGGACCGAGTCGCGTCTCGACGTTGTGCACGGCTTTTTGCACACCCTTGCCCAAGTAGCGCCGTTTGTCCCCATCACGCAGCTCCACCGCTTCATACATGCCCGTCGATGCCCCGCTCGGGACAGCCGCGCGTCCGTGCCCCTCCGTCGTGAACACTTCCACTTCCACCGTGGGGTTGCCTCGCGAGTCGATGACTTCACGCGCGATGACATTTTCGATTTCCGACATGAGACTTGCTCCTTCGACGAATTCGGGCTGCTAACGCCCCGCTTTGGCGCGCGCAGCATAGCCGCTCGATGTCGACGAGGAGATCCCTTTCTCCTTTGCCCGCGACTCCGCTATGCTCCGCCGCCAGCGTGGAACGTTCGATTGGTGTTTACGGCGAAGAGCTGCTCTTGTGGATCTGTGCGGTGCGACAATCCCCGCGCCGTCCATCGCCCGAGCATTTGCTCCAACAAGCCAACAACATGTTGAACGACTTGAAGAGCGCCAAGGTGACCGACGAGCTTCCAGTCGTTTCTGCTGACGATGGACAGTTCGCTATCGCGGCGCTCATCGACGAGATCGCGATGGGGTATCCCGATCTGCGTCCCTTGTGGACCCAGTACTCGCTCCAAGCGACGCGTTGGCACACGACAAACGCAGGTGTCGAGTTCTATCAGCGACTGGACCGCGTCAAGCAAGGTCCGCGAAATGTTTTGGCCACATACTATGTCGTATTGGGCCTAGGATTTCTGGGAAGATTTGGTTTGCCCGGGGCAGTGGGTTATGGCGCGACCCAGACACGTATCGACATCGCTCGCATCTTGGGCGTCGATCCCGATCGCGATTGGCATGCCGGCGCGCTTCGTCCAGTGCGGGAAGAAGCCGTCACGCCCATCGCCCTTCAGATTCCTTGGTACAAGTCGTTGTGGATGGGACGCGGCATCGCGATGCTGATGCTCTTGTTCGGCGTGGCGCTCCTTTTGTCTGCGCTCTTGCGGGGTCCGTGATGGCCAAGGAAATGGGACCGCTCACGCCCGAAATCGACGCGATGCTCGCGGCAGTCGCCCGAAAACATCCCGACAAGAAACCTCCGTACCAAATTCCGGTGTACCTGGTGGTTGGAGATCCAGGTTCGGGTCGATCCACGGCGATTCGATCGCAGATGGTCACGTGGTCGTCCGGTGATGGGCCGCTTCCTCCCGCCACGTCGACGCAGTTTTGCAACTACTGGATGGCTGACGAAGCGGTCTTCATCGAACCTGAATCGCACATCATGGGTCCGCGTCGCGATCCCAACATGCTCAAGGCTCTTTGCGATGAATTGATTCGCCAACGTCCACGCGAGCCGATCGACGGCATGCTTCTCGTTCTCAATGCAACCGTCTTTGCCGATTCCGACGAAACGAAGGTGCAAGAATACGCAAAATCCATGCGTGACGTGCTCGTGGAGATTGGTAGTCATTTGGGTTGTGACGTTCCCATTTACGTATTTTTGACGCGATTCGACACCATATGGGGATTTGCCGACGTATTTCAATGGACGGCCGAGCGCACGCGCGAAGATCCATGGGGTTTTACCTTGCCGCAACAGACCGCTCCTGCCGAAGCGCTCCCGCGAATCAAAGAAGAAATCGACGGCCTTGGTGCGCGTTTCGAAATGTTTTGCTTTGCCAAACTCTCGGGTGAAGAACCCGTCGAGACGCGAATTCGGTCTTATCAGCATCTCGTCGAGGTGCGTGAATTCCTCGAACGCGTGCGTATTCTTTTTAATGTCCTGGCCATGGCAAACGCATATGAACGCGTTCCGTGGTTTCGAGCATTGGCGATTGGCAGTGCGTATCCGGGTACGGGTGATCGCCAACGTGCCGGGGTACAACGATTTCAGAGTATGGGTTTGTATCCTCCGCCTATTCCTCAAGGTATGCGGCCGGGAGGTTTGCCCATTCACGCGCTCGTCAAGACCGTCGTTTTACCGGAAAAAGATCTGGTTCCGCTCCGCGTACGCTGGCGCGATGATATTTGGTTTTGGGTCATCGTCGGCGTGGGAGCTCTGGTTTGGCTCGCGGGCATTATCGTGGCCGCGGTACGTTGACCATTACGCCAATCAGTAAGACAAACCAAAACGAATCGCTGGGCGCAGACCGTATTCGGTCACGTCGAATGCTCCTTCGACCATCCAGGGCAGGATGAGCCTTGCCGAGAGAACCAAGAGGCCGGCGCCGGGTGACGAGATACCCAGTCCGAAGCGAAATGTGTGATCTTCGAATGCGGAGGGGGCGCGATATCCAATGAAACCGTACGCATTGAAAAGCGAAATGGGCAATTTCTCGTCCGGGAAAAACGATACGCCTCCCCGCACTTGAGGACCGAAGATGGGCACCGTATGTGTATTGCCCGCGCTGTCGCGGAGCGAGCGGAGGTCCATTTCGATCGCCACGGAATAAAACGGCGACCAGCTGTCTCCGATGGGATAATGGGAGACGCCGAGCAAGAAGTTTCCATAAAAATCTGACTTTTTGCTCCCATCGAAGGCCATTGCCAGATTCACCGTAGGCAAGAAGGGATATCCTTTGCGGTCCGGGTCGGGTTTGAAAAAACTCCAGTCCGCAAGAGCGTTCGACGTTTGCATCAAGACGACCGCGACGATGCTCGTCGCCAACAAAGCTGATTTCATGGGGCCCTCCGTCGAGGATGCGCATCGTTACATGAAATCAGCGCGACAGCGAGCGTTTCTTTTCGCTTTCATCGAATTTGCCAATTGATCACACATATTATGGATCATAATGTCGTAGCGCGGTTCAAAAATGATTAAATATTATTTGTATCCGAATTCGTCTTCGGAAATTCAAAATGTTCGCTTTCCAAATCGCGCAATTCTGATTCGAGCGGGAATACGCGATATCGGTTCAAACAGTGCAAGAATTCAACGCGCGACATGCCAGCCCCAAACCCCTCCCGTCCTTCGGGCCGATCACGACGACGACATTAAATGTTTCGAATCACCGGACGCGATATACAACGGTGTCTACCAGGATTTTGCCGATGGAAACGATAGCTCAGAGAGTGGTTTGATTTGCGGCGTTT
>DAOMZH010000987.1:0-4290 GCA_035437985.1 Polyangium sp. (in: bacteria) | reverse complement strand
GTGATCGGTTTCGTGCGCAGGCTCGACGAGCTCGACGAGTACACCACCCGTCGCGCGAGGATGCACGAAGGCGACCTTGTGTCCACGCGCGCCGATACGCGGCGTCTTGTCGATGAGCGGCACGTTCAGCGATTCGAGCAGCATGAGCGCCGCCTCGATGCCTTCCACTTCGACCGCGATGTGATGGAGACCCGGGCCTCGTTTTTCCAGGAACTTGGCTAACCCGTCGTTGCCTTTCGGCTCGATGAGCTCGACGTTGCTCGTACCCACGGGCAACAAAACGACCTCGGTCTTTTGAGAAGCAACGATTTCGCGATTCTGCCCCTCGACACCAAACGCTTGGCGCCATTTTTCCAGCGCTTGATCGATGTTTTCAACCGCGACTGCGACGTGATCGATTCCTTTGATCTTGAACATTCTTGGCTCCACTCCCGGAAGCTTTTCAAGCACGCTGCGCGCGTTTACGCACGAGGAGCGTACGCGTGATTTCGACCGCTTTCTCCACGACACGACCAGACGACTTGCCGAGTTCTGGAGTGAACAGATCCTCACCGCGTTCGAGCAACGCACGTGCAGGGGTGTTTTTTACGCCCACGATGCGCAACGTCACGAGACCGGCATCAGGTCCGCGATCGGCTTTTTCCAGCACCGAACTAGCCGCGTAGAGCGTATCGCCCGCGAGCACTCCGCTCGGATGCGCTCCATCATCCAGCCCAAAATCCCACACGGCATTTCCAGCAATATCGCGGCTCGAAAGCGCCAAAACCCACGCGAGCACGAGGCCCCCGAAGACCACTCGAGTCTTCGCGAACGAGTGCGTCTGACAGTAGCGTTCGTCGAAATGCAACGGATGCGAATTGCGGCACAACGTCGCGAGTTGCATGTGCTCCGCTTCGCTCACCGTTCGTCCAACTTCATGCGCGTACACATCACCCACGACGAAGTCTTCCCAGTAGGTTGGGAACGAGCCGAGCAGCGGATGCGGAGGTAACGAACCCAGCAAAATATCCGGCGCCCGAGGTGGTTCGTGGTGCGGGGGTTCGGAATCCAGAACGACGATGTTTTCGGGCGCAGGTCGTTCACTGAGATGACCAGCTCGAACAAGTGCTTTGCGCTCAAACGAACAGACGACTTCCCCTTTTTGGCTTCGCAGTTCCGTACGAACGTGAACGACTCCTTTGTCGCCCGTCGATACGGGACGCATGCCGATCACGGTGGAGGAAGCATTGACGGAATCGCCTGGAAAACAAGCATTTGGAAAACGAACCGAGAGGTACGCGAGGTGGGCGATCGCTTGTTCACTCACGTCGTGCACGCTGAAGGACAGACCGAGGTTGAGCAGGACAAGCGGATGTACGGGACGATCGGGAAAACCGAGGTTTGTCGCAACACGCCGGCTCGCGTGGGTGGGTATGGCATCCTGAAAGGACGCAGAAAACAGGGCCAGCATGCCGTCGTCGATCGTCACGTCCCAGGGATGCTGGTAAACTGCGCCTGGAACGAAGTCGTCGTAGTGTCTGCCGTAGCGGATTGCGTGGAGCATTCGATTTGTCGCGGAGTGAGTGTGTGGGTGGCGAGCATGGCACAACCCGCCGCCGTTTGGTGATTACGCGTCTAGAGCATTCAAGTGCCGACATTTAGCCCGGTAACCGGACCACTGATATGCTCTGCCTTGGGCGATAAAGAGCGCTGACGGAGCTCGATGTCTTTTCAATCCCGCGATTCGACGTTCCGCACGACGCAACAGCTTGGTGAGCTGTTCGGACGTGTTGTTGGGCTTCGGCGTTCAAGTCGCCTCGATGAGGCGTCGAAGACGCTGAAGGACGGAGCCATCGTCATGTTTGGCCCGTTGTGGGACAGCATCTGTCGACGCGATTCGGCGAGTGCTTCGATTCTTTTGGGCTCGCGCGAAAGGATTTCCGCGTACGCGATGTTTGTCCAGCACGAGGCGGAGATCGACGAACTTCGTGGTGATGTTTGGAAAGCTCGCGACGGTTTTCGACGCGCGCTCGAACTGCATCTCGAGAGCGCTCGTCTCGGTGCGGAGACCGATGCGATCACACGTTCGGCGATTCGAATGTTGAAGCCCCGTGTGGACCTTGATCGACTTTCGAAGACGTATCGTGTGCAGCTCGAAAAAATCGTCGGTCCGACGTAGCCGCACGCGTCAGCCGCCTGATAGAATACTCGCGACCATTTTTGGGATTGGGTATCCATGACAAACCAATTGCTTCTTCGGCGCTTGGCGCTCGTGGCGTTGCCGATGCTTTTTCTTGCGGCGTGCAAAGGCGACAAAGCAGCCGCCCCGACGCCCGAGCCATCGGCTGCTTTGGCCCTGCCCTCCGCGGCGCCTTCGGCTTCGGCGACCACGACGGCGGCGGCACCATCAGCGGAAGACAATTCGTGTGGCGAATTGGGTTGCCGCCTTTTTGCGACGCCCGAAGATGCATTCGCCGCGATATTGGCGGAAAAACCCATGGTCATTGGGATCGGCGAGTCACATGCCCCCAAAGGTGCCGAAGGGATTACTTCGAGCACCAAACGATTTACCGAAATGTTTTTGCCCATGTTGGTCGACCCAAAACGGGACCGGATAGCGAGTGACATCGTGCTCGAGATTTGGGTGGCCGAAGGCGAATGCGGGAAGAAAAAGGAAGCCGCGGTCGCGGAAAAACAAAAACCCGTGACCCAGAATCAAGCAAAGACAAACCAAAACGAATATGTGGCTTTGGGAGACGCAGCCCACGCCAAAGGAATCAAGCCGCATATTCTCCGCGCCCCCTGTGCCGATTACGACAAAATTCTCAAGGCCAAAGACGACGCGGTCATCGTCATGCTCGAAATGATCGCGCGGTTAATGAATGAAAAAGTCACCGCGCTTTTGGCCCAACAAGCGAAAGCAGGAACGGACAAGATCGTTCTTACCTACGGCGGCGCGATTCACAACGATATCACGGCTCGCGAAGGTCGAGAAAAGTGGACATTCGGACCTGATTTTGCACGCCAAACCAAGGGACGCTACATCGAACTCGATTTGGTGGTGCCCGAATACATCAAAGACAATGAGTCGTGGAATGCCCTGCCCTGGGTGCGTCATTTCAACAAAGATGCGCATCCGTCCAAAACGACGTTGTTTCAGACGGCGCCCAATTCGTATGTGCTGATTTTTCCGCGCTCGTGAAGACGCGGTGGTCGGGCAGGCTTGGAAAAAATCCTGGGGGTTTACTGCGTAAGAATCATGGACGTGCGGGCGGGAATGTTGATCGTCGGACCGGTCACGGTTTGACCGGTCAATTGGTTTGTCAAGGTGCCATTCGGCAAACCACTGACGGAGTCTTGGCCATCACCACGATTGATGACCACGTACACAGTCTCCATCGGATGCACCATCTTGTACGCCATCGAATTCGTCGTCGCCCAAAGGCTCGTGCGATTACCTCGGCGCAAGGCTACGTGATCTTTACGGATTTGCCCGAGCTTTTGCAGGTGGGTTTTGAGCAGATTCTGGCCTGCCGAATATCCCGACCATTGCATGTCGCGACGATTGTCCGGATCGCCTGCACCGGGCAAGCCGATTTCGTCGCCGTAATAGATGAGCGGTACGCCACGCGTGGTCATGAGCAGCGTAAAGGCATTGGCCATGCGTTCGAATGCCGATTGCGAGCCAGGAAGTCCCGGCTGATTCGACCAATTTCGATCCTTGCCATCGTACCACGGGTTTTCCCATTCAGGTGTGAAGGCATTGTCCTGAGCCAAGTGAATCACGCGCGGCAAATCGTGGTTTCCAATGAAGGTGCTCATGATCCCATTGCCGTAAAAGGAATCGTTGCCATTCAAGAACGTTTCGAGTTCTTGCATGGTGCCTTTGCGCAAAAGGATCTTGGAACAAATCTCGGCCCGATGGGCGAAGTCGAATTGGCCATCCAACTTCGTGAGCGGATCAACGTAATACTTCATGAGGTTTCGATCGCCTGTGTACGTCTCGCCAACCATGTAAAAGTGTTTTGTGGGCGTCTCGATATCGGTCTTCACACGCGTCCGAAGATCCGTCAGCGAGCGGTCGAAGATCACCTTGGCCTCGGCTGCGGGGTTCTTGCGAGAACGAACGACCGTACGGCTCCAACGGCGGTCGCGATCGACATCGGTGATCAGCACGCGGTCGCCATCCGGGAGAAAGGCGATACCTGCGAACCGATGCTCGGTGCTTTCGAACGGCCGAGGCGCATCAAACGGTGCGACCGCTGTAAAAAGTTGATCCCGTTTCGCCACTTTCGTTTTCGGATCGCCACC
>DAOMZH010000986.1:0-4295 GCA_035437985.1 Polyangium sp. (in: bacteria) | reverse complement strand
CGAAGATCGCCAGTCATCGTTGCCACCAGCTCCTCCGCCGATTCGATTCCCGCGCTCTTCGTGACGTTGGTCCACGATCATGGCACTCTGTAGCCAATGAAAATCGCAGCGACGGGAGTCACCAGCAGCGTTGGTCGGCGCTTTTGCGAGGTTGCGCGGGAGCGTGGCCATGAGGTTGTCGGTCTCGTGCGGGATCCTCAGCGAATGGATGCCAAGAGCTTGGAACGCATTGGCGTGCGACTCGTCGTGGGAGATGTGAACAACGCTCCGGCGCTCGACACATTGGTGGGTGGTGCGGATGTCGTGATGCATGCGGCAGCAGCGGTGGGTGACAATGCGACGCGCGAGGAGATGCAACGGGTCAATGTCGAAGGAACGCAGGCAATCGTAGAATCTGCGGCGAAAGCAGGCGTTGGGCATTTCGTGAACGTTTCATCGACGGCGGTTTATGGGCGTCCGGATCATGGGCGAGTGACCGAAGCATGGCCGTCGCGGATCGTCGGAACCCCCTATGAAGATACGAAAACGCAAGCCGAGCGTTTGGCATTCGAGCGCGGGAAAGAATTGGGTTTGTCCGTGATCGCCATTCGGCCGCCGATCATCTACGGGCCATACGATCACAATTTCATGCCTCGGGCGCTGCAATCGCTCAAACGTCGAATTGTGCCGTTGATCGACGGGGGAAAAGCACCATTAAATGTGGTCTGGGTCGATCACGTCATAGATGTATTGCTGGCCGCTGCTGGGCGGCGGGACCTTGGAGGCGAAGCTTTTAATGTGATGGATTGTATCGACAAACGACCGCCGAGTGTGCGGGAAGTATTCGAAACAATTGCGCGCGCCGCCGATTTGCCATTGCCGAGAATTCATCTGTCTTATGCCGCGGCGATGACCTTGGCCAAATCAATCGAATTCGGATATTCCCGATTCAAGCCGCAAACAAAGCCGCCGATAACTCCATTCGTCGTCAAAATCCTCACCCGCGACGTCATTTACGATGCGTCGAAAGCAGCCGCAGAGTTGGGCTTTGTTCCGCGAATGAATCCACTCGCCGGAATAGCTCATTTTGCTGCGCTCTTCGCCGGAAAGATCAGCCCTCACGAACATCCGAAGCCGTAGACGTAATCTCTGTCTTTTTCATTCCGGAACCAGTTTCGATTGGCGGATTCTTACCAACGTCCGTCAAACGTACGGGCAAGAGGCGCAGAAGAGCCAACGCGAAAACGATATCGACCAGCGTAATGGCCACACCCCACGCGGTGGTGCATGCAGCAATTGCCGCCAGACGATCCGCGGACGAACCTGGAGGGCCATAAGACTCGAAAAAAGTCGCTGCCAAAACGTCTCGGGTCCCAAATCCTTGCGGGGTGAGCGGCAGCGTGACGGCCACCATCATAATGGGCACGTAGGTAAACGCCGCGTCCACGGGAATACGCACGTCGAAAAACCAAAAAGGCAACCACGTACCCAAAAACAAGACGACGAGGTGCGGCAATCGGGCGGCGAGCGCAACCAAATGACCCCGAACGCCAGCCTCGAAAAGCGGTGCGAGGAGACGATTTTTCGCTAGTTGCGGTGGATTTACCGCCAAAACAATCAAATAAATAATTCCGGCACCCAAGGGCAAGGCAAGCCAAACAAGAGGTTTGCCCACAAGCCAAATACCCACACAAGCCAAACCCAAAATGCAACCCATCCACGACGCGTACACCAGAAGCGTCGCCCCGGCGACTCGGGCCAACTCCACACCGTGAATACGCGAAAGAGCGAGCGTAATAAAAGCTTGGCCCAAATGGTGATTGAGAATCGAAGGTAAATACGAAGCGCCACGAAGAATGAAGAAATCACGGAATCGAATCTTGGCTACCGAAGCCCGATAAACGAGCACCGTCGCAAAACTATCCGCGGCACAGAGCGCAATTACGAAAATTGTGGCCGCAGGAAAAAACAAAGGCGAAGACACTCGTTTCAAGTGACCAACGAATGCGTGCAGATCGAGACGGGACAAGACAAACCCTACGAGCGCCAGGGCGAGGACGAAGGGCAGTACCGTGCGCCAAACGGACCGCGGCTTGTTCGTCCCTGCTGGAGCCGCTTCGGTGCTCGTCGAAGTTCCTTCCGCCATCGTGTCGGGACGGTAGCAGAAATGTGGCGTGAGCAAGCCGCACTCAGCCGCGGTTCGTTGATGGTCCCGTATTCGATCGACCACACAGTCGCGCGATCGCCGAAACCAACCTCACGGGATCGACCGGCTTTGCCAGATGCTCCCTGAAACCAGCATCAAAGGCTCGCTGCCGATCCTCACTGCGCGCAAAGGCCGTGAGCGCAAGGGCCGGAATGGAACGATTGCGCGACGCTTCCCGCATTCTGAGTGTGTGCAGGAACGTGTAGCCATCCATGCCTGGCAGTCCGATGTCGCTCACCAAGACATCCGGCGACGTTTCCTCGAGCACGTGCAGCGCTTCGGCCGCCGACGCGATGCTCACGACTTCTGCGGAGGATTCTTCGAGCACGCGCTGCACCATTTCACGCGTATCCACTTCATCTTCGACGAGCAACACGCGCACACCTCCAAGCGCGGACGCACCAGGCAACGACGTCGACGTCGTTGCCGCAACCGACTGCGCCCCGGACGCTGCGAGCGCCAACGGAAGCTCTACGGTGAATGTCGCGCCCTGGCCTCGTCCCGCACTTGTCGCGTACACGCGTCCCTTGTGCAGTTCGACCAAGTGTTTGACGATCGCGAGGCCCAAACCAAGGCCACCATGGGCTCGAGACGACGAAGCATCTTGTTGACGAAAACGTTCGAATATGTGGGGCAAAAAGTCGGGCGCAATTCCTTCGCCCGTGTCGCGGATCGTGATGACGGCCCATGGCGGTCGGGCTTCGACGCGAACGTCGATCTCTCCGTCCCGCGGCGTGAATTTGATCGCGTTCGAAACGAGGTTCCACACGATCTGCTGAATCCGAGAAGCATCGCCGGCGAAGGGTTCGTCAATCGGTAACACGTGGGTGACGAGACGCACCCGCTTCGCATGCGCCACTGGACGAACGGTTTCGAGCGCGGTCATCGTCAAGCTTCCCAAATCGATCAGTGAAGTTTCGAGGGTCAGTTTGCCCGCGACGATGCGTCCAACATCGAGCAGATCCGAGACGAGTTGGGTCAACGTGTGCGCATTTCGTTCGATCACGTCCAAGCCACGTGCAAGTTTGTCTTGGTCGATCTTGGGGCGCCGGAGGATTTGAGCCCAGCCAAGAATGGCCGTGAGCGGCGTGCGGAGCTCATGCGAGATGGTCGCGACAAACTCGTCTTTGAGTCGGTTTGTCCGCTCCGCTTCCGTGCGCGCGGCGCGCTCGCTCTCCTCGACACGTTTGCGATCGGTGATGTCGATGTTGATTCCGCGAATACGTTGGGCATGACCACGCTCGTCGCGGTTGATGCGTCCGAGCCCTAGGATCCAACGTTCTCCCTTGGTCGGATGCTCGATCCGAAATTCTGCTCGATAACGATCATCTTGGCTCGGGACCAAGACTTGCCGAACATAGGCATCGGCGGGGATCCGATCCCCTGAAATCAATGTCCCGAGCCAATCCTCGCACGTGGTGATGGGTCGTTTTTCCTGGTCGATTCCGTATAAATCGTAATTTGTTTGTGACCAAACGATCTTGTCGGCGACTACGTCCCAATCCCACGTGCCCGCTCCTGCGGCATCGAGGGTCAATTCCATCTGGAGCTTGGCCTCTCGGAGCTGTAACTCTCGCGCGGCAACGTGTTGTTCGGCAAGCACAGCGCGCGCGAATTCGATGTGCATCTTTTCGCTCATGCCGCTGATGACGAGACCCACGAGGATGAAGAGTCCCACCCGCGCGAGGATGTCGGTGGAGCCCAGGTCGAACTGAGCCGCGCGATCAATGAAGAAGTACGAGCCGGAGATGGCGCTGCCGACCGTTGCCAACAAGCCCACCCAAAATCCGCCCAAAACAGCGCAAATCGTGACTGGAAGGACAAACGCCAGCAGCGGTGCAGTGTCTTCGAGAACGCGCTCTAGGTGGACCCGAAGCACCACGGTCGTCGCTACGGATGCGATCACGAGCAGAGTGCCCCATCGCGACAAACTCCACGTTTGTCTTTGCGACAGCCATCGAGCAGGTTTCGCGGTAACGGCAGGTTCAGTCATCCTCCCTCCCCAGTCCTCTCCTTAGGACTCGCAACCAATGTGCGGAAGTGGGAGCTGGGCGTGCTGAACGAACGCTCGATCAATGCGGCGGACGTGCCGCGCAGCGCAGCAAACGTG
>DAOMZH010000985.1:0-4295 GCA_035437985.1 Polyangium sp. (in: bacteria) | reverse complement strand
CGTCAGTGTATTTACATTCTTTCTTTTTACATGCGCTTGACATAAGAATTATAAATTCGGTTTGTCCAATGTGATCGATGCGCGAACGGATCGTCGCTTCGTCGAGTTGTCCATTTTTTTGTCGAGCTTCGATGGCGAGGTGCAAATGCGCATGAAAAGCCGAGCGCCAAAGCCAGCGCAACACGTCGGCCTCTTCGGCTCCCTGGAGTTCCGAAGCTTTGGGTCGTGGGAGGAGCACGACGTACTTGGGTAATTTTTGGGGGTCTTCGCCGAGCAATTCGGGCTGCACGATCTGCAGCAGGGCATCGCGACGAAGCCAATAGCTGTGCAAATGCGGAACGCCGAGCCGCAGGAGCTCGCGATGGCGTTTGATCACGCGGGCGAGGGTGCGTTCGTCAACGAGGATGACGCCGGTTTCGGAACTACGAAGGCTTCGTTCGATCTTGGACGCATCCATGCGAATGGCTGTGAAAACACGGGCAGGCGGCCGGAAACGAACGCCTTCGGTTGGGGGCGCGCCCTTATACCACGCCTTGTCGTTCGAGCGTCGCAGTACGCAGGCTTCAGGCGTTTGCCGACATCACTTGCAGGGTCCCAGCACGATGTGGAACGCGGCTTCGAGCCCGATGGGCATGGAGGCGTTTCCGAGCGTCGAAGTCCGCAGACTCGACTCATGACGGAGCGCCCGAAGCAAGGGAGGCGATGCATGGTTTGCAAAATTCGTCGATTGACGGCTCGTGTAGCGCTTGTTGGGGCAGTGGCGTGCTTGGGGCTGATTGGATGCGGAGCAGATGATCAAGCCGTTGGAGGACCAAATAATCCTCCGCCGCGCGTCGAAGCAATGTCGACAGGTCAAATCACGGCTGTGCTCGACAGTTTCGATCAGGCGGAAACCAAACAGGCCGAAGCCGTGCTCGAACGACTCGAAGACGACGTCGTCCGCGCGTATGCGCAGAAAATTCTTACCGAGCACGAAGTGGCCGCGATGGAGCTCGATGCCCTCACACGCAAACTCGGAACGAAATCCGAGTCGAGCCCGATGAAAACCGAGGTTGAGAAACTCGCTGAAAAGGTGCAGCGGACGATAACGCAAGAGTCTGTAGCGCAACTTCCGGCGACATTTCTCGATGGCCAAATCCAGATGCACAAGAAAGCGCTGACGGTGACCGACAAGATGATGGACGCCACGCAAGCGACCGAATTGCGGTCGTATATCGACAATTACCGCGTGACGTTGAAGCAGCACCTCGATCAAGCACAGGAATTGCGGAAGCGATTTCCGGAGACGGAGCGCTGAGCATTCGTCCAGTTCGGGGTTGATATTCGCATCGGACGAATAATGTCCGACCACCCTGGATATCGTGTCGATCGATCGTTCTGGTCGTGATAACCTCGTAATGGTTGCTCGATGAATTCGAGCTTTGATGATCGAGGCGTGCGGGCTGGAGGACCGCGCGTTACGAGCATTGGTCCATTCAATGCCGGCGAGTCCGGTTGAAGAGGTATTTGCAATGCATCCGCTCGGAGATCGCAGGATGCACCTGCCGCGCGTGGACGCACCACGTTGGTTGGTGTTTGCTGATTTCGACGAAACGTATTTGGCCCACGATGGTTCCCCGGAGCGGCGCCGGGATCGCCGGGCGCTCGAGCAATTGCTGATCGAATATGCGAAAACGTTGGGAATCGTATTCGGTTGGGTGACCGATGGTCCGATGGACGTCGTGGCCGAATCGTTTCAAGAGCATGGATTGCGGATTGTTCCGCATTTCATTGCCAGTTCGTGGGGCGCCGAACTCGATTTCTTTACTCGTGAAGAAGGGCGACGGTCGGCTGCGGAATGGGATGCACGGATGGGGGTCAGTGGTTTTTCTTTGACGCTCGTCAATGAAGCGCGAGACGAATTGTCCAAAATTGGCGTGCAGCTCGTAGATCGGCAAGAAGGTGGGCCGAGAATGGATAGATTCATATTCGTGCCTCCGCCGAAACAACGGGTGACGGAGCTGGTAGGGCTCGTGCATCGCATTGCGGAAAAGCATTTCGTGGATGCGCACGTGGGGCCTTGTCATCCGGCACTTGGTGAACCAGAAGGCGCATATTCGGTCGATTTCGTTCCGCGGGGAGCGAACAAGCGAAATGTCGCGCAATTCATCATGGAGCGGCTGGGGGTTCCACGTATTCGCACGATGGCCTTTGGCGACGATATCGGCGATATCGATATGCTTTGCGCTGTGGAACACGGTTATCTCGTCGATAATGCCACCAACGAGGCTCGCCGCCGATTTTCACGTACGGCGGGTTCGAGTTATGCTCGCGGCATTCTCGACACGATGGAGCGTCGCATTACCGGGGCGGGCTGAAATCGACAGTTGCTCTCCCCAACTTCCTCTCCCTGACAGCATTGTCAGACCCCACGAATTCATGCTTCGCATAATCTCGATCGATCGCGGTCGAATAAGATCGTGGCACGTAGCTTGCTGAGCTGCATGGCTCGGTAAGTCGATTGCGAACCTTAAACGCAGAGGAGAATCTTGCCGATGGAACGAAAACTTGCGCCGAACCGCGCGTTATACCACCCGCTTTGGTTGGTTTCGCTCGGGCTACTCGTAATCAACGATCATTATCTCAAAGGTGCGGGAATCATTCCTGCAGCCATCACCGGCAAACTTAGCGATTTCGCTGGACTTCTGGTTGCTCCGGCCCTTCTGGCCGTGCTTTTGCGGCTATCGTCGCGACAATCGTTTGTCATGGCGCATCTGGCGACGGGCCTGGTTTTCGCCGGTATCAAGGTTTTTCCTGGTTTCGCGCGGCTCTTTGAAACGGTCGCGGGTCTTGGGCCGTTTGCGTGGCAAATTACCGTGGATCCGACGGATCTCATGGCGCTGCCGGCATTGTTCGTCTCGTACCGTGTGTTTGTCACGGCGATGCAAGAGCCCCTTGTCGAACGACCCATGGTGCGCCGCGGTTTGATCATGACTGGTTCCGTTGCCTGTATGGCGACGAGTCAAGTCGAGCCTCCGCCGACGTGTCCTGATCCGACATGTGGCGCGATTCCGCGCGAGAATGCGGCTGTGGTCATTGGCAATACGACCGATGCCCAACGCCTCATGCGGGTTCGTCCGTTGAAAGATACCGTGCAATACGTCTGTGCAGATCTGCTTGCGGATCCCACGAAAGCCCTATCTCGCGAGCTTTTCGATACCGCCGACACGTGGCTCCTCGAACCGACGCGAGGTTTGCCCTTGCTGAACAATGCGAGCAATCCATGTAGTGCGTATCTGATTGATGCCGATGGTTTGTCTCCGACGCTCGTGGCTTGGTCTCGCGATGAATTCCCCGACAATAGTTTGTCGACATCGACGACGGCCCCCGATGGCAATACGATGATCAATCTCGTGCTCGACGCGACGGGAAAACTCACTCTCGCTGGGCATTCGGCCGTATTTGAGGCTCCGGCGCTCGAAGAACCGGAACCGGTTGGCGCTTGTGTGCCTCCCGATCCCGGGGTGGGCATTGCGTGGTCGTCCCCATTGCCCGGTGCGGGACCCTTCAATGTCGTCAGCGTCGAATCGTCACCGGATGATTGTCATCAGATTGTCCTGGAAAACAGTCCGAGCCTTTTCATCTGCGTTCCGGCGGCGGCCATGCCGTTCAAAGCTGGCGATTCGCTCACCATCGAACAACTAAAAGGCATAAGCCAAGTGTTTGACGAGACCAACGGCGAAGCGCCCGTCGCAGAAGGGCTGCGTCTGCAAAGTGGCACGCATATCGTCCTCGCGGTGCGCGGTAATGTGCTCGCGCGTTATGCGGATTCGGGGGCTACGGAAGTGCTCACCGAGCCTACGGTCACCGCCGATCGCGTGAGCGGATGCGCAGGAAGCCACGATGCCTGCGGCAGTTTGTCAATCCCGGCCGACGTTTCGTATTTCGGCGATCACGTCGGTACCATCTCGGTATTGCGTGCGGGTTCGTCGCTCGCGTTGAACGATGGATACGGCACGCTGTTTCTCGTTCGGGCGGAAGCACTGCCAATTCGCGACACCAAATGTCCGCCGTTTGCCACGGCCACACAACATTACGAATCCGTTCTCGTCGTCCCCACGGTTCCCTGATTGCTGGAGGTAAAACATCATGCTTTCTCGAAATACGCTCTTCACGTTCACTACGGGGCTCTTGGCTTTGGCTCTTGCTGCCTGTGCTGCTGATGCACCCACGAGTGGTCCTGACGGACGAGTAGAACCCGGACCTGGCTCGACCGGCATTTCGCAAGCCGGGGCGCAAGACTTTGGTTTGTTCCG
>DAOMZH010000984.1:0-4298 GCA_035437985.1 Polyangium sp. (in: bacteria) | reverse complement strand
ATCCGGGTGCGTTCCTTTCGAGGCAAACGCTTCCGCGAGCATGTTGACCAGGTCCGTCTCCGAACGTGTGGCCAGCTCGCCTTCTGTCGGAATCTGCTTCTCGATCGGCTTAATCTTGTACGTCAGCCGCAGCAAATACAGGTTGCCGATGTCTTGTGGCGTGACGAGCGCGATCGCCGTCCCCGTTCGTCCTGCCCGACCCGTTCGTCCTGTACGATGCACGTACGACTCGGCATCCATCGGAAAGTCGTAGTTGATCACGTGCGTCAGGTGCGAAATGTCGATCCCGCGCGCAGCAACGTCCGTCGCCACGAGGAACCGCAGTTTGCCCTCGCGCGTTGCGGCCATCACGCGTTCGCGTTCGCCCTGATCCAAATCTCCGTTGAGCCAATCGGCCTCGAACCCTTGGCGCGTAAGAGCACCGGCGACGATTTCCGTCTCTTCCCGCGTGTTACAGAAGACGATCGCACTTTCCGGATTCTCGATCTCGATGATGCGCACGAGCGTCCCGAGTTTGTCCCCCGCAACCATGTAAACGAAGTGGTTGATCTCTGCGGCGCCGATGTGATCGCCCGACAACGTCAAGAAATCCGGACTTCGCAGCCGATTTCGCGCAATACGCTCGATGTCCGGCGGCAAAGTCGCCGAGAACAACAACGTTTGGCGATCCGTGGGCAAACGTTCGAGGATCGCACTGAGCTCCCGTTCGAAGCCCATCGACAACATCTCGTCACACTCGTCCAGCACGAGCAGGCGGATGTTTTTTGGATCGAGCGTTCCGCGTCGCAAGTGATCGAGCACGCGACCAGGCGTGCCCACGACGACGTGCGCGCCCGCGGCAATCGACTCGATTTGCTTCGGCATCGGCGCGCCGCCGTACACCGGAACGACCCGAATGTTCTTCTTTTTTCCAAGGCGCTCGAGTTCGTGCGTGACTTGCACCGCCAGCTCACGCGTGGGGCACAAAGCCAAAACTTGCACATGGTTTGCCGAGCGTTTGACGAGGTGATCAACGATGGGCAAACCGAACGAGGCAGTTTTCCCCGTACCCGTGCGCGCTTGCACGACTGCATCTCGACCGCGCGTCGCCGGTTCCCACACGGCAATCTGCACGGGGGTTGGATGGTGATAACCAATCTCACCCAGCGTTTCTCGAAGCTCGGCCGATAACGGCAACACATCGAACGTGGGGGCAGCTTGCGGGACGTCGTTTGTCCGAACGTCGGTGGCGCCTGAGGAAGTGGAGCTATGGTCAGTCATTCGTACTTGCCGCGGTGTGCGTCGTCAGGGCGCTCGAGATGGCTCAGCGCGCTGAGTTAGATCGGAGTCGACAATCGCTTGGACCTTGCGCCGAAGAGGAGCGAGGTCACCAGCTTCGCGACGGACAGCATGTTCCTCCGCATAGCGGAGCCGCTCGATGGCGTCGAGAGCACCTTCATCCTTGACGGAACCTCGGCAACCATCCGCGATGCTGTCGAAATAGCCCCATTCGGGATTTAATGCAGTTCGGAAGCGTTCGATGGCGGGGTCCTCACCATCGGTCCCCGGAGCTGCTCGTCGGGCACGTTCTACGGCCGACACCAGTGCCGACAGCCCTTGGTGACAACCCGCATAAGGGGAGGTTATGCGAGGTTGGTAAAACACTTGGCGTGTGATCTGAGCCGTTGCGGTCACGCAAATCACCCCAATCAACACATAATACACGATGACGGCCATCGCGCGGCTGCGCTTTCGACCCGAGGCTGGCTTCGGCGTTACCGTGGACATGGCTTACGCTCTCCCACCTCGAGCTGACCTGTCACAAAAGCAGGGAAAAGCAATCGAACGAGTCAGTTGAGTTCGCTTTCCGGCCGCTCGGCCTGTTCTGCTTCGAGGAACGTCGCCGAAATCTCGCGTTCGAGCGCCGCAGTGATCTCGTGCTCGATCGCTTCCGCATTTCCCGCAAGTCGCACCACGTTGATCGCGTAGATGAACACCCGCGTGCACGGCGGCTCGTCATGCATGTGATGAAGGCCCAAATCGAGGGCGAAGTCATCTTCGAGCATCAGGCCGTCCAAGATGATCAACGCCCGTGGATCGACACCTTCCGCCACCAGCTCCACCCCAGGTGCGTCCGAGATGAACACGTCTGCACCATCGATGTACCGCCGAAGCACTGGATTCAGCGCATGAATTGCTTTCTGTGCGATCGCGACAAACTCTTCACGTCCCGGCGCCCACGGGGGCAAACCCATCGATACATCAATCTCGCGGGCCATCAAAAACGCTTGCGTTGCGCCCCGCATGTCCCCCTGTTCATCCCGGACCAACCCCAAGTAATACTGCGCTTCAGGATGCGCCGTCTCCTTGGTCACCGATTCCTCAATCAGCGGAGTCGCCCGTTCGACTTGCCCAATCTCGAACAAAGCCCGCCCCACAAGAAATGAATGGTTCGGATTTTCATACGGACCCGGAGGAATTTTCGCCACGACTTGCGCCGCTGCTTCCATGTCCGCTTTCGCGAGCAACGCGTCGAACTTCAACAGCAGAGCATCAATCACTTCTTCTTCGACTTCTGCCAAGTCGAGCGCTTGATCACACATATCGATCGCTTGGTCGAAGTCTCCCAGCGGGTGAATGTAAACCTCTGCCGCGTTCAACATCGCTTCGAGGTAGGTCTCGTCGAGAGCAATCGCCTGACGGTAATTCTCAATGGCTTCTTCGCCGTCTCCTTCGAGCGCAGCGACGTAGCCAAGTAGGTTGTGAGCCTCGGGCGAACTGGGATCGAGTTCGAGTGCACGACGCGCCGAAGCTTCCGCTCCGCGCGTGTCGCCACGCTGCACGAGATCCCAACCGCGATCGAGATGGGCCGAAAACTGGTCCATGACGGGCTCAACAACTGGGCCAAGGGGGGCGCCAAGTCAAGTACAGCGGGTGTTTTGCAAACCAGACGGGCCGTCTCGGGGACGAACGAAGACGCTGTTCGTCGTGGGATCTCGGGGAGTTCGGCGAGGAATGCCAGCTACTCATGAATGACGACGATCGTCCCACGATTGTCCTTGGATGACCAAACCGCATGCAATCCACGCGGCAGCTTCGGCTCGACCCAGAAGAAAATTTTCTTCGCGTCGAGAGGCGACAAGTTCACGCACCCGTGACTCATCTCGCGCCCGAAATTGTTGTGCCAGAACGCTCCATGCAGGGCGTACGAACCCTCGAAATACGCGACATACGGCACGTCTTCGATGCTGTACGGCAAATCGCCCGCTGCGGTTCCATCGCCATCCATCGTCACGGCGATGTGTTTTTCGCGAATGCGGAACGTGCCTTTGACCGTCGAGTGATCCTTGGCCTTGTTCGTCGATTTGCGCCCCGGTGAAACCAGCGCGGCATACACGGGTTTGTCCCCCTCGATCGCCAAGAGCGTCTTGCGCGTGAGGTTGACGTCGATCCACTTCTCACCTTTGGCCAAATCCGCCGGAGGAGGACCTGGTTCGGTGAACGTCATGTCGACGGCTTTCATCCACCAGCCTTCGCTGGTTTGTCGGTACACGACCGACTTCACCGTCGCTTCGACCCCGGTCAAACCCGCCGCGGTAAAACGTGGCGCCGGGCCTTTGACCTTCACCGTCTTTTGCTCCGTGTCGACCTCGAACTTCGACGACTTCGACGAGATGATGAAGCCCACTTGCTTCACACCTTCAGGTACGTCGATCCCGTGCGAGCTAGGGGGTTTGACGATGTACATGCGGTCCGTTGGCGCAACGAGACCCGCGGTCGTCTTGTACCAAGAGCGACCATTCCACGCGAACGTCTTGTCCACCGCGACGAAGAAGCCTTTGACCATGCGCTTGGCGATCGTGCTGTCAGCTTCTTTTTCGAGTTCGCCCAAGGTGACGTTTGGCGCTTTGCCCTTCTCGGTTTGTTGCCACCAAGGCTTCGCTGGTTCTTCGACCGGAGGTCCGGCGTCGATCAATGCGGCAACATCGGCAGAAGCCATCGTTGGAGGAGGCGAGGGGGCAGGCCCGATACGATCCGCTTCGTTCGGATCTTCCGTCGAAGGCACAGCACCTCCGATGGACGGCGGAAGCGAATCTTTCGGCGCCGGATCTTTTTCTTTCGCGGCCGTACTTTCTTCCGTCTCTTCGGACTCCTTGTCCTTCTTCTTGCGCGCCTTCTTCGCCATCTCCAAGTACGGCTCGTACTTGATCATGTCCTCTTTGGAAGGCACCGAGCGATACAGCGGCGTGCCGTGACCGGTGTTGTACGCGTACCTGTACGGCAGTACGTCCTCGAGGTTTGGCGCGGTCACACCCATG
>DAOMZH010000983.1:0-4301 GCA_035437985.1 Polyangium sp. (in: bacteria) | reverse complement strand
GCTCCATTGAAGCCATTTCTTGCGGCCCGAGTCGGCCATCACGAAGAGCTTCGACCAACGTCGTTCGCGGGCAATCAGCCGTCGTCATGGTTTCCCCCTCTCGAGTGCATTTCGCAGTTCCGCCCGGGCTTCATGGAGGCGCCGCCAAATCGTTCCCACGGGTATCCCCAAAATTCCCGCCACTTCGACCCCAGTCATTCCTTGGTATTCGACCATCACCAGCACCAGGCGTTTTTCTTCGGATAACCGCCCAATCGCCGCTTGCAGCAATGCTTCTTCCTGGGCTTGGTGCAATCGATCTTCGGGGCTGGGTTTGGGCGTCGTCGGTGCTGCCGCAAAAGCATCATAAAGCGCGCGCAAACGAGCAAATGTGCGCTTGCGCCGACGAATCAGCTGTACCGAAATTCCAATCAAAAATGGCAAAGCCGAAGCGCGTCCGTCAAATGAACTCGCAATGTTCGTTGCCGTCAAGAATGCTTCCTGCACGATATCGTCCACGTCCGCCGCATTCGGCGTCACGCGGAGCAAGAATTGTCGCAATGGTTCGTGATGACGATCAAAGAGCACGCCCAGCGCACCGAGTTCGCCTTTGGCGATCGATTCGAAGAGAGCCGCATCGGTTGCAGCCGTTGCTCCGACCACGCGTTTCGGACCAGGCGTCATGGCACTGCCACCTCCACGCCCAATCCCAAACCTGCTGTATATGCGGGCAAACGTCCTCCAAACTCGCCAGGATGATGCGGATCCGTTTTGGTGGCGAGTTGGTCCGGAGAAACCTCCGCATCGAGACTCAACACGCCGCGCAGTCGTTTGGTGAAGGCCATGGCGAATCGCGCTTCGGCGCCCAGGCGAAAATCCAGGTTTGTCTCGTCACGCACGAAAGGAATCTGCGGCTGCGGCTGGCCGGGCAGGGTCGGTGCATTGTTGAATGTGAGTCGTCGCGTAATGCCCACGAGCGATGGTTTTACGAGCGATTGTATTTCGATTCGTCCCAACGTGGTGCTCCAATAAGCCGCCGCGCCCACATTCACTTCTCTCGTCGGGGCTACAGGTTCGTCCAGGGGGGTCGAGAATCCGTCGAAACGCAACCACACTCCGCCTCCCCACGGGCGAAATGGCACGTTCACGGCTACCCCAAAACTACCCCACATCAAATGCTTTGGGCCCCCATATCGCGGCCCACCCGTTGCCGCAATGAACAGTCGCGGACCTCGCTCAGGTGCAACTTCGGGGGCCGATGGAGGCGGATTTTGCAAAGGATTTGGAGGTGGTGGCGTTGCGGGGTCGAGATTCGCGATCGGCTTTGCGAGCAACGCTTCGCCCATCGGCGACACATCGTCAGGGGTCGCAACTTCCCGAGAAACCGGAGCACCGCGTGCGTCGATGACGGTGAGTGTACCGGACGAACCGTTCACGACGAGATCGACTTCACCGCCAACACAGCCCCAAGGTTGGTCCGGTGATGCGGTTGACTCGAGCAACGCTTGCACGGCGTTTCGCCAAACCTCCGGCTGCTCCGCAACATGCTTGCCCGCACGCGCGGGGGCACATGGCGCGGACGGCGTAGCGCTCGCGGGTGACGCGAGGCTACTTGCGAGCAAACAGGCCGGGAAAATCACGCTGCAGCGGTTCAAGCGATCGGGCTCCGAAACCTCTTGCCCGCTCGATGGTGAACCCTTCGCAAAAAAATTGCGAGTCTTCGCCGAGTGCAGACGAGCGTTTTGGCAAGGTGCACAGGACGAACAAATGTACTGGACGTTCGCGACGACCTTGGGCATTGTACATCGCGCAGATGACGTCCCAAGAGCGTTCGACCTCCAAGTCCGATGATTCAATGTCCGAGTCGTTCAGCGCCGCACGCGAATTTGCGAGCATGGCGATCGTCGTCGGCGTTTTGGCAACGCTCGGGTACGCGTTCATTCGCGACCAACTCGCGATGCATCATGCCGAGACGCCGCTCATCGTCGACGTCAGGACGACGACCGCCGAGAAGGAAGCTTTGTGTGGTCCGAATACGCGCGACGGTCGGCCAACACCGATTTCCATGATGTACAGTGATGACAAGCAACGCTGGATCGAGGATGCGGCGCAGATTTTTTCGAAGCTTTGTCCCAACATTCAGGTGAAGCTGAACGCGGTGGAAGATGTCGCGTCGGCCGATGCGATCCTGTCGGGCTCGGAAAAACCAACATTATGGGCACCTGCAGACGATCTCATCGTCCAGTACCTCGCGGCTCGTTGGAAAAAAGAACGTCCGAATGACCAGCCTTTATTCAAGCCCGAGGAGCAAACGTCGATTGCTGCATCGCCCTTGGTGCTCTTGATTTGGCGTGATCGAGCACAGGTCACTCAGCGTATTTTTGCGGCGCGTAAGGCGACGCGTGGTCCCTGGGTCGACGTCAATTGTGCTCAAGTCCCCATTGACGCAGACCTCGAGGGGGTGTTGCTAAGCGATATGGTCCCTGGCACCTGGATTGATTGGTACAATCCATTGCTCGTGCCGCCTCCTCCACCCGAAACTGCGGCCCAAAAAGCAAAACGAGCGCGCGAAAAAGAGAAAAAAGAAGAAGTAGTCGTCGCCGAGGATCCGCGAGCCTTTTACTCGGCGCAATTTCCGTCGGTTGAAAAGATTCGTTCCTGGGGGCACGTGAAAGTGGTCCACACTCCGCCAACGCGTTCTGCCGCGGGTCTCGAATCGATTTACCTGATGGCCTACGATTACCTATTGCCTTACGAACGGCGCCCCGACGAGGTACGCAAGTATCAGCAGACCATGCGTTCCGATCCCGCCCAGCGTGGTCGTGTGTTGCGTCTCGACATGTTGCAAAAGGACTTTTCCGACCAATTGCAGCAGCAGCAGGAGCGATTTTTGAAATGGCTACGGCGATGCGAAGCGGGTCTCGATCCTGCCCCCAGATCCGTACGGCTCTTGACGGATTCGTTTTTCCACGTGGGTTCGAGTCGTTACGATGCGATTGTCACGTACGAACACCTCGCATTCGACCTATTCCGGCAAATCGATGAATTTGGCCGTTCTATTGCAGCAATGGAGCTCGTTTATCCTTCACCGACGCTCATGAATCAGCATCCCGTGGTGATTCTCGATGCGGGCAATCTTTCGGTCGAAGAGATTCGTGCGGCCAACAAATGGATCGCCTATCTGCGGAGCACCGATGTCCAGAAAAAGGCCGTCGATATGGGTTTTCGCCCCGTGGCTAGTAATGTTTCGATTCGGGAACACGATTCCGTAGACAACCCATTCTTGAAATATCGGCGTTATGGAATCGACTTCGAGTCACCGGTCATCGAACCTCCGCGCCTCGATAGTTCGTCCATTGCGGCTCTCGTGAGGATTTGGCAAGACGCGACTGGGCGTAATTGACGAGATTCAGGTCGGCGCCGGGATGCTCGACGCTCGGTCTTGCTCTTGGCGCACGACATAATTGGCTTTCTCGTATTCGTCCTTGAAAAAATTGCGCATCGTCACGGGATCGAAATCGAGCAGCGTTCCCCCGGCCTCGAAGTGCAGGATGAGGAATTTACCGCTGATGTGCGTGGCGATTCCAAAAAATGTCGCGGTTTTCACGATTCCAACTTTCGTGCCCGCAACGGGAACGAGTTTCGCCATGCTCGACCCCAAATAGGATCCAATGACCAAACCTCCGGTCGTGGTCGCGATTGTGCCCAACGCATTTCGTACAATGTCTTGTCGATGATCCACTCCGTAGAGATCCGACAACTCTTGAATGAGCTTGAGTTGCAGACCAACGGATGCCGCAACGTCGAAAATGGGAATCGGAATCGCTCCCGCTCCAACCGATAACAACACGAACTTCTGCACGATTGCATTGGCTCGGGCGAGGCGTTCATCCTGCTCCGTTTGGGGTTGGGCCGTCGAATCAGTCGAGGAGTTTGTCGTCATGGAGGTTGCCGCTCGTGGTGATCAAGGCGAAACGGTGTCCGAGGTCATCATGGGTGGGACGAAGGCGCAACAAAAATTGTCATTGCCCGCCGAAACTGCTTGATTTCCAGGCGAAGACCGTGCTAGACGCCGCCCATGACGAGCATTTTCGATGACGAAGAAGCCCTCTTCAACGTCGTCATGAACGACGAAGAGCAATACTCAATTTGGCCCGCACAGCGCGAAATTCCCGCTGGTTGGAAAGCAGTCGGCAAGTCGGGCAAAAAGGCCGAATGTTTGGCGTATATCGAAGAAGTGTGGACCGACATGCGCCCGCTCAGCTTGCGGAAGAAAATGGAAGAAGCAGCGCGTGCCAGTAACAACTGATCCCCCTCGCGGT
>DAOMZH010000982.1:0-4301 GCA_035437985.1 Polyangium sp. (in: bacteria) | reverse complement strand
CGGGTTTTTCCCGCCCAATACCTGACTGATGATCGTCGGCAAGATAGCTCGCGCCGATTGCCGCGGACCATAGGTATTGAAAGGACGAAATGTCACCACGGGCAAATCGAACGAACGGTAATACGACTCCGCGAGTTTGTCCGCGCCAATCTTCGACGCTGAATACGGCGACTGACCCTGCAAAGGATGGTTCTCGTCAATCGGGGAATAAATCGCCGTTCCGTACACTTCACTCGTGCTCGTCACGACCAACCGGCGCACATTTTTCTTGCGACACGCCTCCAGAATCGACAATGTCCCTTCGATGTTTGTCTGGACGTACGAGCGCGGAGCGTGGTACGAATAGGGGATGCCGATGAGGGCGGCGAGGTGAAAGACCGTGTCGTCTTTTTGAATGTGCCGTTCGATGAATTCGCTATCGCGCACGTCCCCGGACACGATCGTCAATCCCGCGCGGAGTTTGGCCGGGATGAACCCCAAGTGACCGATGGCGCCGCGGCTGTTGTACCGCACGAGCGCCTTGACCTCATGGCCCGCTTGCAAAAGACCTTCCACGAGATGGCTTCCGATGAAGCCTGCAGAGCCGGTGACGAACATCTTCATGGATCTAGAAACTCCCGCATTTCGTGCGTTTCAAGCATCGAAGCGGGCGCGAGTCTAGCGCAAGATTGCCATCGTGCCACCATCCTGCGAGACTTTGGTTGCCAAGCCCGTTGCTTTTGGGATATATGTCGAAACTGGCGTGAATGTCCTAAAGTTCGTTGTGGTTTTTGTGTTGGGGCTGGCGGCGCTCGTTGCGCTCGTCATCGGGGCCATCTTTGCGCACCAAGGTGTACAGCTACTGCGTTTTCGCTGGAGTATGCGATCGTTTGCCAAAGACGACGCGGACGAGGACGATCCCGCGCTGCAGGTACCAAAAGAAAAAGGCACGCTCGAGGAAGACAAACAGCTCGTTGCCGGGGTCTGGCGACTTTTTTATCGTCAGGGTTTGTCGATCTCCAAATTGAAGGCTGGCGATCGTTTACGCACACAACAAGCGTTCACGCAGCCCGAATGGATTGAATGGCAAGAGTGGCGCGGCTGGCAAAAACTCGCCACGCGCGGCTCCGAAGCAGCACGCAAAAAGTCACTCGCGTATGCGCGCCGCGAAGCTGAACGACGATTGCAACGGCTCGCCGCAAAAGACGTTCCGCTTTGGCTCGAGCTTTACGACGAAAAAGAACGTCCTGAAAAACAGCTGCTCTGGGCCCAAGAGCATGTTCCCGGGCCATACCAAAGCGTCGCCTTTCCGCTGCTCGAAACCCTCGCCAATCGAAAGGATGAAGTCGGCGCTCGCTCGCTGCACCGCCTCTTCCGCATCTTCGCGCTCGCCGCAACGCGCACCAAAGCCCTCGAATACGCCAAACGACATCTCGAACATCCGCACGGGCACTTCGAAGGCGACATTCGCCTCAACATCCGCAACATCTTCACGCCGGACATTGGTCAGCTGATCGAGAATGGTTCCACTTGGACAATCTCGGCCCCCACCGATGCCGACCTCGTCGTGCAAGTTCACGCGCTCGACGTAAAAGCGGCCGAAACGGTTTGGCTCGACAATCCAAGCGCGCCGCTCGAACAAGCCAAGCTTGGGGCATTGTTGTGGGAGCACGAGCTTCCTCGGCCCGGTTGGTCTCTGTTTTCGAACACCAATCGCAAGTTTCGTTTGCCAAACCTCGAAGGACCGCTTCTCATCAAGGTGGTCGCGCGTTATGCGTGTCCGGAGCTGTGGGCGGCCTGCATGGGCCAAGAAGAATTGCCTACCAAAGTCGAAGTGCAGCGTTTGTCCAATACGATCATGGACGCCGTTCTTTCGCTGACCGAAAACAGCGCCAGTGTCTGGCTCGTCGACAAGAAAACCAAAGCGCCCTTGGCCAACAATTCGCTCACGGCGATGATTCGGGATGCGACCGGCAAACTCGAAACCGAAACTGCAACCACGGACGAAAAAGGGCATTTCACGAAAAAGGGATCGACCTTGTGGCAATTCGGCGTGCTTTTCGAGCGCGAAAATGCCCAAGGCCGGCAAGAGCAGCTTTTCGTGACCAATGGGAATTCCATCACCACGAGCAAAGCGCCCACGCCATTACGGCGATTTTACGTTTTTCTGGCGCGACCATTGTATCGACCTGGGGAAACGGTCCGCGGCAAACTCATCGCTCGGGAAAAGGGCGCCGAGGGGCCAAGCCAGCGGCTGTCCCAAAGCCTCGTTTTCGACCTCGACGTGTTCACCCCGCGAGGGACCAAACTCACGACGATCTCTTGCACGTTGTCGGAATTCGGAACGGCACCGTTCGAGCTGCAAGTGCCGACGGAAGCGCCGCTCGGGAAATACACATTTCGAATTTCCAAATCGAATTCGGGGGTCGAGGGATCGTTTCAGGTCGAAGAGTTTGTTGCGCCAGAATTCAAGGCCGAATTGCGAGCGAAAAACAAACTGCGCTGGGGCCGCGCGGGTAAACTGGAATTCGAGGCCACGTATTTCTTCGGCGGCCCGGTGGCCAATGCTTCGGGCACCCTCGACATCAAACGCGCCAATTGGCATTATCGGCATTATGATTCAGGCTCGTACTCGAAATGGTTTCGCGCCCCGAAACACATTGCCTCGGTGCCTTTCAAGACCGACGCCAAAGGACGTGCGGAGATTGACCTTCCGTGGAAAGGCCCATTCAATCTGCTCCGCAGGTATGACGGCTGCGATGTTTCGTTTGTCGCGACCGTACGTGACGCTTCGGGCAAGAGCTGCCAGGCCAATCTGCACCTCTCCATTCCGCGCCTCGAAACCATCATCTCCGTGCAGCCCATTCGGGCACTGCGTTTGCCAGGCGAAACGCTTCCTTTGCGTTTGTCGTGGGAACCCGCCGATCCGACGGACGAATCCGCGCGCGAATTGACCCTCGTTTGTCGCCGAGGCTGGAGCAAAAAAACGTTCGTGCACCAAGTTCGTCGAGCGGATGCAACCTTCGATTTGCCCATCGAGTTATCGCCTGGAAAATGGAAGGTTTCGGCCCACGTCGAAGGACAAACCTCGCGCCTGCGCATGACGAGTCCCTTCACGTTGCTGGGGCCGGATCTGGCGCAAAAGCGGCGCGAAATGATTCTCTCGAATGATCCGTCCGACAACCAGGGGACCATTCGTGTCGCGCTCACGGGGCCGAAAACCTTTGGCGGTTATGATTTGCTGGTATGGAATCGCGGCGCGCGTTTGGGAAGTCGCGTCATTCCGCGTGTGGGCCCCACGTCCTGGATCGATTTGCCCTACATACCCGGAACGGAACGCGAAGTGTATCTTGCGTGGTGGTATTTCGATACACGCGAAGATGGCTTGTTTCGCGACTCGGGACGCGCTTTCGTGGATCCTGTCGATTTGCCGAATGACCCGCCCACGGACCTCAGTTTGGTTTTTCCAAGTGCAACGGTGCGTCCGGGCGAACAAACGTCCCTCGAAGCGAAGCTCGGTGTTGCTCCTGCCAAACCAAGCGAATTGACCGTGACGGTCGTCGACGAAGCCATTTTTTCCCTGGTGTCTCCCCCCAAAAGTCCCAAAACATTTTTTGAAGATTCGCCGCCACGGCCGGAATCTTATGCCGCGTGGAGCGTGCTCAGTGCTGCCGCGCAACGAGGTCGAGAGGTCGAATCACGCCGCCCATCCAATGGCCGGCAAGGCGTGTCGTATGGAGGTCCTGTGCTCGATGAAGTCTGCGATCTTCCGATGATGCAATCGCGATCCATGCCCATGCCCGGCGCGCCTCCGCCGATGATGGCCATGGCTGCACCTGCGCCCAAATCGGCGAGTCCGATGCGGGCAGCGGCAGCTCTTGCCATTGCACCCGTGGCGCTCGTCGCGGGTGGTGCGGAATTGGCTGCAGGCGCATTGCGTCGACGCAGTGAAGAGGCGGCCAAAGAAGATGCTTTGGAGCAACAAGAAGCGGGTGCAATGGCCAACGAGGCCCCTGTGCAATTGCGTAATGACTTTTCCTCGGAAGCGGCATGGATTGCCAATTCACGCTGGGTGCGCGGGACGTCCCTGACCGTACCGATAAGCTTGCCAGATAGCCTGACCACCTGGAAAGCAACGGCCGTGTTGGTATCGCTAGCGCACGACCACTTGCTCGAAGCGCACGCACGCGTACGCGCGCAAAAGCCGCTCATGGTTCGTTTGCAAGCCCCGCGGTTTTTCCAGGAACGAGATGTGTTGGCTCTCCGCGCCATGGTCGATTCTCGGGCCGATCAAGAGCTGTCGATTCGCACGACCCTCGAAG
>DAOMZH010000981.1:0-4311 GCA_035437985.1 Polyangium sp. (in: bacteria) | reverse complement strand
AGATCAGGACCCGAATGCAGCGGCTCCTCCCGAGCCCCCACCCCCGGACGAACCTCCGGAAAAACCTGCGCACGAAGCGGCCGTCTGCGTGCGACTCAACGATGGAACGTGGGTCGAGAGGCGAATCGAAGGACTTGCGGATCGCCAAAAAGCCCATTTTCTTCCGGGTGACGAGGGGCGAGTGACGGTGGTCGTGTTCGACAAACCTGACCCGGAAAAACCTGCCCCCAAAGTGCCCGACGGCGTGCGGCTCGTTCGTGTCGATGCGTCGACGAAGTTCGATGCGACGAGTTTCTTTCGGCCGAATGAACCTTCGGAACCTCGTGTGCGGACCATTGCCAGGGATGTGTGGCTCGACGAAAAAGATGGTTCAGTGCACGGCTGGGAAGTGCCGTCTGACAAACCGAACGAAGACGACGAGCTGCGTAAATCCGACGAGGGGGAAGAGTCTCCACCAACATCCGAGGCCAAGGGAATCGTTGGTGTTCAAATCAAACTCGATGGTACGATCACCAGGCACTCGCTTCCTCAGGGCGTGGACAAGGTCGTCGTGGGGGGACGTTACGCGCTGGCGAAAGCCAAAGGCGACAACGGCCCGATTTATTACGAATCGACCGATGGTGGACAAACTTTCGCGGCTGCATCTGGACCTTATCCGGGTGATTTCATGGAAAGTTCGAGCGGTGATCTCGAAGGATGTTCGGTCATTGGCTGTTCGCTCGGTGGAGGTATCGTGCGTCTGGGTTGGGGCGGCGACAAACCTGCTGCAGCTCCCAAGGCTTCAAGCGAGGACAAACCGGACAGTGCCGACGATTTGATCTCCAAGCTTTTCGATCCGGAAACGCTCGTTCCTCCGGCGCATTCCGAGCATCTACATTGTCGCCTGGAAGGAAATGACGCAGGGGTCGCGGTGGACGTCGACAAACCTTTTGCCGCGACCGTGGTGATGACGGAGGACACGAACATTGGTGCAGCCGTGGATCGGCAATGGACGGCATTGGCCACGACGCCGTTCGAGGTAAAACCGCCGCATCAAGTGGTGTTCGAGGAAGTTGACGTCGATACGTTGCGAGGTGGGGCCGTTGCTGTTCTACGTTCAACCGCGACGAACCCGCTCGGGCTCTTCTTTCGCGCCAGGGAGGCCCGCTTCGATTTGTCCCCGGGGCCCAAACGCAAACCCATTACGCTCGGTTCGGATGTGCGCGGGGATGTGGCGGCAGAAATCGATAAAGAAACGTTCGTTCTGTTCGACAAACGTTTGGGCGAAGTGCAACTCGTACGCGGCGCAGTCGTACGTTCGCTCCTGCGCGTCAGTGAAACTCCCGACGTCAATCGTGGTCGATTGACTCTCGCGCGACGTATCGGTGCCGGAAACGACGGGTTGGCCATTGCCATTCTGCAAGGCGGATCGGGCGACATCTTGCTCAGCGACTTGGATTTGGCCAAAGCAACGCTCGGCCCATTGCGACTGGTTGGCAATCTTCGCAAGCTCGATGTGGGCTCCGCGTGTGTGCACGGAACGCGCGATTATCGCCTGATCACGGACGAACACCAAAGCGCATATGTCGAGCCGGACGGCGAAGGGCGTAGAGGATTGTTCGGGGCGAGTTTACTGACGGTGGGATCAGGCAATGGGTGCCTCGAAGCTTCGGAGATTCGGCTCGTGAATGAAGCGACATTGGTCGTGCGGTATTCGAGCGCTAGTTCCAAAGGTTTTCCGGCATTGCTGCACGACCATGGGAAAGCTTTACGCGCGACGTGTGCGTACGAGTGAGTGATCGGATGGGCGCTGTGCGTGATACCGTCGCGCTTATGCGCAAGGCATCGGAATTTGCCAAGGTTTGTCTTGGTGCAAGCTGTTTGATGGTTGTGGGCTTCGGTTTTTCCGCGTGTGCAGGGGCAAACTACCCTGATCGACCCGACGTGGCGAAGGCGCAAGAGGGCTGGTGCCAAACGCTCGCCAAATCCGCGGGTTCGGACGCGTCGTGGGACCGGATGGGCGACTGCAAGGGCGCTTCGATGGGCGCGAGCCCGGCATTTATTGCGGGCATGACGAAGTGTTTTTCCGAGCAACACGAAGCCGCAAAAGAAGCAAACGATGGCTCGGCTGATGACCGCAGCCTCATGGTCGCGAACTGCCGCGACAAGGTGCTGATCGAGCTGCCGCCGTCGAGTCCGGGGATGGACGAACTCATCGACGAAAAGTGCAAACGTGCAGTGCGCTGCGAGAAAAACGTGACGTTCGACGCGTGCAAGAAGACGATGATGTCGCTCGAGCCGGCGCAATTGGCGATGTTCACGACGGTGTACAACGGCGCAGCGCTGCACGAAGTTGCGAGCTGTTTGTCAGGCGGCTGCGAGAGCAACGAGGAAGACGCGCTTTCGAAGTGTTACGAGGACGTGAACAAACGACTTCTTTGGTTGCCATGAAGCCTCTCTTCGAGCGGCGCGAATCCTGATACGTTGTTCGGCATGAACTCCGTTTCCTTCTCCTCGGCATCGCGCCGTGCGATGCTACTTCGGGCATTTTTCACAGCGATCGCTCTGGCGTTCGTCCAGTTCGTACCGTCGGACGCGTTCGCGCTCGGCACCGTTACTTTGGCCACCAAAGAACCGGACGAATCTGACGGCAGGTGGAAGCTGGTTTTCACGATCAATTACGGGAGCACGCCGCACCTTGCGCACATCCCGATGATCTTCAGCTTCACACCTACGGTGCTTTACGAACGTTCGCTGACGGATCAATCTCCGGAAAAACCCGTCCTCACGCGCATTCCGCTGCAAAATCAGATTTCGATCAACGAGAGCATGGACGTTGGTTTTTCGAATTCCGACGGCAAGATCTACAGTACGACGAAGTTCGATTTCGTGATCAAACGCGCGAAGGGTTTCGAAGCGGGCGAATACGATTTGAAGATCACGCGCTCCGATGATGGGGCGCAGATGGGTCAAACCATCAAACTGAAGTTAAAGGGCGACAACACGATCGTTGATCGTCGGGCCATGGTTTTCAGTGGCGAAAAGAAGAAGAAGCCCGAAGAGAAAAAAGACGACAAGGCCGAGGAGAAAAAGGACGGCGAAGGTAGTGGCGAAGGTTCGTCCGCGGCGAATGATTCGTCGGGTTCGTCGAGCGAAACGCCCACGGAAGCCCCTCCGGCGACGCCTCCGAAGCAAGGTGGTTGTGGTTGCCGCGTCGTTGCGGAATCGACGGAATCGCCTTTGGGTCTTGCGGCATTGATCATGGGCGCGGCTATCGTTGCGCGTCGTCGCCGTCGCTGACCAACTCTCCCGCTATCCTTCCCTGACACTTCTATTATCCTTGGTATCGTGTGGAAGGTCGTCTCGGTACTGGGGCGGCATTAACACCGTTTGGAGAGCGGCATGCGTAAACGCTTCAGGATGGCGTATATCGATTTAAAATTCTGGAGCAGTACCTGGACTACGTCGCGTATTTCAATGCCATGATGCCCGTGCGTCGTCTGATCGACCAAGCTGATGGCGAACGTGGAAAAGGCTTCGCCCGTACCGCAAATCACGCTCGATTTGACCCAAAATCCCGTCACCATCGGTTCGAATGACGTACCCAAGGGTTTGGCGGGACCATTTGGCGCATTTAATGATTCAGGCCACAAGTTGCTCGGCAGCAACGACTCTCTCGTCGATGACAACGCGGGCAAAATTCTGCGAATCGTCGATGTTGTCAATGGAACGGTCGTCAATTCCAATGCGCTGGGGGCTGGATGCATCGAGCCCACGTGGCCGCTGAATGGCAAGAAACTCTCGGCCATTTGTGGCGCAACGACCATTACAGCCGGAGATAGCTGGGGCTTCGATTCCCCCCACGGGCAATCTCATGGTGGCCGACGCGGGAACAGATGGTTTTACCGTCAGCAACGTCAGGCAAATTGTCGCGCAAAACGCGGGACAAGGTCGTCCGGTTATCCGAGACCAAGGTGATTGGTGCACCTCGGGTATTGATTGCTGCGCCGGGCAATGCGTCAAAGATCCAGCAAATCCAGGAATGTACATTTGCGGCGAACCGCCTCCACCAGGAATGTGTTCGGAACTCGGCAATGGCTGCAAAGTGGCTGCTGATTGTTGTGCGCCGTCAGCTCTTTGCATCGACGGGTATTGCCAGCTCCCCGTGCCGCCCTGAACTGACTCGTCCGCGTCGAGAAAAACGATACGAGCGCCGGGCAAACCATGTTATACGGCGCTCATCATGACCCTTCGTCCCTCCAAACTCCACACTCTCACCGCGCGTTTTCGCGTTGCTCCGTTTGTTTTGGCCGCAATGTTCGGCATTGCTTG
>DAOMZH010000980.1:0-4312 GCA_035437985.1 Polyangium sp. (in: bacteria) | reverse complement strand
TGGCAGTGCCAGACGATTTATCGGATGAGTCGTCGTGTGCTTGGGCGTGTGACGAAGCAGCGGCGTTTCATGATCGGGCCTGCCCGCAACTCCGTCCCGAAATCATCAAAGCGGAAATTGAACAGCGGCGGGCATTGTGGTCCACCGTTGCCGCATCCTCTGTGGATGAAGTTCTTGTTTGTTTCCCGGGGAAGGATCTATTGGCAGCCTTGATGAAGACGAATTGGTTCCTTGACAAGGAACTACAGAATGCTGGCATGGTGTGTGCGGCACTGCGCGATTGGATCGTTGCTCATCCCGAAGAAGCCTTGGAGTATTTGCCGGAATGGCAACGATTCAAGGAAATCCTCAACGGACTTTAGCCGGTTCTTGTGCATTAGGGTTCACCCTCCACGACCATTATTCGCACCATCAGATTTCCTCATCAACCCTACGGCAATCGCAATACCCGCCAGCAACATGGGAAGCACGCCAATCGTTGCGCCAACGGGCACGCATTGCGCTGCTTCGGCATAACCCGTTTTGCGAATTTGTTCTCGAAATTCCGGAGTTACCACCGGCCCGCGTAACGCATCGTCCACGACTTGCCGCCCGTAATACATCCCGAAGATGCCTACGCCCGGCGCACCAAGGGCAATCGCCAGCGCCGCGATGCCGATGAAGACGCCCGCGCGCACCTTCGCAAGGGCCATTCCCAACGCTACGACAGCAATCAGCGTCGCGAAAATACCTATTCCAAGCGCCCCAAACGCTGGCCAACCGCATTCCCGAAAACTCTCCATACTCGAGCGCCTTTCCTTACTTGCGTCGAGCATAAACGATGTCCGGTAATGTCGTCGTGTCAAATCGTCTCAGGCAGCAACGGCAAATTGTTCGATCGCGCCACGCAACGCAGAAATCGAAGCACTCCGCAAATACATGATCGGTGCGCCGTCGATTCCCAAATGGGCCACTTGGTCGCGCAATGCGTGCGAGACCATGTTCACCATCACCACGACGAGTGCGACTTTGCCTGCATCTCGCCGCGCTCCAGGCGGCACCTTTTGTTCGTAATGCCGCAATGACAATCCGTGGCTCTCGGCCACGTCGCGATATCGGTTGGAAAGCCCCCCATTGCCGCCAATGACGAGCACGGTTTTTCCACCACGTGATTCTTTCTCGACGCTCTGGGCATGGGATTTTTGGTTCATGCCCAACCTCATCGCAAGCTTTGGGCCAAGGCCCAAATCCTCAAAATTCCCGCGGTTTGCTAGCGGTTTGGGTTTATTCCCCGCCACATTGTCGTCAGGTTGTCCGAAGGTTCTGCCAAGGTGACAAAGCGAATTCGTGCCTGCGGAGCGTGTCTACCGACGCGTCGCTTCGCGCAGCAGCCTGGTAGACACGCTCTTGGTCCATCGTCATGTGGGGATGGGGCAGGGGCATTGTTGCGAGCAAGGGTCGCTCGCTATCGACTTCATTGCGCGAGGCTGCAATTGATACCGTTGTCCGCCATTCCGCAGACGTCGGACTTGCCGTCGCCATTGACATCTGGGTATTGAATGGTGGCCCAGTAGTAGGGGAATCCGCCCACGCCGTTCGCATCGGCGAACGCGGCATCCCACGTGCCGTACGCGCCAAACCCGTTTCCATTGGACAGGCTGCATACGATGCCGGACGCATCACGTCCACACACGTCGAATTTGCCGTCGCCATTGATGTCGCGGTATTGCATGAGCCTCCAGTAGGATTGCTGCGCGTCGAATCCGCCACCATCGGCGAAACCCGTGGTCCATTGCGACTGAGGGGCAAACGATGTACCCGTGGACATCACGCAATGAATACCGTCCGAATACCGGCCGCAAGCATCGTCTTTGCCGTCGCCGTTGACGTCTGAAAAATGGATCGTCGACCAGTACTTCGGATCCGTGGGCCAAAGTGATCCGCAATCGCAGAAGTCTCCGGTCCAATTCGTTGGGGGATCAAACGAAGTGCCGTTGGACAGGGAGCAACCAAGGCCCACCGAATTACGCGCGCAGACGTCTTTTTTACCGTCGCCATTGAGGTCCGAATACTGCAAGACCTCCCAATACGAATTGAGCGCGTCGAACCCTCCGCCGTCCGCATAACCATTCGTCCAGAGGGTCGTGGGAGCGAACGCAGTTCCAGTCGACAAACCACAATGGATGCCGTCGGAATATCGGCCGCAGACGTCGGCTTTGCCGTCGCCATTGACATCGACGAGTTTTATCGTGGCCCAATATTTGGGATTCGTTTCCCACA
The DNA here is from genome assembly GCA_035437985.1 of Polyangium sp. (in: bacteria). Classification (GTDB taxonomy): domain Bacteria; phylum Myxococcota_A; class Polyangia; order Polyangiales; family Polyangiaceae; genus Polyangium. The sequence goes on along the minus strand of DAOMZH010000980.1, from coordinate 2,053 downwards.
GCCCGCCGTTGGCAAATTCATTCGTCCACACCGTGACGTTGGGGAATGTGCCCAGACCACTGGACAAGCCGCAGATCATGCCGTCCGAACGGCGCCCGCAGATATCGTCTTTGCCGTCGCCATTGAGGTCAGCGTATTGAATCGTTCCCCAATTCGACTGGCTTGCCAGGAATACGCTATCATCATAGTATTGAGATGCCCATACGAGTGGTCCAAACTTGGTTCCATCGCTCAGCCCACAAAACACGCCCTGGTACGTAATGCGCGCGCAAATGTCTTTCTTGCCGTCACCGTTGAGGTCCGGATAGCGAATCGTCTGATAATATGGGTCCGATTGCAACCAACCGCTTCCTGGATTGATCTCCGCGGTCCATACTGACGTATTGACGAAGCCGATTTTTGGATCGAGGAACCGCGAATAAAGCAGCTTGTTCGGCGAGCCATTCGGCGATTGCACGACGTTCTGCGTGGCGCCGTCTGTTATCGCGGTTTGAATCTCACCGGGCCAGGCATTGGGATTCACTTCCAGCATCAGGGCCACCGCGCCGGTGACATGCGGCGCAGCTTGCGACGTGCCACTTCCAGTTGCGCTCAATGTATCATTGGTTTTGGACGCGGAAACAATCATGTCGCCCGGGGCGAAAACGTCCACGCACCCGCCCCAATTCGACCATGAAGGACGAGTATCCATCTTATCGGTGGCGCCTACGGTAATGATTTGGTAAATACGGCCAGGACTGCCCGAACATGCATCGACACCCGCATTGCCAGCCGCGGCAACCACCGACGTGGTTGTGGCAATGAGATTCGTCGCAGCGCGATCCACAAGCGACGATGCTGGTCCGCCAATGCTCATGTTCACAACCGCCGGCCTTTTTAGATGGGTGCGAACCCAATCCAACCCAGCAATGACTTTGCTGCCCGTCGATGCACCATTACAATCAGCGACCCGCACCGGATGCAAAGTCACCCCTTTGGCGACACCATATGTTGCGCCGCCTATGATGCCCGCAACATGCGTTCCATGTCCATGACAATCATTCACCCCATTGCCGTCGTTCACGAGATCGACGCCGTCATTGGCCAACGCCCGACCGCCGAAATCTTGATGGGTCGTCCGAATGCCCGTGTCGACGACATACACATGCACGCCATTGCCCGTGTACGTGTAATTATATTGATTATCGAAGGTCAGAGCATGCGAATCAACTCGATCGAGTCCCCACGACGGCGGATTCGATTGCGTCCCCTGGACCTCTACCGTGAAATCTTGGCTAATGCCAACCACTCGCGGATCCTTGGCCATCGCGAGCGCTTTCGTATCATCGAGGCCCTTGGCCGCAAATCCAACGAATGTCCCCCGGAAGACGTCGAGCAGCGTGCCGCTTTGGGGCATGAGCAACTCATTGGCGACCGCGTCGACCATGTCGGGCATGACGACTTGATCGTCCAAGACAAACATGTATTGACCAGGAATTGCATTATCAGGCTTCTCAATTTGAATGCCCCCAGAGCCCCCCGCACCTCCTGCGCCGCCGGTTTCGTTACCCCCGGCTCCGCCATTGCCATTGCCGCCATTGCCGCCATTGCCGCCATTGCCGCCGCTAGCGGTGCTTCCTGTGCTTTGATTCCCATCATCGGTACACCCGACGATGAGCGACAGGCCCACGATAAGAAGTCCACACGTTCGCTTGGTCAAAGATCGCTGTGTTGCCATGAGCAGCAGATGAGCAAACGGTGTGCCGTTCATTTACTCGTTGATTTCCCGCGGTTCTCCTCTTGGTAGTGGCACGTTCGCCGTAACATTGCCTGTACCTGTTACGTATCGTGAGAGTGCAAACAAGCAGTCGCGAATGCGAGCGCGATGGGTTTACCTTGGGTTCATCTCGACGTGTACTCGAGTGGCCTCAAGCGGCGAATTGTTCGATCGCTCCACGCAATGCCGAAATCGAAGCGCTCCGCAAATACATGATCGGCGCGCCGTCGATTCCCAAGTTCGCAACTTGGTCCCGCAACGCATGCGACACCATATTCACCATCACTACGACGAGCG
>DAOMZH010000979.1:3001-4324 GCA_035437985.1 Polyangium sp. (in: bacteria) | reverse complement strand
TCATTCAACGCATCCCGATGAAGATGGCCAGGACAACCCACTTTGAAAATCATGCCCAGCATGGAGTCGCGCACCACCTTGGCTTGCGCGTTGGACAAACCCAAACCTCGTGTGGTGGCAACGGATGCGTCCATGGGCTTCGGCGGTTGGTCGGCGGGAGGTTGGGCGGAGTTTGGCGGCGGAGGGTTCGACGGGGGACGGTTCATGATGAGCTAGGCCGCAACCATATCAGCTTCACGAACCCTTTTTCCACGTTGCGATTTTTTTTCTTGACAATCGTTCTGACCCTGGTTTTCCCGGGGTCCGCGGCGATGGCCCAAGACATCCCCATCATCCCACCCACCCGCGTCGATTTCGACGCCACCTCGGCCCCCAAAAGTTGCCAGGACAAGGTGACGTTTGGCGCGATCCTCGGGGATTGGCTTCCCAACGGAGTCGTCACCGACGACGCGGCTCGCCGGATCGTCGTGCGTCTCCGGCGTACAAACCGATCCACGTTGGCCGACGTGACGCTCGTGGCCGCTGATGGCACGGTCGTGGACAAACACCACGAGCCCTTTGGGGCCAAAGAAGAGTGCCACAAGATTCTTTATGACACCGCGCGTGCGGTGGCCAGGCTCCTCGGCGCCTTTGAAAAACCGCCGCCGAAGACGCCCATGACGTGTCCGGTGTCGCCGCCCATTTCAAGTCCGACCTGTCCAACATGCCCGGTTTGTCCGGCATTGGTGCGTCCAGCGCCACGAATGACGATTGCGGCGCCGGCGACGCATCGGTTTTTCGTGGGCGCGGGCGTATTCTACGGCATGGGTCTTCAGTCGGGTCAATTCCCAGGCCCGCAGCTTTCTTTGGGATTCGTCCCCGTACAGCAATGGCCACGAATGCGTATCGAATTCGATGGTGCCTGGGCTCCCAATGCCGCATCGACGTCGACTGCCTTCCGAGGCAATATGATTCCGTTTTTTGGCTCGATATGTTATGCACCGGCAGGATTTCGGCTATGCAGCGGTATTGTATCGACACTTTTCATTGGAAAGAAATTGGATCAGGTTTCCGCAAGTGACGACATGGGTTTATCCCTGGCGGCCAGTTTTCGTATGGGGGCCGAATTCGAGATGAGCGATCGGTTCTCGGTACGTCTGGACGGTTTTGTGTTGTTGCCTCTTGGTATCCGCGGGGTTGGTCCACACGGGGCGGGCGATGAATTGGCGGCCGGCACGGCATTGATGGGTATTGGGACGTTCGATTGACGGAAATGAGGAAGCCGCTCCCACATCGTCTTGCGAACCATGCATCATGGCAATGCTCAGGGTGGGGTTTCTCAGC
>DAOMZH010000979.1:0-2901 GCA_035437985.1 Polyangium sp. (in: bacteria) | reverse complement strand
CACATCGTCTTGCGAACCATGCATCATGGCAATGCTCAGGGTGGGGTTTCTCAGCCCTCGGCGACTGTTTTCGGTGGGCCCGTGGCGGTTTCTCAGCGTTGCAAAGCTTCTCGACGAGGCAATCGAGGAGGTTTCTCAGCCCGTGGCGGCCATTTTGGGGATGTTCGAGCGGGGTTTTTTAGCCCGCGGGCGCTGCTTTGCAGGTCAAGTGAGGGGGTATGGGGGTTGGCAGGGCGCGTCCTCGGCAATCACCGTCCCGAGCGACGGACAGGACTGACCGTTGTGGTTTGCCGCGACGTGGATGGGGAGCGTCTTGGTGGTGACATTGCCGAAAACGTCGCGAGCTTCGATGGTGACGAAATAGATTCGTTCGCCCAAAAGCGCGCTGCGTTCGCGGCGAATGCAGAAAGCCTGGTCGCTGAAGGTAGCATCATTGACCGACGTATTGTCGCCGAGGAAGTCATCGGGCTGGGTGCTCGTGACGTTGACGATGCGCACGGTTGGCGCGACGTCGCAGGCATCGGTTGCGGTGGCGATGACGTCGGTGCCGAGGCGGAAACGAATGCGTTTGTGATCGGGTGGCCACATGCAGGTGCTCGCGGGCGAGAGCGTAAGCGTGGGGGCTGTGGAATCGACGACGTTGATGTCCAGGGGTGCCGCAGCCGAGCCGAGGTCATCGTCGTACACATGCAGTACGAAGGCGGAATGGCCGAGGGGCACGGACGTGGACACAATGGCTTGGTTGCCGCGTCCGCTACCTCCTGCGGTGAACCATTGGTAATGGGAAATCGAGTCACCCGGATCGGGGTCGTACGAGTGCGAGCCGTCGAGCGTGACGGGCGTGAGCGTGGGCGAGGAGCATTCGACGGTGCGGGTAGGCCCGCCGGAAACGGCGATGGGCGGGACGTTGTCGATGGTGCCGACGATGTGGGCCCTAACGTTCCGGCCGCCCTCCTCTTCCTCTTCTTCATCAGGTGACTCGGGGCCGGCTTCCGCAAAGATATCCATGGCGAATTCGCGCGTCTGGATGTTGATGTTGCCGGTCAAGGCATCGGGATTGAGGACCTCTCCTCCGACCAACTTTTCCGCAACAAGCCCTTCTGCACCGAAAGAGCTGCTTTTTGCAGGAATTTGGAACGTGGTATCCGCTGCGAATTGTCCAAGAACGCGGCTGCTGGAAACGACCGTGGCATTGTTGACGCTTATGATAGAAACCGAGAAGTCATCTGGGAAAGACCGACTATCGGCGATGTCGACGACGCGGATGCCTCCACTTTCGTTCAGGTTGAAGTGCATCGTGCCATTGAGGCTGCTGGTGGCCCCAGCACCGTCGAACTCGACCTCGAATGAGGAAGCATTGTGGTCAAACGTAACATGGTAATCGCCGGCGGCCGATACCCGCATAAGGGGTTGTGGTTTGAACGGATCGCACACGCCGCGCGCAATTAATTGCGCTGTCCCACCGGATGCGGGCGCACGACATTCGCCAATGCGACAAGCTGGAGCAGCTCCGCAGATCTGGCCGCCACAAACTTGCGCACAGGCCGTTTGTTGATCTTCTGGTTTGGTTGGGTCGAGGCCGAATTGGGCGCAGCCTTGAACGGGCGCGGCAATGGATGCACCGGGGGCTGAGGGGTCGTCGCACGCGCATTGGCACATCCAGAGGTCGGCGGGATCGACCCACGTCCCCACAATGGGGTTCATGAAGTGGATGTTGTCACAAAACTCGTCATTATGATTCAGGTATGGGTGCTCGTCGCAGGTGTCCGTGCATTGGAACGGTAAAGGGGTAACGGCATCGTTGCGGTTAACCAGAAGGTTGCAACGGTCTTGCGCGTCGCCAACTGGGTCGATGTCTGGGTCGACATTTGGTTTGCTGCTACACGACGGAAATGTAGAAAATTTGTCGTCCTCTAAGATGCGGCAATGCAATGTCCACTTGTTCGTGTCCTCCGGCTTCGGCGGCATCTTGATGCCCAGTTGTATCTTTGTTGCTTGGTGCGTCGTTGCAGCAAAAAAGACGTTTGGTAGAGCAACGGAGAACAACCCGCCTGCGTCTCCGACTGGCTTTACGACTGCTATCGCGCGGGCTTCGTGGATCTCCATGAGGGCCTCTTCGGGTTCCTCCCCATGGTTGAAGTCCGCAATCCAGTCACCGGCGACGGAGACCATGTCGTGGGGTTCGGGTCGTGACTCAAACGCAAGAGCTTCGCCGAATAGCGTAACGCTCAAGTTTTCTGGGGGGATGAAAAACGCGCCGTCGTACCACCGGCAGTCCTGCACTTCGAAATGCAACGAACCTCTCAAAGGCTGTGTCGTGCTATCTGGAGGCTGTACGAAATTTCCCTGTGCGCGTAGTTCTTTTGATGCATCTTTGTTGAACGGATCAACGCGCATTGTTTTTTCATCGGGACAGATTTCGACACCACGATCCTCGTCTGCGTCCTCGAGGTATGAGCCATAGCGCGTCACGTGACCAGACACCTCTGCAATGTCCGCGCATTCGGAAAGCATGTATCTGCTACCCCTTATGGGTCCGTCTCGGTGGCAGCCGCGGGTAGCATCGTAAGTTGGCAGAATAACGCCTTCTGGAATGCCGCCCAACACTCGATAATCTCGACAGTTGCACGGCGTCGTATCCAGCGATTCTGTGCATGGAGGAGCATCGAGCGGAGTTAGGCTTGGAAGCCTTTCGGGAGGGACGGTACAAATCCCTCCAGGCTCGTTATCGCCTGGCCCCACATAGGTTTGATCAATAGTGCGGGTACACTCGCCACCACCGATGACTGGAATAGCAGCGATGATCAGCAAGCAAGCATGTGCATATGACCACTTTTTCGTCCGGACGCTCATTGTGCACCTCCTTTGGCCGCGAGAGAGTCACCACGAAGCACGCGCTGG
>DAOMZH010000978.1:0-4326 GCA_035437985.1 Polyangium sp. (in: bacteria) | reverse complement strand
TTCATAGCCCTTGAAACGGTGCGCGATGATGGCCTCGCCTTCGGTGGCGGTGAGCGGCGGGTTGCGCAGGCCGATGATACTCGAATTTTTTCAGGCCCCAATTGCGATATTCCACGCCCCGCACAGTAGCCTGAGCAAACAACGTTTTTGGCAGCGCTTGAAAACCATCTTGCAGGTACAAATACTGCGTCGATGGGGAAAAATCGGCTGCAATCCATTGCATCGCATCGGCTGCATTCCAATTCGTCGTGAACGTGTCGTACCCCGATCCATCCTGGGCCAGAGAAAACCCTTCTTGCGACAAAACACTTTGCAATAGTGTCCACGCGCCCTGGTTGCGGAGCAGCTCTCCTTGCACCTTGAATGACTCGTAAATCTGGTCCCATTCCGCAGCCGTCAAATATGGCGCATTCGGCACGATGCTCTCCACCCCATAAGACAATAAGCGTCCCGGGGACATTTTTTGCTCACGCGCCGCAAGTTTATACGGAACCTTCGCCGGATCCCCAAAGTCGCTCGGGTGAAGCAAACTGCCCCGCAGCATATACCCAGTGCTCGCCGAATCAACCGGAAAATTGATGACGCTCAAACCCAAATGTCGAACGAGATGATTGACCAATTTATGATTGTCCAGAAATCGCATACCTCCTAGTTCGGCGCGACGAACATGATCGAGACCTGGCAATCGAGCGGACCAGAGCCGTCCACCGATATGAGGTTTGCCTCCAATGCGGAAGGAATCATAAATCGTTATTTTTTCGGGATCGATACCGGGTAACTGCGCCAGCCGCCATGCGGCGTACGTTCCTGCGGCGCCTGCCCCAATGATTGCATATCGTTTCGTCATGATTTGCTCGTAGATGATCCTCGGGTCCGACTCAGGGGGCTCTGCCCGCGGCCAAAAGTGCCTCGCTCAACAGCAGGGGCGTCATGAATGGAATGGGGCGTTGGCTCCCGAATCCCCGCGATCCCCACCAATTTACATATTGCTGCAGCGCATTGGGATCTTGCCATGATTCGTTCGACCCTGGTGCTTCTTCCCAGCGACTTTGGACCATTTGTAGCGTCTGGGTGCTGGCGCATTGCGTGAAATACAGAGGCGTACAATCATTCAATCCGAGTTCGGCTCGTTTTTCCTGAGCATCACGAATATTTTTCTCGATATCGCTGTACCAAGGTTTTTCTAGCGAACCCAAAAGATACCACCCCGCCACCGAACGTACTCCGCGCAGGGCATTCCGCGGCATATCGACACCCGCAGGTTCGACGGCGTCGCTGGCCTTGAGAATCGGCACGGGGCTCGTCCCGGCCCAATTCCGGGAAGCAAGCCAAATCGAATACGTCACGATTGATTGCGCATTTTGTGGCCGTTCGTCGGACGTCGTGAGGAGCTGAATGAAATCGTATTCCGCCTGCGAATAATACATTCCAATGCTGGGCATCGGAGCTTGCCCCTGCACCAAAGGCACAAGACCCAGCTCGTTCAACTTCATCTGCATATCATTGTAATTGGCCTGCAGCTCCCCGCTCCAACCGGACCGCAACATACCCGGAATCCACCAACCAGCCTGCACGAATCGAATCATCGGAGCTTCACCTTCTAAACCTCGGCACGGACTCGGCTTCGTCCGTCCCCACTCGCCCTTCCAGAAAAGCAGGTATTTCTGGAAAAGTCCACGAGATTTTGCGGTCGCGCTGCATATCGTGCCGCTCACCAATGGACACCGCGCCCTCGCCGACAAACAGCGCGCATGCCTGAATCTTCCCAGCTCACACCGTTTCAGTTAGCAATTTGTCTTACTCCAACCGTCCGAATCGTGCTCAACGTTATTTGAAAACGATTTTCATTGTCATGTTCAACAAAGCTTGGTAGGGTTCTGTTCATGGCCGTCAACTATGAGCAATTCAGCCGAGTTTCCTCGTCGAAGCAAGCTGCTCGACCACGCATCGAGTGGCTTTGGCGTGGTGAGCCTCATGATGATCGTGCATTGGCTTACGGCTTCTGCGCCATTGGTGCCTTCATCTTCGGTGGTGTAGGTTACTTAAATGACTTACTTGCAGCGACAGGATTCATCGGCAGCGTCGTCGTGGCTTTCGCGGCGTTTGTCTCGAGCTACCGGCATATGGAGAGATCATGAATCGACCGCGTTGTTTTCACGCGCCGCTAGCCAAAAACGGCCTAGGCAAAATGGATTATTGCTCGGCATGTGGGGTGGTGACCCTGCATATCGGCGCGATATCGATGCGTTTCGATCCGGAATCGGTCGAAACGGTGTGGGCCCTGCTTTCCGAGGGGCTCACGGAGCTGCGCGCAAAAATGGCCGCGGAACGCGCCAACGTGCACGACAAAATGGCCTCATGATGGGGTTGAAATCGACAACCGGGTTGCTCTGACGCATTCTGCGCCAACCACGGACAGCAACGTCAGACACGGACCTTGTGATTCCGTTGCATTTTCGGGCTCAATGAAATACCTGCGGCTCGGCATGGCGCCTGCTCTCGCGCCGCCGCATGAAACGACAGATTCTTCCTCGTCTCGCCTGCTGCATCCTCGTTACCATTGCGTCATTTCTTGCCGCATGCGCCACCACTCCCAGCGATCCTGGGGATCCCAATCAAGGTGGCGGTGGTAATGGCGGAGCGCCGGCGGCACTTTGTGCCGAGCGCGTGAATGGAGCGCTGGTGACGTTCGATATCGCGGGACAAACGTTTTCGGTCTGGATCGAAAATGGCGCCTTCATTGACGAAGCAAAAATGTTATTGGCCGCTGGCCAACAAAAAGTGCCCGTATTTAATCAAGTCATTGACGGCCGCGATTGCGACTCGGACTGGACGTACCATGTCGACCCCAATGATGTCGGCTTTGCGGATGTGACCATCGAACTCTGTGACGGCACGCCGCAATACATCGAAGACAACAAGGCGGAATGGATCTCGACGGTCAAACAATATTGTCCGTGGAGCGCGAAGGTCACCGCCGTCGACGATCGCCGCTGATCTGCGGGTCCACGACAAACGAAATACGCAAACGAGCACAAGGCGATATCTTTGTCGCTTGCTCATAATTCTCGTCAGGGTCGAATCGCGACTTCGACCTGCTATTCCAAATTCCCATGACTCCGGCAGACAACTGGACGTTCATCCACGGCTTTGACCAATATCCAATCCCCATGCCGCCATAAACGGGCCCGCTGGGCAGATTCGTACTGACGGCTTGGGCATCCAGCAGCGGATCCCCGGTCGCCCAGCCGTAGGCAGCCAGGACAAACGCTTCGACGCGCTCGTCTGGAGTGCGCAGAATCGCCACTTGTCCTTCAATACGAACTGTACCCACGATCGCGTCGGTGAATGCCCTCGAGCCCGTGATGAAGTCGCTGCCGATGAATACCTCGCCTCCCACGCCCAATACTACCCGTGGTGCTTTGAAGCCGATGAAAGCCCCTAATGCCTGTGTGCTCGTCGAAAAATACGTCGTCGACCCGAGCAGATCTATTCCAAATACCGCGCCAAAACGCAATGGACGCGTGGGTTCGGAGCCTATTGCTGCAAGCTCGGCTGGTTGTGCACCTGCTGTGGAGACGAAGGCCATCGTGACTGCAATGGTTGAACCTACGAGCCATTTCCTCATTGAGCCGTACATCATGGTACCTCAAAAAACCGCCAAGAATTGGACGTCGAAACGGGGCGAAAACGACGTTTGACGTTTGCTATTCAAATTCGTCGGTATGCGCGCGGCAAACTCGATGCCGCCAACGACGCTTGCAGCAAATTGAGAATGTGGCCAAAACCGTGATCCTGTTGCGATATGCGTATCGACGAGCACGCTCCGTTGTGTATTGACAGTCGGCACCACGGTCCCCAATCCATCTCTTACCTCGGAATGGGAAATATTTAGCTGTCCCCCAAGACCGCATCCCATCTGCCCAATGAGCTCCAACCGCTTCTGCGGAAATTGTGCATATGCAAACTGCACCTCGGGTCGAGCCACGAAATCACGCTCGTCGTAGTCATAGCTGATCCCCGTAAAACCCTGCATGGAAAAACCATTGGCACGAATATCTTGAAACGCGCCCGTCAGTTGGACAATCGTCTTACCAAACTTGTATCCCAAGGAAAAACCCATTGAAGTAAAGGCCTCGTCGGCCATGGGGGTGACCCCAAAACGCGCCCCGAGCACGAACCCTCGCGAGTCCCAAGGTTCTGTGGACCTTTGGGCTACGTGCGGAGTTTCGGCATGAAGATCAACCGTCGAGAAACCGACCGTTGCACCCACGAGAATCGCGGTCGACACGAAGTGCATGTTCCGGAACATGTTTTCGGCGACTT
>DAOMZH010000977.1:0-4332 GCA_035437985.1 Polyangium sp. (in: bacteria) | reverse complement strand
CAAACCGACCCCGTATTGATGTCACAACTCACGCCGGGGACCATCGACATTGGATCTGTATAGGAAGGATCGTTTTCGTAATAAGGAATGTTGGAGCATTGGCCAACCATCCCCGGCACATTGCACCCCTTGCATTCGCCCGTGCATGCTTCATTGCAGCAAACGCCATCCGCGCAGAAGCCGCTTTGGCACGATGTCGCCATAGGGCATGATTCTCCACCGCAGAGTTTTACGGGGCACGCGATGCAGGTCGCCATTTCAGCTTCAGATAGACAACTCGCGCATTGCCCCTGCATATTGCATGCACGGGTGTTGTTCATGCAAGACGTTCCGGTCGGTGCGTTTGCCATTGTGGGGTTGCCTCCGCTACAACCCGCAATCAAGCACTCGGTATCCGAAGGTTTGTCATTGTCGTCGGCCATGGAACTCGGTGTGCCACCCGCGCACGCTGGCGCCTGACAATCGCCGGCACTATCGAATGGGGCGTCGGTATCATCAGCAGTGGCTACGATTTCCCCGCTTTGGCAAACCGATTTTTGGCAGTCACCAGGTGTTTGCGCACCATCCACGAGCATTCCTTCATTGGCGGATTCTCGAATGCATTTTCCCGCATTGCACGACCATATTGCGCAAGCTTCTGCAGGCGGACACTCGTCTTCTGACGTGCATCTACAGGTGTCGGGATTCGATTCGCACTCGAGAACGCATCGACCAGCCCCACATGTCCCAGGATTAGCACCCAACGAACAAGTTCGGCCATCCGGTACAGACGTGTGCGTCGTCGCGCCAGTGTTGCAGGTGTCAACGGTGCACGGATTGGCGTCATCCTCGCATGTCCCAGTGCTGGTCGCGGGATCGTCGTAGATACTACATCCAGAAAAAAAGCTCCCCAATGTTCCGGCAATTGATCCAATAAATACTAAGCCAAACCATTTTTTGCGTATCATTCTTAGTGGCTCCCAACGTCATGGGTTCAAAAGGTTCCGGACATCCAAACGCTGCCTGGGAGGGGCATGACGACAAATGCGTTTCTTGCGGGCTCTTTATTCTTGCGCGGGCCTGTAAAGGCGAGCACGAACGTCCCCACGGCCGCAGCGCCGCCCACGATAAATCCCGCAACACCGACGGTGGCGAATGTATCCCGGCGTGTCACGAGTTCTGCGAGTTCAGTACACCGCGGATCCGTACTCGTTGCCGGACACAATGTTTCGTCCGTGGTCCGCTCGACTCGAATCTGATCGGCCAAACCAATTGCCGACTTGTTTTTTTCTGCCCCAGCCACGGTAAAACCCACTCCAAGTCCAATGCCCACGACGCTCAAGCCAATTCCGGTAAAAATCAACGGCATTCGCGAAGTTTGGGGTTGCTCGACAGAACCTGAAGTCGGCGGCGGTTTTACCCGCTCGGGCGGGAGTATTTCCAACATGGGTACGTCTTGTTTTGCCGTTTGCCCATTGGCTTCGACATTGACTTCGGTTTTCCACGGTTTATACCCCGGAGCTTGCACGTCCAATTGGTGTTTGCCCATATCGACGGGAATGGCCGTGCCCCAAGTCGCCGGTTCCCAGACAAACCCATCCCAGGTCAAACGAATACCTTCGACTTGACGCAGTTCGTCCGGTACGTTCAGGGTAATCGTCGCCAGCTTTGGCTTGAGTTTTTCCGCCTTTGACGCCGCTTCGCGCGCTCGGGAATCTTTCGCCGCTCGCGCCAAGGCTTCGGCTTGCAGGTATTGCCCTTGCGCGCTCGCGAGCCTGCCCAAGCCCAGATAACATTCCGCGAGTTCGATCCGAACGCCAATACCCTGCGGGAGTAGTTTCGCGGCTTGCTCCAATTTGGGACAAGCATCCGCGAACTTTTTCTTGTCCATCAAGTCGCCCGCTTCATCGACCAGCGATTGCGCTGCGGCAATGGCTTGCGAATCCGCTCCTTGGGCCATCGCTACATGCGGAGCAGCGCCAAAAAGCGAGATAATGGTTACGGTTTGCCAAACGAGCCTACGCATGCTCCCTCGATGTTGCATTGCTCAAAGTGCGGTGCGCTTTTTCTTCGTCGTGGTGGTCGTGGTGGTGGTCGGAGTCGATTTGTTGTTATTCGTGCCCGAGGGAGTGGCCACGGTCGGCGTTGCAGCAGGACCGCTATCGGTGGTTCCCGCGTCTTGCTGCAAAGGTTCGGGCCCTGAATTCGGGGCCGGGGCAACCACGACGCCCGTTGACGGAGCAGCGGGGGCCATTTTCGGAGTTTCCGTTGCGGCAACGGACGGTTGGGCCTCGGCTGCATCGTTTTTCGCGATCAACCATTGCCGTATTCCAAACACTGCCCCACCTAACAGAACGACGGTCGCGCCCGCCGCCACGGCCATCATCAAGGGGTTCGTTGAAGACGTAGGTTTGGTGACGTGTTGCGTTTGTCCAAATGCAACCGACGTCGGAGCCGCATTCATACCGTTGCCTGTCGTCATTCCTTGCCCTGAAGCGGACGCCATCGTTTCTCGAGGAGGTATTTCCACGCTCGTCGACGTGGCGCTCAAGGGAGCCCCATGAGGCGTAAGGGTTCCTTTTTCCAGGACCGTGAGCAATTCTTCTACGGATTGAAATCGTTCGTCACGATTTTTTCGCAAACAGCGCGCTATCACCACTTCCGCGCGTTCGGGCACGTCGGGGCGGAGCTGTCGAACGGGTGTTGGTTCTTCTTGGAGAATGCGGGAAACGACTTCGAGTGCAGTGCCTCCGCGAAAGGGAGACGTGCCGGTCAAAAGTTCGTACAAAATGACGCCCAAGGCCCAAATGTCGGTCCGTTGGTCGACGGTTTTCGATTTCGAGATTTGTTCCGGTGACATATACAAAGGCGAGCCAAGTGTCGCGTTTGTCGAAGTCAAATCGACTTCTTCGCCTCCAATATGCTTGGAAATGCCGAAATCGAGGACCTTGACGCAGGGAGCCCCATTTCGTCGCCGCACCAAAAACAAATTCGCGGGCTTCAAATCGCGGTGCACAATGCCTGCCGCATGCGCCTCGGCAATTGCGTCACAGACCTGCGCGACGTACGTCATGGCCAAATCCGCGGGCAGGGGGCCTTGCTCGCGTACGACTGCCTTTAGATCTCGACCTTCGAGGTACTCCATGATCATGTAGGGCGCGCCGTTTTCCATGTTTCCGACGTCGTGAACGCGCGCCACGTGTTCGCTTTGCAAGCGCGCCGATGCCCGGGCCTCGCGTAAAAATCGCGCGACGGATTCCTCGTGGTTCAATCCCGTTGGCAGCAGAAATTTAATGGCATAGCGTTGGCCAAGATCGACATGGCGCGCGGCTACGACGACGCCCATGCCGCCTTGCCCCAAGACGGCTTCGATTCGATATTTGCCGAGAACGATATCTCCGGGATTGACGGGTGAGGCCATGCAAACATATCCGGCGGTGACGAGTCGCTAGCCAACGTAACGAAAAAACAACACCTTGTCATGTTTTTTTGAATTTTGACATGCAAGTCCTTGTGACGAGCGAGCGCGACCGTGAAAAGGTCGGAGATTGCTGCTCTGTTGTGGGACTCGAATGGCGTGGGCGAGGACGACTGCGCCGCCTGGTTGCAGCGCAGTCGTCGAACGAGGTGCGATATCAGGCAGCCATGCGGCGGCGACGACGGGCCACGCAGGCGATTCCGAGCAGAATGACGACTGCAGTGGTTTGGCTCGTATTGCCATTACCGACTGTGCGGCATCCGCAATCACCTTCTGTGGAGGGAGTATTGCCACCAGAACCTGCAGAACCACCGGCACCACCAACCTCAATCGGCATTCCACCGGTTCCGCCCATTCCACCAGCACCGGCCATTCCACCACTGCCCATTCCCCCAGCTCCGCCGCTGCCCATTGGCTCGAGCTTGCAATCGTAGGTGCAGCCGTCGCCGTTGACGCCATTGGCATCGTCGCATTCTTCCATGCCGCCCCAGACAAACCCGTCGCCGCAGCTTGCTTTGAGGCATCCCTTCAGGCACGAATCGAAATTCGACGCATTACCGTCGTCGCAGGCTTCCCCGGGTTGCATGACGCCGTCGCCGCACGTGGCGCTCGTGCACGTATTCGAGCACGAATCGCCATTGTTTTGATTACCGTCGTCACACGTTTCGACGCCCGCTTGGACGTATCCGTCGCCGCACGTGGCATTCTTGCAACCTTGGATGCAGCTGTCGGAATTGCTCGTATTGGAATCGTCGCATTCCTCGACGCCATCCAATACATATCCATCGCCACAGGTCGCATTCTTGCAGCTCGTCGGACAAGCATCGGCATTCGACGCATTTCCGTCGTCGCATTCTTCGATACCCGAATGCACG
>DAOMZH010000976.1:2897-4334 GCA_035437985.1 Polyangium sp. (in: bacteria) | reverse complement strand
TCGTGCTCGGCGAAGAGGAATCGCTTTTGCTGGTTGCCCGATTGTCGACGACGAATGGCCACATAGAAACGGGTTTGTCTTTGCCAATCGAACGAAGCGACGATGTGGCCACGAAGGTGGTGCGATATGTGGCGCGCAGTCGCGAATCCGTGGTCGTGGATGATGTATTGTGCGAAAAAAGGTTTGTCGACGATCCGCACCTCACGGCTCATGGTGTGCGCTCGCTGCTCGCCCTGCCTTTGATTCATCGGGGGCGCTTGGGCGGTGTTTTGTATTTGGAACATCGTGGCGCGCCGGCGGCATTCCCACCTTCGCGCGTGAATCTGTTGACGGTCATTGCGTCCCAGGCCGCGATTGCCGTGGAAAATGCAAACTTGTACCAAAGCGTCGAAGCACAATTGCGGGCCTTGGAAGCTCGGAATCGTGACGTGCAGCAGCTCAATGATGAATTGCGGCGTCAAATTGCCCAAAGGTCCCGGCGGCTGATGGAGACGCTCATTCCGAGCGATGGAGGCGGGTACGCGGGACCGTACAAAGCGGGGAAGGTGATTGGTGATTGTTATCGCGTGGTGCGACCTTTGGGCGAAGGAGGCATGGGGGCGGTATACGAAGTCGAACGAACGACGGACGGAATGCATCTTGCGGCGAAAGTGCTGAACAGTAGCCCGGACAAGACTGTTTTGGGACGGTTTGCCCGCGAAGCACAAATCTTGGCATGTTTGTCACACCCGAACCTCATTTCGGTTCACGATATCGACGTGACCGACGACGGCGTTTTGTATATCGTCATGGAGCTCGTAGAAGGGACGACGTTGCGCAAAATCCCTAGCCGAACCGGGGATATTTCATGGATTTTGGGGGTGATGGTGCAGGTCGCGCGAGCGCTCGACGTGCTGCACGCGCAATCGATCGTGCATCGGGATTTGAAGCCCGAGAACATTCTGGTGGTCGCCTCGGAAGCGGATGGGATACCGGTCGTCAAATTGGCCGATTTTGGCATTTCGATCATGATGAACGATTCTCGGATCCCAATACCAATGTTGTCTTCGGACGCGTCCGCGACGACGGACGAATCCGTGCCAGCGAGCAAATCGCAGCGGTCTCCGAGTTTGACGCAAACGGGGATGCTGGTGGGGACGCCACTCTACATGGCCCCGGAACTCGGGTTTGGCTCAAAAAACGCTCATCCATCGGCGGACATTTTTGCGCTGGGCGCGATGACTTACGAATTGCTCACGGGTGAGCTTCCGTATTCGATTTTGCCCGTCATGGGAGGCACGGTGGGTGAACACGCGTTTTCGACATTGCGCGGATGTGGATTGCAAGAAGACCTGTCGAACTTGATTCTCCGCTGCCTGGACAATGACCCGGACAAACGACCCGCCGCAACCGAATTTGCAGCGGCGTTGCTGGGCAAGTCCTGAGGAACATTCGGAG
>DAOMZH010000976.1:0-2797 GCA_035437985.1 Polyangium sp. (in: bacteria) | reverse complement strand
AGAAGCCCGAGGGGAACGTTCCTCGGTAGGAGATCGCTTACGTTCCTGGGGGCGGGGAACGTTCCAAGCGTTCCCATTGAGCGTGTAGAAGCCCGAGGGGAACGTTCCTCGGTAGGAGATCGCTTACGTTCCTGGGGGCGGGGAACGTTCCAAGCGCTCTCATTGGGCGGTCTCTGACACCCGTGCGTTCACCAATACGATGACCATTACGGACTCGACTTGCTCGGAATCGGGACGAAACTCGATTCCCTGACCATTTGACCCTACGGAAATTCGCATTGGGTGTGCGGTTCTTGCTTACCGCAATCCCCAAAAAGCAAAAAATGCCCCGGATGTGTGCTCCGCAGGCACAGTCCCCATTTGCTCTTGTATGGCCACACACGGCCGCATGCATTGAGCGTAACGTGCATTTCTTTTCAATTCGGTATGCCAAATGCTTGTGGCTGACTGGTCCTCCGGCATCCGTGAAAGTCATGCACGAAAACCAAGTAATGGTCTCTGGTAGTAAGGTGCATATCGGTGCGAATACGCTTCGCGTCGAGCCGCCCAATTTATGTCTTGTCACATATGTTGGGGTTTTGGACAGTGAGGTCATTGGGCAGATGAACACGGCACTCATGGACGCTGTGCAGCGATTTCCTCGGGTCTTTTTGATTGTCGATCTGTCGCGTGTGCATACGGTGACACAAGTTGGTCGTCGTCATGGTGCGAGCGGCATGCTGGTATTGGATCCGGCGGCGACGGCAGTGATTAGCGGATCTTTTCATATGCGGGTCGTGGTGGAGATGATCACCAAGGCGGCCAAGTTGCTGAACAAGGGAATCCGAGGGCCTGTGGGTTTTTGCGCCACCGAGACGGAAGCGCGGGAATGGATCGCTCGGAAACAACAGGAGCTGCGTGAAGTGCAATGAAAAATCAAAAATCATGGCCCGATAGGTCCGGTGAAACCATTGCCATTCGCATGGCGAGCGACGTCGCTGCAGACACACCGAGGCTCGATCTCCCATTGCGGATTCCGGCTCATTGGAGGCCGGAGCCGTTGGTCAATGTGCATGCTGTCGACATCGAGGCTCCATTGTTGGCGTGGTTTTGCGAAATGGGTTTTGGCGCGCGGCACCTGGAAATGTTACGGACGTTCGCACCGGGTCAATATGCGGGAGCGCCTTTCCCTCACGCCACGCGTCGGGAGCTCCTCTGCATTGCAAAGTATCTTTCGTTGTGGCTCCTTTGGGATGACGAGGACGTTGAATCCAATGGTCGAGGGTTCAATCTTCGACCCTATCAAATTTTCCACGCCAGCGCCAAACCACCGACAAACATCTTCGACAAAGCCTGGTGGAATCTATTTTGCGAATTGGCGCAGGTTCATAGTCGAAATTGGATCGAAATGCTGGTCGAAGCGATGCACATGTGGAGCGTTGCCGCATTGGCCGAAGCTCGACAGGTGCAGTCATGGAACAGCGAGCAGCGACACGTCAGGTTTTCCGATGCAATGCAATCGCGAATTGCAACGATCGGCATGTACGCGACGGCGCATTTGCTCGAACACGCCCGCCATATCGAATTGCCCAGGATAATTCACCAACACCCAACGGTGCGCAGAATCAAAATGCTCGCCAACAAGATCGTGGGGCTGGGAAATGATCTTTTGAGCCTCGGGAAAGATCTGGCTCGCGATTATGTCAATGTAATCGTGGTCCTCGCGGATGAGTATGCTCTTTCTTTGCAGGAAGCAATTCGACGCAGCACCCGAATGCACGATGACGCTCTCTTGGAATTCGACCGCTTGGCAGCGTCATTGCCGAGTTTTGGTCCGGAACACGATGGCGCCATTGCTGTTTGGCTCGACGATCTACGGTATTCGTGCCTCGGATTCGTCATGTGGGAAGCTCGAGCGCCAAGGTATGCGGCATTCAAAGTCCTCGTGGATGGTGCCGTGCTCGAACCTCGTTTCGTTTTTCGTTCACATTCCTCTTCCGCTGCTGTGCGAGCGATGGCCAATCCCGTTGGATGACGTTGGCAATCGCGGCTGCGTTCCATCGTGAAGGCCCCTATTTGGTGCAGCGCCCATTTCTGCGGCATGATCACGCGCGACCCGCGCCCCTCATTCCCGCATATCGGGTTGCATGACCGCCCCGGGCAATGCCAATCCCGCAAGACCACTCCCGTGCGAGCTCGGGACGTTGTCCGGCTTGAAGCGCCACATTTCGCGACCTGTCGCATCAAGCGCGACAATGCTGTTCGTCGTGGCAATATACAGTTCGTCGTTGGGACCAGGCAACATCGCGCATCCCCAATAACTTCGCTCGTCGACTTGCACCTTTCCGAGCAGCCCGCCATCCGTCACGCGCAAACAATGCAACACGCAATCAGCATCGAGCAAAAATAGTCGCTCGGTTGCATACACGATGCGCACGAGACGCGTCGAAGCTTGATAACGCCATACTTGTCGTCCGGTATCGCGATCGAGCGCAATGGCCAGACTGCTCACGAGACACACCAAAGGTTCAGCGGGTTTTCCAACACGATACGTCATGCCCCGCAGCTTATCCTAGTTCCTCTACATTTCCCAACAATAACGGAACACCCGTCGGCCATCGTATTTTCGATTGTGCGAGATGCGGAATCGACTTGCTACCAATTCAAGGCGAAAGCGTGACCTCGAATGTCGACTCGGCGCCTTTCATGGGCACGTCGATCACCATCGATATCGACATCGCGCCGGGCATGACTGGGATGTCGACGCCATTTTTCTTTGCGCTCAAAGCTTCACCGGCTTCGACGTCCACACGTTCGG
>DAOMZH010000975.1:0-4338 GCA_035437985.1 Polyangium sp. (in: bacteria) | reverse complement strand
AAGGCCGCGCGCGTCTCGCTGCCGAGATGGCGATCACGTCGCCGCTGCTCGACAACATTTCGGTCGAAGGCGCGATGGGCGTGCTCATCAACATCGTGGGCGGCCCCGACATGCGCATGAAGGAAATCGAAGAAGCTGCGACGCTCGTGCAGGAACAAGCGCACGAAGACGCGAACATCATCTTCGGCGCCACCATCGACGAAACGATGGGCGACATGATCAAAGTCACCGTCATTGCCACCGGATTCGAACTTGCTGGTGTCGATGCCACGCAGCTCGCGACCTCCACGATGACGACGGGCAATCGCGCGCATCATGCGACGGCTGTCTCGACGGCCCCGTCGCTCGCGAGCCCGATGTCGAATGCGCTCACGAGCCCGAGCCCGCGAGCCTCCCTGCCCTCGCAGCCCACGCAACGCACGCCGCCACGCGAACCCGCACCGCGTGAAGAGCCTGCTTATACCGTGCGCCGCACGCCACCGCCTCAAGCAGCCCCGGCCTCTTTGTCGTCCGGGTCCGCTCCGCGTGAACGTTCCACCTTCGTCCCGCCCCTCGACGCCGACTGGGACACCCCGGCTTTCCAGCGTCGCGGCCAATGACCCGCTAAAATTACCCCCAATCGCAAACAATACCTCGCGTAACGCGCTTGTTAGCGTGCGCAGCGAGGGTTGAGATCACGGAACTGCTTCCAATTCGACTTCTTCATGCCAACCCGGCATGCCGTCGTTGACACGACGATGAAGCTGCTTATCGTCTCCCGGCCTCGACGCCTTTCCGAGGTTGTTTTTTCCCACCGATCATGAGCCAAAAACGGGATTATTACGAAGTTCTTGGGGTGTCCAAAGAAGCGTCGGCCGACGAGCTTCGCAAGGCTTACAGGGCCGCCGCGCTCAAAAATCACCCGGATCGCAATCCCGGCGACAAGGAAGCCGAGGCTCGTTTCAAAGAAGCGACCGAAGCGTACGGGGTTCTCTCGGACGACCAGAAACGCGGTCGTTACGATCGTTTTGGACATGCGGGCGTCGAAGGCATGCCCGACATGCAGTCCGGGGACATCTTCACGCACTTCCAAGACATTTTCTCCGAGCTTTTTGGGGGGTTTGGCGGGGGCGGTGGGTTTGGCGGGGGCGGACAACGACGACGCAACGGTCCAGCACGCGGTCAAGATTTGCGCGTCGAGCAACGACTCACGTTGCGCGAAGCAATGACCGGAACGAAACGCGAAGTTTCACTCCGCACTCCGGTCCCATGTGACGAGTGCTCCGGGAGCGGCGCCAAACCGGGTTCGAAACGAAAAACCTGCGGCACATGCGACGGCCAAGGTCAAGTGTCGACCGCTCGCGGGTTTGTCATGTTCACCCAGACATGTCCCACCTGCCGCGGCGAAGGCAGCACCGTCAGCTCGCCGTGCACGTCCTGCAACGGCCAAGGCGCCGTCGAAAAGAATCGCAAAGTCGTCGTGACATTTCCAGCCGGCATCGATGCTGGCCAACGTCTTCGCGTCCCCGGACAAGGCATGGCCGGCTCGCAAGGCGGACCCTCCGGCGATCTCTACGTCGATGTCGATCTCGCTCAAGACGACAACTTCGAACGCCACGAATCAGACCTCGTCACCCGCTCCGTGATGCCCTACTCCAAAGCGGCAATGGGCGGACAAATCGAGCTCAAACTGCCCGATGAAAGTGCCGTGATGGTCGATGTTCCTGCCGGTTCGCAACCTGGCGACGTCATCACCGTTCGAGGTCAAGGCATGCCGCGCATCGATGGTCGCGGACGCGGAGCGCTACAAGTCATCGTGCAAGTCGCCGTGCCCAAGACCGTGTCGGCACGCGCCAAAGAACTCCTCGAACAACTCGACAAAGAGCTCGAAAACATCGCGAGTTGACCCGATTTACGCGGGTTTGTCGAGTCCGAACCACGCGCCCGCACACGCGAGCCCAAACGCCACTGGCGCGCACGCGATGCCAATCACGACGGCAACCGGCGCCGCAAGTGCCAACAGCACCACACCCCCACCAATTGCCAAAAGTGCACTGATCGCAGGCTCGAGAACGCTCTGCGCCAACGAAGCTCGCGCCGTGAGCCAACCGGCGAATGGAAACGCCACGACGGCTGCGGCAGCAAGCAAGAGAATCGGCGCCAACGCTGCTGCACGTGAGGCATCACGATCGACGGCCCCAAAGTCCACACCCATTTTTCCACCCAGGAGCACAGCGCCAACGAGCGCGCCGATCGCAACGCCGACCATCACCAAAGCTCCAGCAATGATCCACAAAAACGAGATGGGTCGTTCCGACTTGCGCAAAGCTTCGCGAAGTGATCGAATCGATGGAGCTGGAAGTGAGATGCGCGATTTCCTGGGGGCTACGGGTTTCGCAATCTCGCGATGAAGCAAGTCGCGTCCCCCGAAAAACGTGATCGCTCCGGCCACGATGAACACGGGGATCATCGCGAGCATCTCGGTTGGTCCGTGAGCAAAGAGCAGCTGATGACACGTTGCTGCTCCAAGTGATGCGAACAGCCACGCACCTCGGAACCACCAACCACCCATCGGTTCTTTGTGCGCACGCCCGAGCGCAAAACCCCACGTCGCCGCGATGCATGGCGTCGCGAGAGCCATCAAAAAAGCGCGCAACGGATCGAGCCACGAGAACGGGCGTTCGTAGAGCAATACCACGTTGTGTGCCGTGACGAACCCAAGCGCCGACGCGCTCGCGTACGTGATTCCGTCAATCGGTCGATGCCGTCCCGAACGCCATCGCCACACCGGACCTGCTGCAGCAACCTTGAGCCCTTCCTCGAACGGAGCGGCCACGAGAAACGCATACACGAGCGCCGCAGCAAAATTCGTCCCGAGGTCCTCTTTGCGCACACCCAGGTTGTTCACCGCAGCTCGTTCAAAGAAGAACGCTGGGACAAACCCAACGACGCCAAGCAAAAACGTGAGCACCACCGACCGCGGACTCGACGGCACGAGCGAACCACGCGACAAAATGAACGCGAGCAGCGCGAGAGGCGCGAGGACGACGAGCAGCTCGACGAGGATCTTGACGACTAACAAGGGTCAGGTGGTGGTTCGAAGGGGTCGCGAATCTCGCGAAGCTGGGGACGACGGCTCAAGGGTACAACGTAGGTTGAACAAGTCCGACGGACGATTCGCAAGGCGTAGCAGCCCGTGGACCAACATCTAGAAATGCAGGCCCAAAACGACCATCCCGGTGCCTGCGGCGCCGTAACTCGTACCGTTGAGCGCGAGCAGATCGGCCTTCTTTTTTTCGACATCCGACAAACTCGGGTCGGACTTGATCGCCGTAATTTGCGAGACATCAAGCCCCGGACGCGTCAGACCCAGCACCTCGAAACTCGCAAGGGCACCGATCGAAAACGTCGGGGTGATGTAGTAGTCGATGCCCGCGCCCGCGCGAACGTAAAACCCCGCAATATCGGCCTTGGAAAGCGCATCTTGGGCAGCGTTCGTATCGAGTTTGAGCGAGCTCTTGAAGCTCCCGAGGGCCGTGTATCCACCACCCAAGTTGAAGTGCGGTTCGAGGTTCCCGATGGGCAAACGCAAGCCCAGTTCACCACCAACGCTGAACAAATCCCACGAGTCGAAAAGACCCACGCGAGCGCGAGCGCCAAGCGTCAAAAACAAGAGGCGCACGCCAACGCCAGCACCCATCACGAACCCTTGCGACTCGGTCGCGATGAAACCAGCCGTGAAGTTCTGTTCGTCGAGGTTGAACGTTCGTAGTCCAACGATCTGATAGCCACCGTCGACGTCCACGTAGACCCACTCGAGGCCCCGTTTCGAATCGCTCTTTTGCGAGCTATCGAGCTCCTTCTCCGTGGCGGATGAATCTTCCCGTTCTTCGGGCTCGAGCGGCGGCGGAGGGGTCAAACCCTGTGCAGATGCTACCGAGGCAAATGCGAACGAGGTACCGAGCGTGACTGCAGCGATAAGCGAAGTGTGCGCGAGCTTCACGATTCGTCATCTCCTTTGCGTTCAAACGACCCCCCAGACCCCCCAAACTCCTCGGCCATCCCGCTCGATTCGATAGGCGGACCGGGTACTCGATACGAGCCACTCAACCAGCGATCGAGATCGAGAAGTTTGCAACGAGGTGAGCAAAAGGGACGGGATTTGTTGTCGGCCGAAGTCGAAACGTTCCCTCCACAGATCGGGCAGCCCTGGGCCATGCACGGAAACGTAGCAGCGTCTGGGAGGGTGTTCCGTAGACCGAGCCAGAATTTGAACCCTCGCTTCGCGCGCTAATTGAAAGCGCGTCCGGTGATTACGACCCTCGCTTCGCGCGCTAACAAGCGCGCTACGCGAGGTTT
>DAOMZH010000974.1:0-4344 GCA_035437985.1 Polyangium sp. (in: bacteria) | reverse complement strand
GCCAGCGGTTGCCCGCGACGTCAGCGGTGCCGACCGCATACGCACGACGATTCGACCTGGACTCGTTCTGATGCCGAATAACAACGTCATCATCGTGTACTCGAACTCATCGGGCATGAGCAGACTCTACGCGAGCATCTTTGACACGACGGCAAACACTTGGGGCTCAACTGGAACGAATGTTACGGGCAATGCCGTAACGTCGATCGTAGCCGCGCCTGGACTTCCGGGTTATGACGTCGAAGTGATGTTTAACGAAGGCACCACGCTGACACACGCACGACGCGCCAGCATGAGTCCCTTTGCGTGGGGATTCCCCACCATCGCAGGCCTCGCAACGACCAACGTCCAAGGCATCGGCGTCGCCAGCTTCCGCTGAGCCTCTACCCTCACCCGGGCCCTCTCCCGCGCACCCCAACGCGCGAGAGGGCTCATGCGCATCATTCAATCACCAATACCCTGCCCGCTTCTCGCAATACGTTTGTCCGCATAATCCGATTGTCCCGCCAAAACATCGCATTGCAAGCGCTCGGACTCGACAACATCGATTTCGTTTCACTTGACGAACACGGTTGAACCTGCGTCCGGGTTGATGCTACGTTTGCAGCATGCCTCGCCCGGTGTTTGCCGATCCCAAAACCGACTTCACCTTTCATCGCATCTTCGGCTCGGAAAAGCACAAGACGGCGCTCATCGGCTTCCTGAACGACATCCTGCAGCTCGACGACAAGCACCGCATCATCGAAGTCACGTTCCTGGACCCAACACAACGCCCCAAGGTCGAGGAACTCAAGCTCTCCATCGTCGACGTCAAATGCAAAGACGCTCGCGGCGTCCATTACGTCGTCGAAATGCAAGTCCTCAACGTGGAGGCATTTGACAAGCGCGTCGTGTACAACGTCGCCAAGGCGTATACGAATCAACTCGACGTGGGAGCAGATTACCCGAAATTGAATGATATCGTGGGAATTACCATTTGCGACTTCGAGATGTGGCCAAAACACAAGGGCTCGAACGTTCCCATGGTCAGTCGCTGGAAAATGCAAGAGCAGCAATCGGGAACCGTGGGTCTTTTGGCTTTGCAATTCGTCTTTTTGGAATTACCGAAATACGACGTCGAAGGTCCTCCACGAACAACCATCGAAAAGTGGGCCTATTTCTTCCGAGAAGCCGATAACTTGAAAATGATCCCCGAAGCCTTGAATTACCCACCCATCGTCGAAGCGCTCGATGCTGCCAGGACCGCCAAGTTCACCGTAGATGAATGGGATGCCTACATTCGTGCTGGAATGGCGATACAGAATGAGCGGGGCATGTTGGCGCTGGCCCAAAAAGAGGGCGAACAACGAGGCGAAAAACGAGGCGAAAAACGGGGAATCAAAAAGGGAATCGAAGAAGGACGCAGGATTGAACTGCAACAAGCCATCCGCGATGTATGTGAACTCCTATCGATCCCCTTGACGGACAACAAAAGCGCTCACCTCGATACCCTCGACGCTGATGGGTTGACTCGACTACGCGACCAAATCAAGCAAACCAAACGCTGGGCCTAGAACATCGATCGGCCTACGCCCCCTCGACGTTCCACTAGGGTATCGCGATCACTTGTCCCGCAACGACCCGATCATCCGCATCCCATCTTCACGTACGCCCGCGGGTGCGTCTTTCCCAAATACGTACGCGACAAACACTTTGCGCCCCGACCGATCCTTGATCACCGCGCATTGAAAACCCGCCTCGCCCGTCGGCAACTTCAAAGCTCCATCCTGCGCTTCCGCGTCGAGCTGCCCCTCGCCCACCTGAATGTTGCGTTGTTCCGCCGGCCGAATCTCCGTCCCCTCCAACAACTCGAGCGCCGCATCCCGCATCGCCGTCATCGAGTCGTTCTCGCCAAACGGCGTCACCAACACCCGCACTTGACCACCCGGCGCCGTGAAAACCTCAAATGCCGATCGAGTCTCCAGCTTCCACGACGCCACAGGTCGCATCTCGAACGTCGGCACCGCCAACGTCCGATACTGCGCCAGCACCACCGGTTCGGCTTGACGAACCGGCGTTTCGACGACCGGAGCCTGCGCTTGTTCGGCGAGCTGCGGAGCTTGTTCCGCGACTTCGCCTTCTTGAGCACAACCGACGAAAAACGCGGCGAGCGTAATCGACGAACCCCGAAGCAATGTCTTCATCATTTTTCGTCTCCTGTCACTTCGAGTATTCATTGGTTCACCAACGGTATTCGACTTCGGCGCCGGCTGATCCTGGGCCTGCCGCTACGTTCCACCGGAAAGAGGGTTCGGTCGAGCCAAACTTGGAGGGCGGCGGCTCGGTGAAGTAGAGAATCGCTCCGACTCCAAGGCCCACGGCACCGATGGGAAACAGAATGGTGCTGGCAAGACCGGCAGTCTTGGCAGTGTTCTTTGCATCCACACCTGTTGGATTACAGAGCTTCTGGTTGGTGGGCAGGCAATTTTTGGCAATGAGGTCTTTCTGGGCAAACGTGACCGCACCTGCGGCGAAACCTCCCAAGACCCCCAAAATGCCAATGCCCCCCATCGTGTACGCGGCGATTCTTCGGCCCGACATACCGACATCGAGCGACGGCGTCAGCGTCGGGACGGGCTGAATCGGAGCTGGTTTTCGCGTTGGATCTCCAGCTGCCGAGGGAGACGGAATGCTCACTTCGACAATGCGGTTTTCGCCTTCTTTGAGCGTGAATTTCGTAAACGCATCCGCGCGTCCGGGAATCTGCGTAACGATCGTGTGTTCGCCCGGGTCGATCGGCAACGGAATACCCAAGGCCACCGGCAACAACGTTCCGCCTTCAGCCGCGCGACGCATCACTTTCGTCGAACCGGGAGCTTCCGCGGGCACCCGCAACACGACTTTCGGCACACGTTTTTCGAGTTCTGCGCGCCGCTTGGACGCGACTTCCTCGCGATCAGCTTCCGCTTTTTGTTCGTCGTCCGGGAGTTTGTCGAAAGCAGCTTCGTAATCTTCGTAAAGAACTGCCGCCGTCGCAATGCGCCCCCATTGGTCGTAACACTGCGCGAGCAGGAACAACGTCGAGGGCCGCGAGTCCTCGCGATAAATCTTTTTCAGCGCCAAACAAGCGCTCGCGAAGTTGCGCGATTTTTGATCTTCGAGCGCAATGTCGATGGCCGACTTGGGCCCTGGCGGGGCAGCATCAGGATCCCGAGCGGGTTGGTCCGCACGAACATTACCAACGTGAACCAAAGCAGCCGCTAGAACGACTGAAAACAAGGCAACTCGCCGCATCATTCAAATCGTACGGGAAATTCGTTGTGGGGATCAAGCGGGAAACTTCGAAAATACCGTATCATTTCGCGCAGGAATTTAGCGATCCGTGGAAGAAACGCCCTCACTCACCGTCATCCGTGGGACTCGGGGTGGCTCGCACGCGGACGAACGGGGTCGAATGCAACATCGCCACGAATGACGAACCCAACGAAGCAATCGCCGAGTTCGTTCGATCCGCCGTGCCGCTCGCGACTTGCACGAGCGTCTCGGGCACTTCGGGTGCGGGACGTCCGGACTTCGATGGTTCGTGTGGACCAAGGGACGCGGCGAGTTTGTCAATGGCAACTTTTGCCGTCTGCCCCGTGCTTTTTGCGGCGGATTTGTATTCGACCGGAACTTCGGGCTTGGGTCGCGCGAGACCTCCACCGGCCCACTTGGCGACTTCGAGCGAGACGTCCGTGGTTTGTCGCGCTTGCAAAATGCGTTGGGCTTGTTCTTTCGCGGTCGTAACGTACGTCCGGGCAATCGTCGAAGGTCGACGTGCCCGGCCAAACGAGAGGAACAACTGCTTGGCCAGCGCCGCCACGATCTTGGACGTCGAATCGATGACTTGATCGGATTCTTGTCGCGCCAAAACGGGATATTCGGGCGGAATTTCGGGGGCTGGTTTGAGTTCTCCCGCTTTGTTTTTCTGATCTGTCGCGACCAGCGCCCCTTCGCCTTCCACGGTAAAACCAGGCGTTGGAGCATCGTAGGGTCGCAGAAAGACAAACGAAAGAGAACCGTCGAAAAGTCGGGCCGCGACTTGTTGAAGAAGCTCGTCGTCCGAGATCTCTTCGGGAATGGGCTCTGGCGAAACGTCGACGAGCGCGCCGCGCAGGTATTTCAATCCGCCAGCAGATGTGGCGATACGTTCGACGATGAGGTCGATGGTTTGTCGCGTCTGATGGGGAGCGCGTCCGAACTCGATGAGCCCTCGACGCGTACGCAGCAGCATGAGTTGATCGTGAAGTGTTTCTGCTCGGGGATCAACAGACGACTACGGTCTCCACGGTGGTTTCTTGGCGGGCGTTGATCCGCCACTCGGCG
>DAOMZH010000973.1:0-4351 GCA_035437985.1 Polyangium sp. (in: bacteria) | reverse complement strand
GCCCCAGCAACCGTGGTTTTGGATGGCAACTCCGTCGACGGAATCGACGCATGTTGCGACTCGCAGGCCAGCGCGGCGGCAGTCGGAATTTTGACCGGCGTGGGTTCGTCGCTGCACGACATTGCTGAAAAGGCGTATGCAAAAGACGCGATAAACGACAAGCGCCAAGCATGATGGTGTTGCATAAACAAAGTTTCCCCTTTCGTACCGCTGGACGACCTATGCCCCAGATGCCCTAGGTCGGTCCGGGTCAATGTACGAGCTAGACAATTTTGCGTGCGAGCATGGCTCCCCGGATACGACTTGGCCATGGGTTTGTCCTATAGCTCGGACTTAGATTGACCGATGCGCAAAGTCGTTACGGAAATTGAGGGTGGTCCTTTGCGTATTGACATGTTCGCGCGGTTGTGTTGCACGCGTCACGCTCTTGGGGGAGGTTCACGGGCCAACCAATGTTTCACTCCGTGGTGCCGAAGTTTGGATCCCGCGTGGCAAAGAGGTCGGCGCGAATCGGGAGACGGGTGCAGTGCCACGTGTATGCCGCGTTGACTCGAACGTGCAGGTAACGTACGCGGACGGCGATGTCGAAGTCGAACCACAGCTCAGACGAATCGCCGTTCCCTGCGGGGCACGTTGTTCTCGTTACGCTCGTTCGTCGCTTGGCTGATCGCGATGCGGAGCGCACCGAGGAGACCATTCAGAGTGACCTTCACGCGTTACTTTTGGCTGCTCCGCTCGAACTCCAAGACAACGACCTCGAGATTGTTTTGGAGCAACAAGCGGGCGGAAAACGAAGAATCGATGTCGAAGCTGGGCTTTGTGTTTTTGCAGTAAAACGCGATCTTCGGCGCAACGGCGTACGTCGAGACGCAGAATTGCAATTGGCTGGCTATGTGGCTTCGCGCTCGGAACAAATGCAACAACGATATGTTGGTGTTTTGACCGACGGGGCCGAGTGGATCTTGTATCATCTCGTCGATCGCGATTTGCAGCAAGTTTCGCAATTCATCGCGGATGGGCGAAAACCCGCCGTAGATGAATTGTGTGTGTGGCTCGAAGGTGTTTTGGCCACAGCGACGATCCACCCGACACCCACGGAAATCGTGCGTCGGCTTGGGGCGTCGAGTCCGAGCTATGCGCTGGATATCGCTGAAATTGAACGGCTTTATGCTCGATTTCGAGACCTGCCAACCGTTCGATTAAAACGTGAATTGTGGGCTCGTTTGCTTACCACGGCATTGGGGACGGGGTTCGTGGACAGCGATGCGCTTTTTATCGAGCATACCTTGCTCGTGGCCATTGCTGAAGTGATTGCTCATGCTGTCATCGGTATTGATCCAGCTTCTTCAGAAATTGCGGCCGCGTCTCTCTTGACTGGCGAGTTATTCATCGGTTCCCAGGTCCATGGCGTGGTGGAGGCCGATTTTTTTGATTGGATCGTCGAGGTCGATGGTGGGACCCAATTCGTGAAAGTCCTGGCGCGTAGACTTTCTCGTTTTACTTGGAACAACGTACGCCACGATGTTCTCAAGGTTCTCTACGAAAGCATTATTTCGGCAACTCAACGTAAACAACTCGGCGAATATTACACGCCGGATTGGCTCGCCGAACAAATTGTCGCGGTCACGATAAACAATCCAATCGAGCAACGCGTGCTCGATCCTTCATGTGGATCCGGCACGTTCATTTTTCACGCTGTTCGCCGTTTTCTGGACAGCGCAACTGCACAAGGAATACCCAACGGCGAAGCGCTTGCCAAATTAACTCAACACGTCATGGGCATGGACATCCACCCCGTTGCCGTCACGTTCGCCCGCGTGACGTATTTGCTGGCAATTGGGACCGAGCGTCTTCAAGCGGATGATCGGCTGCCAATTTCGATTCCAATTTATCTCGGCGATAGCATTCAATGGAAGGAGCAAGAGCATTACGTTGGTCATCGGCCGCGACCAGAAAATCGCGTAGATGTCTTGATTGGCAATCCGCCGTGGCTTTCATACCGTTTCATGACTCCGGCCATGCAAAACGAATTTCGCGTGCTCAGTGAAGAGCGCGGGTTGTGGGCTGGGGCCAAAGTTGCCACGAGTCAGGATTTATCAGCACTCTTCATACTTCGGGCGATTGAAAGGTATCTGCGCCAAGGCGGAAGGTTTGGGTTCTTGATGCCTTGGGCGACGCTGCGGGGCTCCTATTTTGCCGGGTTTCGTCGCGGACGATATGAAACGAAAGAATTGACGTTATCGGTCAAGTTCGAACCGTCGTGGGACCTGCATCAAATCAAACCAGCATTCTTTCCCGTGCCGGCAGCCGTCATTTTCGGACAGCATTGTGCGGATGGCCAAAGCGTCGCTCTGCCCGCAGCGGTCGAACGTTGGAAAGGCACACTTCCACGCGCGGATTTGACGTGGGCCCTCGCAGCACCGCATATCGCCAAAACCGGCGCCTCCATCGAAAGGAGCAAACAAATCCGCAATGTGCCGTCATCGCCTTATGCGGCGCGTTTTGCCCAAGGAACCACGTTGGTCCCGCGGCTGCTCCTGTTTGTCGAGGTCAAAACAGCTGGGCCCTTGGGCGCAGGTGCGGGACGCGTATCCGTGCAAAGCAAACGTAGCTCCAATGAAAAGGAGCCATGGAAACGATTGCCCTCGCTCGAATGCAAGGTCGAGCGACAATTCGTGCGCTCCGTGCACATGGGCGAAACGATTTTATCCTATCGGCCACTCACGCCCGTCCAATGCGTCATTCCTTGGGACGGACAACGTTTACTCGAAACCCAAGATGAAAAGCTCACGATGTATCCCGGGCTTTGGGATTGGTGGTCCAAAGCGGAGACGATGTGGAATGCGCATCGAAAAAATGAGCAAATGAGTTTGGTGCAGCGTATCGACTTTCAACGAGGCATCACGCAACAGTTTCCAATGCCCACGTATCGAGTGGTTTACACGAAAAGCGGAATGTATTTGGCCGCGGCGATCATCAGCGAACCAGCCATCATCGAGCAAACTCTTTATTGGTGCGCAGCGTCGAGCTTGGAAGAAGCAAGATACCTCGAAGCGGTAATCAACAGCGAGGCCATGACCCAATCTTTACGTCCACTTCAATCGCGAGGTGAATACAATCCACGGCACTACGCCAAAGACGTGTGGCGCTTGCCTTTGCCCTTGTTCGATCCAGACAATGCGGTGCACGTAGAGCTTGGCGAATTGGCGAAACGCGCCGAAGAAATAGCGAAAGCCGTATCGCTCCCGAAAGGCAAACGATTCGAAGCTCTGCGGCGCACGGTCCGCGAGGCCATTGCCGCAACGGACGTGGGGAAAGAAATCGAGCGGTTGGTCGTGGCGATACTCGCGAATGCGGAACGTGGAGGCGGTTGAGAACCACCGGGACTAGCAGGCGGACGAGGGCAACCAAAGTTCATCGTTACGAACCATTGGATCATGTCGAAGCGTTTTTTGTCGAAGTGCTGACGTCGTTCATGTAAAACACTCTGGATGGCCGGGACAAAGTCCTCCACGAAATCCGTTCGTCGTCGCAAACGAACGGACGCACATGATGCCTTGTTTTATGGCATGTTTTCCATTCCGAAGCACGCTGCCTCGGCATTACGTGACATCTTGCCGAAATCCGTCGTCGAGCGCATTCGTTGGGACAAACTACGGAAACGGTCGGACACGTTTGTCGATCCCAAGCTGACCAAACGGTATTCGGACGTCTTGTTCGAGGTCGAGATCGACGACGAGCCCGCGTTGATCTACGTCTTGTACGAGCACAAGAGCAAATCAGAAATGTGGACCTTGCTGCAATTGCTCGAATACATGGTGCGCATTTGGCAAGAACATGTTCGGTCCCTTGGTGGCAAACGGTCCACGTTGTTGCCCATCATTATACCGGTCGTCCTGCACCACGGCAAAACGGGTTGGACGGCGCCACGGCGCTTTACAGAATATTTCGGAAACGTCCAGCGAGCATTACGACCGTACCTCGTCGATTTTGGGATTTTCCTGGACGACGTCGGTATCGTCGCCCCCGACAAACTCGTTGCCCGACCGCTCACCCCCGAGGTCAAACTCGTACTGTTGGCATTGGCGCTGGGACGCACGCCGGATCGGTTTTTTGCGGAACTCGAGAAACGTCCGCACTTGGTCCAAGAAGTCCATCAGGGCGTCGAGGAAACGGTTGTCTTTTCGATGCTCATCGTGTATCTCGAAGCTGCGGGGCAGATCCCTCAGGAGGTAACCGTGAACGCGCTGCGAAGTACATTAAAAATGAACATAGCCGAACGGATCCTCAACGCCGAACGATACTTGAAAGAAAGAGCAGAGGATCGAGTCCGGCGCGAAGGAAAGCGCGA
>DAOMZH010000972.1:0-4363 GCA_035437985.1 Polyangium sp. (in: bacteria) | reverse complement strand
CTTCGGGATCGGGCAAGACGCTCACCTTGCGGTCGATTGCGGGATTCGTTCGTCCTGTGCGCGGCAGGCTACGTGTGCACGAAGCGACGTTTTTCGATGCTGCCGCACGAATCGACGTCGCGGCTGAACGTCGCCGGATCGGATATGTTCCGCAAGACCAAGCCTTGTTCCCGCATCTCGATGTTTTGGGTAACGTCGTCTTTGGTTTGTCTCGGACAGAAAGAAGCAAACCCGCCGCGGAAGTTGACCATGTGCTCGAAGAGCTTGGTTTGTCAAAATTAAAACAAGCGCGGATTTCTTCGCTTTCGGGTGGGGAGCGGCAACGCGTTGCGCTGGCGCGGGCGCTGCTCGTTCGTCCGCATATGCTCCTCCTCGACGAACCCTTGTCGGCGCTCGATCGCCGAGCCCGGCGCGAGATTCAGCGCTATTTGCAGCAAGTACTCGAGACGCGCGAGCTGTCCGCGGTCCTCGTGACGCATGACGCAGAAGAGGCGGAAATGCTCGGGAATGTGTTTGTCGAATTTGAACGGAGCGGGGCAAGCAGCAAAGCCTGTGTTTCCGACGGCGACCTGTCGGAAAAAACCGACAGTGCGGAGAAATTGAGTTCGACTGGTTGAATAGAAGCGGCGCGATTATGGAGAATTCGCCTTGCTTTTTTGTGTTGCGTGCTAATTTGCGGGGCCATGCCTTCTGCGAATTTATTTGCGCTGATTGACGATATTGCGATGTTGCTCGACGACGTCACGGTCATGAGCAAAATCGCGGCCAAGAAAACCGCCGGCGTTCTTGGCGATGACTTGGCCCTCAATGCCGAACAAGTTGCGGGAGTCGAACCACGGCGCGAAATTCCGGTGGTTTGGGCCGTGGCGAAAGGATCGGCCGTCAACAAGGCGATATTGGTGCCAGCCGCCTTGGGAATCAGTGCAGTGGCTCATGTGGCCATCATGCCGCTCTTGATGCTGGGCGGGGTTTTTCTCTGTTACGAGGGATTCGAGAAAATCGCCCACCGTTTTCTAGGTGATCACCAATCCGACGACAAGAAAGCGCATGATGAATTGGTTCACGCCGTAGCGAATCCAGCAGTGGACATGGTCGAGTTCGAGCGGGCGAAAATCAAAGGGGCCGTGCGGACGGACTTTATTTTATCGGCAGAAATCATCGTTATTTCGCTGGGAACAGTTGCCGAGAAGCCTCTGCTCGAACAACTGCTCGTGCTCGTCGCCGTGTCCGTCTGCATGACCATTGGCGTATATGGCCTCGTTGCCGGCATCGTGAAGCTCGATGATGCTGGTTTATGGCTCGAAGCACGGACCTCGCCCGGGTTTGTCGGGGGAATGCAACGTGCGCTGGGCCGAGCCTTGCTTCGTTTCGCCCCGTGGCTCATGAAATTCCTGTCGGTCGCTGGAACGATCGCGATGTTCTTGGTCGGGGGTGGGATCGTCGTGCATGCAATCGGACCGCTGCACCATTGGCTCGAAGCAACGAGCGCAGCGTGGGAAGCAAAACCCGCTGGTGTGCTTTGGTCCAATTTGCTCGAGGCATTTGTCGATGGCGCAATTGGAATGCTTGTGGGCGCAGTTGCCCTCGGGCTCGTCACGTTCGTCAAGAAGGTTCGCACACGCGCCGCAGGCACGCCGGCATGATGCGTTTGCATGTGCGCGTGCACGTGCATTTGTGATGCGTGGGGCTGTTCGACGAGGCTTCTTATCCCTAGATTGCGCACTGCAACATTTGCAAGTGGACACGCGTCCCTCTTCGCGGTACCCGTTCGTCCGCTCAACGAACCAGGGAGTCTTCTGGAGATGAAACCAATCCACCGTGCAGCCGTCATCGGCGCAGGGGTCATGGGCAGCGGAATCGCGGCTCACCTTGCGAACGCCGGCATTTCCGTGCTCTTGCTCGATATCGTCCCGCCAAACCTCAGCGAGGCGCAAAAGAACGACCGCGCTGCCCGCAACGGATGGGCTCAGGGCGGACTCGACAAGGCGCTGAAATCAAAGCCCGCCGCGTTTTTCCACCCCTCCTTCGCCAAACTCGTGTCCATCGGCAATGTCGACGATGATCTCGAACGCGTCGCCGACTGTGACCTCATCATCGAAGCCATCATCGAAAAACTCGAACCCAAACAAAGTCTTTTCTCACGCCTCGAAAAGATCGTCAAAGCCGATGCGATCGTCGCGTCGAACACCTCGGGTTTGCGCATTGCCAACATGATGGAAGGCCGTGGCGAACAGTTCCGCAAGAACTTCCTCGTCATGCATTTTTTCAACCCCGTTCGTTATATGAAACTGCTCGAACTGGTCACGGGACCGGACACGGATGCGGCAGTTCTCGAGCGTGTGGTGAAGTTTGGCGAGGACGTCCTCGGCAAAGGGATCGTCATTGGCAAAGACACGCCGAACTTCGTGGGCAACCGAATCGGCGTGCATGCAATGCTCACGACGATTCACACGATGGTCGAAATGGATCTGCAGCCGGAGGACGTCGATTCGATTACGGGGCCGGCCATGGCGCATCCGAAGAGCGCGAGTTTCCGGACTGCGGATCTCGTCGGTCTCGACACTTTCGCGCACGTCGCCGAGAATTGTTACACGTCGCTCACGCACGACGAAGATCGCGAAGTTTTCAAGACGCCAACGTTCATTCGCGGCATGATCGACAAGAAGCTCTTGGGCGACAAAACCAAAGGTGGATTTTACAAGAAGGGCAAGGACGGCATTCAAACGCTCGACCCGAAAACGCTCGAATATCGGGCGAAAGGTGGCGACGAAGCGATCAAGAAAGCCATCAAGTCCATTGAAAAGATTGCTTCGCCCGAGGAACGCGTGCAGAAGCTCGCGGCAGACAAGGGCAAAGCGGGCGAGTTTGCCTGGAAAGTCACGTCGAAATCGTTGGCATATGCCGCTCGGCGCATTGGCGAAATTGCCGATAGCGTGACGGCCGTCGATGACGCGATGAAATGGGGCTACAACTGGGAGCTCGGGCCCTTCGAGGTTTGGGATGCGCTCGGGTTTGCCGCGACATACGAGCGGATGAAAGCCGATGGTATTGCGCTCCCCGAAACAATCGAGAAAATGCGTGCTTCCGGCGCGACTGGGTTTTACCGAGCGGGTGAAGTGTACGACTTGCTGAAAGGCGCGTACGTCCCCCGGGTCGAGGATCCCCGTAATGCCTCGTTCACCATTTTGAAGCGAGGCGAAGCGCCGGTGCTCAAGAACGACGGCGCCGAAGCCTGGGATCTCGGCGATGGCGTACTTGGTTTGACCTTCAAAACCAAAGCCAATAGCATCGACCCGGATGTCATTTCGATGATCTCGAAAGCGACGGAGAAGGCCGAGCAAGACTTCAAGGGAATGGTTCTCTACAATGATGGCGACCATTTCTGCGTCGGCGCAAACTTGTTCCTCATCGTCATGGCGGCGTCGAACAAGGATTGGGAATCCATTACCAAGTTGGTCAAGGAATACCAATACGCGACGCAGCGCATGAAGTATGCGCGCGTGCCCGTCGTTGCGGCTCCTTGGGGCATGACGCTCGGTGGCGGTCTCGAATTGTGTTTCGGAACGGCGTCCGTACAGGCTGCCGCGGAGACGTATTCGGGGCTCGTCGAAGTGGGCGTGGGCCTC
Source organism: Polyangium sp. (in: bacteria) (assembly GCA_035437985.1). Lineage (GTDB taxonomy): Bacteria > Myxococcota_A > Polyangia > Polyangiales > Polyangiaceae > Polyangium. The sequence continues at coordinate 737 of DAOMZH010000972.1, read as the reverse complement.
ATTCCGGGCGGTGCCGGCACCTTGAACATGCTCTGGCGCGCATTCGAAGGCATTCCGGAAGGCGCGAGCATCAATATGCAAGAAATCGTGACCCAGGTGTTCAAGAATATCGCTTTGGCGAAAGTCGCGACCAGCGCCGACGAAGCCAAGGCCCTCGGGTATTTCCGACGGACCGATGGCATATCGTTCGACAAATCCCGATTGCTCACGGAAGCCAAATCTCGCGTCTTGGGATTGGCCGCATCGGGTTATCATCCCCCGGCCCCGCGCGCCTACAAACTGCCCGGCGAGAGCGGCATTGCCACGCTCGCCATGATGGTCGATACCCTCGTGGCTTCGGGTCATGCAACCGAGCACGACGCCAAGATTGCTGGAAAACTCGCCAATGTGCTGTGCGGCGGTGCTGGCGGTGGGTCGCGCGAAGTGACCGAAGACGAAATTCTCGAGCTCGAGCGCGAGGCTTTCGTCAGCTTGTGCGGCGAAGAGAAGAGCCAAGCACGTATGCAATCGATTTTGATGACCAACAAACCCCTGCGAAACTAGGTGACGACCATGGCGGACATCGTGATTGTAGAGGCGGTTCGTTCGGCCGTGGGCCGAGCGCACAAGGGGGCGCTCGCATTGAAGCGTCCGGACGAACTGGCGGGCGAGGTTATTGCCGGCTTGCTTGCGCGGGTTCCGCAAGTCAAACCGAGCGACGTCGAGGACGTAGTTCTAGGTTGTGCCATGCCGGAAGG
>DAOMZH010000971.1:0-4365 GCA_035437985.1 Polyangium sp. (in: bacteria) | reverse complement strand
ATACCCGGTTGGTAACTCGATACCAAACGTCACGTGGAGCGAACGGCCTTCTCGCGTTCGAGCATTGTGGAATTGCCCGCGGGGAATGTACACGAGATCGCCTGGACCAACCGTGAAAGAATGCTCGATTCGAGCTTCCGCCTCTTCGCGGCGCATTTTTAATACATGGCGAATCGTCGCCTCCATTTCCACCGCTTCGATGGGCCGATCGACACGCACTTGTGAAATATCCCATGTTTTCCTGCCGGCGCAATGAATGGCAATCACTTCGTGGGCATCGAAATGCATATCGAACGGCGTTCCGGCGTGCCCAGTCGCATATACGTTCGGCCATACGTGCCCCCCAAAAACCAGCGCCAAGAGTCCCGAAATTTCATCAATACGGCGGGAAATGCCTCGCGCTCGATTCCAAACGATGGGGTGACCTGCGTCCAAATAAGCCCGCAATATCGAGGTATTGGAAAAAAGCTCCGCCCGCGTCGTCCCGATTTCATCGGGAAAACAAATGATTCCCTCAGGAACGATCGGAACTCGCTCCAGCGCCTCGATGAACTCGTCCTCGGTCAAAATGCTCCCGCGCAGACCACGATCATTCGCGAGCTGCAAAGGTTTCTTTTCGTAGTATTCCGCGAAAAATCGGGCCGCACCGAGCGGCGCGAGGAGCGCGTCGAAATGGGCGATCATGGCGGGAGAATACTCGATGCCTAGGAAAAACGCATCAAGAATGTGCAGCGGTTAGGAATTCGAACGCGGGCGAGAGATCCATACTCTCGACAAACCGCAGCTCAGTGGAACTTGACGGCGTAATAGCCCCAGCCGGGGAGTTCGAGCGCCTTTACGGGCGGATCGACGGAGATGTCGATCATCCACGACTTGCCTTGCTGAACTGCGGCATCCGACACGTACGTTTTTCCGTCCATTTCGATTGGATAAATGATGCCCCCCGCCGGAGTGACCATCGTATCGGTGGCGGCCGTGGGATTGGAGAGATCATCGATTTTGTAGGTTTTCCACAATGGCGCGGCGGCAACGTTGAGCGGATTTTTGATCGTGGCGGGAACCAAATCCTTGAGCAACACGCGCACATACGCGGGCGCGCTCGTATTGGCTTTGTCGCGGTACAATCCGCCAACGAATTGCACAGCCGCTCCATCGACGAGTTTCGGCACGTCGGGCTTGTACGTGTCATCCCATTTCATCGTCGCCGGGTCGAATCGCGCCAAGCACATCGCCCCAGGTACGCCCAGGAAATTCGCGCCTGCGGCAATCACGCCCGAACCGCTGTAAATCTTGCCGTCTTTTCCGAGAACCGAATTATGCAAACCACCGCAGTTCTGAATCTCGACGACCTCGAAACTATCCGTCGCGGGATCCATGACGATCATGCCGGAGCGCGGGAGAATGGCCGCCGTCGCCGGATCGAAGTAATGGAATGCCGCAAAGAACTTGCCGCCAACCTGGATCGTCTGGATTTCGCGCCAAACCGTGTACGCTTTGCCGTTATCCATCGTATTGAATTTGGCCTTGAGATCCACCTTGCTCGTGATGGTCATGCAGTCTGGATTCCAAATGAACCCTTGTAGAGTCTTTTCATCGAAGAGGAACGCGTGCTTCGACGTATCCATGGCAATGAGCGTCCAATAGAAGGACGTCACACCATACCCGCCAAACCCAATTTTGCCCTTCTCTTCAATCGAACCATCCGCCGCCAAACCATACTTGATGACCGAACCCGTATCGGCTTCCGCCAAGAACATTTCCCCAAGGTTTTTCGACGCCCAAAGGGTCGAGTTCGTCCCGGCAAGCTCGATGGTTCGGCCCGCTTCGACCTTGCCGTCCACCGAGAGTTTGTCGGCGAATTGCAGAGAATCCGTTCGGGACGACAAATCAGGCGAAAATGTGATGGTGCTGATCGCAACGAGCGGTCCGACACTCGCCACATCGGCCGGCGGATCACACGTTTGCGCGCCGCCCGTCGTCGTCCCTGTCGTCTCATCCCCGCAACCTGCAAGAAGTGCGGCCACCGAAAAAATCGGCATTGCCCATTGCCAACCCGTCAATCGATTCGAATCCATGTCCCATACCTCCACACTACTTTATGCTACCTACAGCTCTCCCGTCACCTTGACGGAGAAAGTCCTTCCGGGTTTCTGAACCCCGAAAAAGTCATACAATCGAGCGTTTGTCAGGTTATCCACCTCGAACGTCACGCTCGTCCGATATGGAACGCTATTGAAATACGAGACGCCGAGGGTATGCGATGCTTGTGCGGGGACGACGAGCTTGAAATCTTTGTCCCCCACGCTCTCCCAATTGCGGAAAAACTCGTGCACGTACCTACCGCTGTAAAACGGCGCCAAACCATCGTCCGAGGTGAGCAGTTTGCGCCATTGAAATCGCGCCGACCAATTGGCGAAGAGCCACGGACGGTTTGGAATACGTTGGCCGTCAAATTCTTGAAATGCCCCGGCAGTGGACACGTTACGGGCATCTTGCCAGGTCGCATTCCCCTCCAAAACGATCCAGTTTCCCGGAGAAATCCACTTGACAGCCCCTTCAACACCCCAAATCTTCGCGCCTTCCACGTTTTGGTATTGAATCGTTCCGAGCGATTCGGCCAAACCAACGATGAGATTGCTTATGTTTCGCAAAAACCAATCGCCCTCGACCGAGAAATTACCGAATCGCGTGCGCCGCGTCTCCACGGACATACCCACGTTGGCATTATGGCTATTTTCCGGGCGAACCAACAAGTTTGGAATGACGTACAACGAGTCGCCGAAGAATTCATCGACGCTTGGAATACGGGTCGCCAGTTCGTACGACGCCTTTGCCGTAATGTTTTTCGTAAATCGGAAACGAAGGCTATCTCCGACACCTAGCTGAAAGCCACCAGCATCGAGGTCTTGTAAGGTCAAGCCAACAGGAACAGCCTTCGCATTCGCCGAATAATAATAGTGCTTGAGAACGACGAGATTCTGCAAGCGATTGTCGGTCGATGGATTGTATCTGTTACCCTTGTCGGCACCAGGCATCTCGAACGCATTGAGTTCATATTCTACACCCGAAACGAGCGTATAGATGTCTCGATTGCCTTCCAGCGGATCTCGTCCACCTTGGGTCTTCGTGCCTTTGTCGGTCCCTGTTCGTCCAGTAAATCTACCTGTCGACGACACGCGAACGACATGCTCGGGTTCGATGCGCCATTCGACTGTTGGCCTGAGAAATAGGCTATCTTGCCAGATGGTTGCATCATGGGGCTCGCGGAACAATTCACCCGGCACATTACGCTGCGCCACACGTTGTCCAAGCCAATCGTAGACCCATTCACTCAAATCCACAAGGCGGAGCGTTCGACGCCCAATGCTGCCCACTGCAGAAACATGCCAATCGCGTTTGACGGTTTGTTCATATCGCACCGTCGCCCCCATCGTGCTCGCTCCGTACGTCGCTTCCCCAATCGCTCGCTTCATGATGACGTCGTGCTGCACTTCTTTTTCGTACGCCAATCCGAAAAGCTGCAATGACAAACGCTCCGCCCAGCTCTTGCCGACGATCGCCGCCTGCAGAATTCCTCCGTAGGAACGATAATGATCATGAAAACGACGCACGCTCGTCGGCACGACCCGACCTGTCTTGTCGGCAATTTCTACGTCAATGGGGTAATCATTGCGCGTATCGTCGAACCAACCTGCACCCGCAACGACAAAACCACTCGGCTTGTGATGATATCCAAGGGTCGCCGCCGCTCGATACGTCCCATACGAGCCACGCTGAAATGACACGTACGCATTGGAATCCGTGAGCTTCTGCGGCACGAGATTCACCGCCCCGCCGAGAGCGTCCGCGCCAAACCTTACTGGAAGAACACCTCGATAAAGCTCGATGCGATCGACGAGATTCACCGGGACGTTCGCCAACCCCTCAGGAAAACCCGCAATGTCCAGCGGCACGCCGTCGATGAAGAAACGAATCTGATTGTCGTACAAACCATTTAGTGAAAAACGCGTGTACGACCCGAGCCCGCCCGAACGACGCACGGCCACCCCCTCGACCGAACCAAGCACCTGCCCCAAATCCCGTGATTGCTGCTTGGCTTGATGCGTATCGATGACCTTCACCGCCTCCGCTGATTCCTTCAGCTTTTTCGGCTCGGATTGGTCCCCCTGGACGCTCACTTCAATCGGCGCAACAATATCGATAGGTTCGTCTTGGTCAACCGGTTCCACTCCCGCTTTCGGCGGAACGACAAGCGGAGGAGGCGGAGGCGGCGGGGGTTTTGGCGGCCCCGGAGGAGGCGGCGGGGGTGGCGGCGGTGGAGGTGGCGGCGGAGGTGACGGCGGGCCATCCGTCGACGGCGGCGGG
>DAOMZH010000970.1:0-4368 GCA_035437985.1 Polyangium sp. (in: bacteria) | reverse complement strand
GTGGGGCGGCGTTGGAAAAACGTCGCTCGTGACGAATGGTTTGTCCGGCGCTAAGGCGCAGACGAAGGCATTGGAGCATTTGTCGGCGGAGGCCGGAGCGGCATTGCTTCGAGGACGCGGTGCAAAAGGGACCGACGCAGAATTGCGAATAGCGTAGGACGAGGACAAAGGGCATGCTTTGGCCTTGACATTGCTTGGGTCGTATTTGGAGGAGGTTGCGGATGGCGATATACGACGACGTAACGAGATTGGACAGCTGCACCACGACGAACGAAATGGTGGCCATGCGCGGCGCGTGATGACGTCCTACGAATCGTTGCTCGGAAAAACGGAGCTGGCGATCTTGCGGATGCTGGGGCTGTTCGATAGACCGGCAACGACAGAAGAGATTGGCACATTGCGTGCGGACCCTGCAGTGCCAGGATTAACGGATTCTCTCGTCGGGGTCGGGGGCCGAGATTGGAACCGGGCATTGACAAGACTGCGGCGCATTGGGTTGGTCGCGGCGGATACTGGCAATGTCATTGACGCGCATCCGCTCGTACGTCAGCATTTCAGTGAGCAGCTCAAAAACGAAAACCTCGATACTTTTCGCGAAGGGCATCGACGATTGTATGAATTTCTTCGGACAACTGCCAAAGAATTTCCCGAGACAATTGCTGAAATGGGGCCACTCTATGCGGCGGTTGTGCATGGGTGTTTGGCGGGGAAGAATCAGGAGGCGCTCGATGAGATTTGGTTCAAGCGCATTCTACGCGGCATGGAGCAGTACAGCACACGCAAACTTGCCGCGTTCGCTAATGAGGTCGCGACGTTATCGACGTTTTTCGATCCACCCTGGGAGCGCTTTGCATCGGTTGAGCTATGATGCGCAGGCGTTTATTCTGAATGAAGTGGGCTTCACCGCTCGCCAAAACGGACCCACTTCTGCGCACCAAAACGGACCCACCTGCCGCGCGAGCCCGTTTTGTGAATGTAGTGTGATCCACTCTGGAAGGGGTGTAGCGGGTGGTTTGGCCCGGGGTGATGAAGTGCGGACGATGGCGCGATGCAGCGCAAGCGTCCGTGTTCGATTTGCAAGCAATTCATGAAATGGTTCGGCGGGAGCGATATCGGGGAATTCTTGTTTGGGGCAAAAAGGAGAAGACCTACCGAGGCGGGACCAAGGTGCGCATTTCGCGGGCGGAAGAGGCTTGGGTACGCGCCGAAGCACCTGAGTTGCGTATTGTCGACGACGAATTATGGGAAGCCGTGCAAGCGCGACGTGACGAGCGGAAGCGAATGACCGGTTCGACTGCATGTGGCCCGAAGCCCAAATATTTGCTCTCGGGATTGGGCCGGTGCGGCGAATGCGGTGGACCGATGCGCTCGGACAGTGGCAGAATCGGGAAGCAGACGATACGCGTTTACAACTGCGCGTGGCATCGCGACCGCGGGGTGTCGGTTTGTCGAAATGGATCCGTGCGAATCTGCTGGAGACGAGGACATGATCTCGAATGTCGTGCACGATCTGAAAGAGCGTCTTGGAAATCACGCAAAGCCGACAAAGGAGGGACCGGAAATCGAGACGGAAGTGCGGCAAGTGCGGGCCGAAATGGAGCGATTGAGTCAGGCGATCGTCTCGACAAATGACGCGCCAACGATGCTCGTCGAAATGCTGAAAGAGCGCGAAAAGCGACTCGGAGAACTCGAAGAAAAACTAGCTAATGCTCGTGCATCGCCGGATTTGTCTGCAATCGACATCGCGAACATCGACAAAATTGTGCGTGAGCGATTGCGTGACTTGGTATCGATGATGCAGCGCCATCCCGAAGCCGCTCGGAAAGCGATTGAAGCGCTTGTCGCGGGGCCATTACGATTCGTGCCCGTCGACACAGGGCAGGGGAAGCGTTATCGCATTGAGGGGCCGATGGCCTCTCGCGAGATGGCGGTGACGGAAAGCGGTTGACCAAGGCCCTTCGCGGCCCGAACGTTTCGCATGACCTCGAACGATGCATGCACCGTCCAAGCGCACCAGCGGCGAAACGCGATGTTGAACGAGCCCGAGGCGGCGTACGAGTGGTTTTACGCGAGGTTCGGCGCTGCATCACGTGGGCGGCAGCAGAGCCAGCAGCGCTTTGGCACCAGCCGTTTTGTCGAAAACAAGGACACTCCGAACCATTTTCGCGCTCCCGAAAAGCGCTTGCCCCAATGCTTCCCCTGCAATATCGAGTCGACACGCAAGAAGTCGCTGTGAATAACGAGAGATGAGTGCATCGGCGTCCCTATAAAATCGAGTACTGCCGTCGTTTGCGAGAAAGAGAATCCGTGAAATGCGAGCGTTTTGCGGGCTGTCTGCGGCCTTTTTGTTTAGCGCATCGAGACCTTTTTGCTCGGCGGCAAGCTTTTCGATGATAAATTCGAGTCCCTGCGACGCATGGCCATCGGCGAGCGCGCGGCGAAGCTCAATCACAAGGGCTTCGGTCATTGGAAGTGTCGCGACGCGGTTGCGACCATTTTCCCATAACAACCCCGCATTCTCCGCGAGCAAACGAACGACCGCATCGTGACGCGGATGAGCAACGACATCTTTCGGCAACTTCAGGACAGACATTTTGCGCCGACCTTACCATAACTCCCGCGCCAGGCCATGACTGAATTCGCGAAGAATCGCTTTCTTCCTTCTGAAACGCTACGGCATTAAAGGTTCAATAGCGTAGGGCAAAATGACCGTCACGGAGAGTGTTTGGTCGAGACAGGCGATCACGACAACTCTGGACTCTCCGCCAAACCATTTTTGCGTTGGCGCCCTGGACAAACCTGGGATCCCACGAAATTCTCCGTGGGCATCATGAAACTCCTGAATATGCGTTGCGCCTTTTACGGGTGCCGGTCCACGGACGAACACCAAGCGGCCTCCCCGGAGGTCCAGTCGCAAGAAGGTGAGCGATATATCATTGCTCAGGGCGGCATCCTCCATCGTGAGCACGTTTACCTTGATGATGCGATCTCGCGGGCCGAGTTCAAAAAACGCCCAGGTTTGCTAGCACTTTTGAACGCGGCGAAGGACAAACTCTTCGACGCGGTCATCGTGCGTGACGAATCGTGGCTTGGCGGCGACACGTTTCGCTCGGGCTTGGTCATCCAAGACATCTTGGAAAGCGGCGTAAAGCTCATTTATTATTATGAGGACAAAGAGATTACGCTCGATGGAGCGGTCGACAAGTTTATGATCGCGGCCCGAAGTTTCGCGGCGGAACTCGAGCGCGAGAAGACGTCGCAACGAACACACGAACACCTTGAAACGAAGGCTCGACGAGGGTTTGTCGTGGGTGGGCGCGTGTACGGCTACGAGAACGTCGAGGTGAAAAACGGCGATCGTCGTGTGCACGTCGAGTACAAGATCAACGACGAACAAGCGGCCATTGTGCGCGAAATCTTCGAGCATTACGCCGATGGGCGAGGACTTCGTACGATCGTGAAAGATTTGAACGCGCGCAGGGTGGCACCTCCGCGCGCGGGCAAACGAGGTACAGGATCGTGGTCGCCCGGCTCGATCCACGAGATGCTTCGGCGCGAGCGGTATCGCGGGATCCTCGTCTGGGGGAAAGTCGAGAAGTCGTACCGAGGCGGGACGAAGGTGCGTGTTGATCGGGCCGCGAATGAGTGGACAACGATCGACATACCAGAGCTACGGATCATCGACGAAACCTTATGGACTGCGGTGCAAACGCGACATGAGAACCGCAAGCGGATCACTGGACAAACCACATATGGACCTCGCGTGAGGTACATGCTCTCGGGCATGGGAAGGTGCGCCGAGTGTGGTGGTCCGATGCGCTCGGATACGGGCAAAATCAGCTACGAAAACGTGCGTGTGTACAACTGCGCATGGCATCGTGATCGCGGGGCGACGGTGTGCACGAATGGGTTGCGACGTCCGATCGAGGCTGTAGACGCGGCACTTCTGAAGTGGATCAGGACAAACGTGCTGCGTGAGAACGTCATCGTGGAAGCTCTCGACGACCTACGTCAACGCTTCATCGAGCACGCGCAAACGGCTTCGATTGAAGGCCCAGCGCTTACCCAAGAAGCGGACAAACTCCATGCCGAGATCGAGCGTTTGTCCGAGGCGATCATGTCGACGACCGACGCTCCAACAACGCTCGTGAAGATGCTGAAAGAGCGCGAAGAGCGCCTTCAGGTGGTCGAAGACAAACTCGCGGCCCTGCGAACGGCGCCGCAAGCGCTCGATGTCGAGCTAACGCGCATGGAGAAGCTCGCTCGGCAACGGCTCGCGGAAGTCGCCACGAGCATCGACAAATGCCCGCTCGATGCACGAAAAGCGCTGGAAACGCTCGTCGCGAGGCCGCTTCAGTTCACGCCGGT
>DAOMZH010000969.1:0-4370 GCA_035437985.1 Polyangium sp. (in: bacteria) | reverse complement strand
ACGCTCACCGGAGCTTGCGTCGTGGCTCTTGGCCCGACGGTTTCCGGGTTCTTCGCCAATCGAGACGAAGTTGCCGAGATGTTCCGCACCGCAGTACGCGCCTCGGGAGAGTCCATGTGGCAGATGCCGCTCGTCGAAGAACTTCGCGACGGACTCAAGAGCGACTGGGCGGACATCAAGCACACCGCAGAGCGTTGGGGTGGAGCGATCACCGCAGCTCTATTTTTGCGTGAGTTTGTCGGGGACGTACCTTGGGTTCACGTCGACATTGCCGGCCCTTCGATGACGAACAAGCCGTACGGTCTGCATCCCAAAGGCGGCACGGGTCACGGCGTGCTCACCTACCTGCGGTTGATCGAGCAATTTGCCCAGAGTTCGTCGTGAACTTACGCCGCAAGTTGGCTCGCGCGATGTCGCGCGCGATCGGTGACTTCCAGATGATCGCGGAAGGCGATCGCGTCATGTGCGCTGTCTCGGGAGGCAAAGACAGCTACGCGATGCACGACTTGCTGGTTGATCTCGCCAAACGCGCCCCGGTGAATTTCAGCGTTGTCGCCGTCAACATCGATCAGGGACATCCGGGTTATCCGGGGCACCTGTTACGCGACTACATGGCTTCGCGGGGCCACGAATTTCGGATGGTCCACGAAGACACGTATTCGATCGTCACCGACAAGATTCCAGAAGGAAAAACCTACTGTTCTCTCTGCTCCCGCTTGCGGCGAGGCATTCTCTACAACCTCGCCGTTGAGATGGGCTGCAACAAGATCGCCCTTGGCCATCATCGTGATGATGCGATCACCACCTTGATGTTGAACCTCGTCTTCTCGGGACAACTCAAGGCGATGCCCCCGAAGCTCATCTCCGACGATCGTCGCAACGTCGTCATCCGCCCGCTCATCTATTGTGCGGAAGAGGATCTCGTTGCGTTTGCCGAGGAACAGAAGTTCCCGATTTTGCCTTGTGATTTGTGCGGATCACAAGAGAACCTCCAGCGCAAAGCCATCAGTCGTTTGCTGGCGGATCTCGACGAGCGTTGTCCAGGAACGCGACGCAACATGTTGGCCGCTTTGGGCAACGTGCGACCCAGTCATCTTTTCGACAAGGGACTCTGGGCGAAGCTGGGCCTCGAGGTGGCGCGAGATGATGAGCCTGCAGATGGAGCGCCCGTCGGGATGTTCGAAGAGACGGAAGGGTTTGTCCCGATGGAACGCCTGTCCCGTGGTGTATCGTAGCGAGGGTCATGTCGTCGGAGCGATCGAGTAAAGTGGACGTCGAAGCGGAGCAGCAGTCTTCGCGTCGTTCGCTTGCGCCGTCGGCTTCGAAAAACACGGCCGTGCTTTTGCGCATCGCGCCGGGCATCGAAGTGACCGATGCGGTGGGACAAACTCTACTCGCGGCCTTCGTTGCCTGGTCGGCGACGGTAGCGCCCGCGGTGCTTTCGAGATCCGCGCCGCGAAGTGCTTTGGTCGTGGCTTTTCTGGCGCTCGTCGTGGGGCTCGTTGGACCGGTTTTACGTGCGTCACGTCCGCGACTAGCCCGGCATCTTGGCATCACGCTCTTCTTCTTGTTCGTGACGGGCGCGTGGCTCTTGGCCTCCGCAGCACTCGAACCTTTGCGCCTCGATCCGCTACGTGCCTCGATCGGCGCTGTCGCATGGGGTGCATTTGCGCTTTCGTGGCGTGAGCCATGGGATGTTGAAGAGGCGACACCCGAAGCTCCCGAACCAAGTGCGTCAGTTCTTCAAGCAAGGTCTGCGCTACCGCGGGGAGCCGTTTCGATCATGACGATCGGCGTCGTGGCTGGTCTCGTGTTTCTCGTCCTTGCTTGGAATGTGCGGGATGGAGATCGAGCTCTTGTGGCCCATGCGATTTCGGTCGCGTGCGCTGTGGCGGTCATCTCGATTGCGGGTTCGGCAGCCGTGGAACGAGGCCGACGTGCATCGCGTTCGAATCGTCGCCTCACTCCAACGGCGGGGCGCACGCTCTTGCTTTTGTTCACCTTCGTCGCCGCAGGGATCGCAGTCGTGTTTCTTCGTCGCTGAAGAGAATTCGGCTCTCCCTGCATCTTCTGCCGTGGTGGTCTGCGGTGAACGGTTTGCCTGCGCGTCTTACACCACGATTCGAGCGCATGGATGTATGCTGCGGGCGTGTCGCGAGCCATCGATGCTTTCGCCGTCGTGCTCCTCTTTGCCGCAGCGGCGGCGTTTGGTTTTGGCATTTTCGCGCTGAGCCAACGTGACGACTTCAAGGCCGTCTATCTCTTGGTCGTCGGAGCACTTTCACTTCGTGGATCGACGGAGCTTCTGCGTCCGCGAGGAGGCGGAGCTTGATGACTGCGAGTGTCCGTCGCGCAGCATTTTTATTTCGTCATCCTCGCTGGATGGCGGGCGCGATGGCCGTTGTTTCGGCAGCTTGTGGGGACAAGACGCCGGAGTCCGCGGTTGCACCTGTCGAGAATGGAACGCTCGAAGCTGGCGTTGTTGCCCGAGTCGGCACGGAGCGAATTTTTGCCGATGACGTTGCTCGAATTGCTTCGAGCCAAGGCATCAGTGTTGCGGTCGCGCGAGACCTTGCGATTCGCGACGCGCTGTATGCGATGCAAGGCAAGGCCGAGGGCTTGGATGTTGAGCGAAACGAGCAGCTCATCGTCAATGCTGCGCTCGCGAGACGCATGTTGCGCAAGATGCTCGACGATGCGGATCGTGCAGGAGCTGTGACGGACGAAGAACTGGAGCGCGTCATGAAACGTCGTTGGCTCGAGTTGGATCGACCAGAGGGATTTCGTGTCGTGCATGCTGTCGTGCGCACGAAAGAGGACGTCGATGAAGCGACGCTCGAACGCGCAAAAATCGTTGCTCGTGCCGTGCGTGAAGCTGTGATCCCAGTGGCAGACATGGCCTCGAAGACGGCGTGGACTCCTGACGCTCCCGACCCCGTTGTCGACGCCTTCAAGCGAGCGGTTGACGCGGTCGCGCGTGATGGTTTCGAGATCAAAGTCGAAGCGCTCGATCCTGTGGCTGCAGATGGTCGAGTTCTGTCGATGTCCGGAGGCGGGTATGAAAAGCCGTTTGCGGAAGGTGCTGCGAAGCTCGAAGCGCGTGGTGCGTTGAGTGAGATGGTCGTGAGCCACTACGGAGTTCACGTGTTGTTGCTGCTCGAACGAATTCCCGAAGCGCGAGTACCTGTGGATGAACGTCGCAAGCTCGTGCGCGAAGAGGTGCTTTGGATGCGAGCGTCGGAGGAGCGCAAGAAACTTCTCGAACGGCTGCGTCCGAGTGCATTGGTGGGTCGCGAAGTGGAAACTCTGCTTGTCACGGTACCGGTCGGCGGATGAACGAGCAGGCGCGTTCACGAAGGGCTCGTCCCGTTACTCCGCCGCGTGATCAGGATGCGTCGACGTTCACGGTGATCTTGGAACGGCTCTTGGCGACGATTCCTGGATCTCGCGGAGCGGTGCTCGTTGATTCGGATGGCGAGACTGTGGACTACGCGGGGATTTTGGAACCGTTTGACCTCAAAATAGCTGCTGCGCATTGGCAGATCGTCATCGCGGAGCTTCGGGAGCTCGAACATTTTTCCGAGCCGCGACAGATCACGGTTCGCGCGCGAAATCGTGGGTACATCGTGCGTCGCTTGCCCGAGGGGTATGGGCTGTTGCTCGTGCTTCATGCGCGTGCGGCGTTTGCGGCATCGGAGCGAGCGATTGACGAGATCGAAGCGAATCTTTGTTCGGAGGCGGGATGGGATCGGCCTGCAGGGAGTGCGAAGTGGTTCCGTGTGGACGTTGAAACGCTCGCGCCGGATCACATTCGCCCGCATCGGATGTGGGCGGAAGGTGCGTGGCAGACGATCGAAGTATTGGGGACGATGGTTGGGCTTCGTCCGCGTGAAAAAGGGTTTCGCGTGCGACTAGCGAGTGGTGCGGAGATGTCGTTGGTGCGTGAGTGCCGTCGGCGTTGGTTTGCAGATGAGCATGTGGAGCCGACGAGCCGCAGTTGAAGGCGACGCGGATTCGTCTTGATTTGCAGGGCATTTGCGAAAGATGAAAAAAAGTTTGGAGACTTGTTGACAGGGAAGAAGTTCTGAGTAGAGTCCCGCCTCCCGTTGACGAGAACGCGAGTTCGCGGTGACGGGTGAGTCGAAAGTCGCTTTTGAAAAAAAGTGATGACGGCGAAAAAAAGTGGTTGACAGAGTGAACGAAGTCCTCTAAAACCACCGCCCTCGCAGAGAGAAATAATCACGGTGTCGCGAGAGCGACGCGGGTTGTTTCAGCGAGAGTTGAACGAAGGAAAAAACGGCGAAAGCCGGGAGCCCTTCGGCTCGGTCCTTGAAAACTGGATTGTACGCAATACGCAAAAACGTGCGGAT
>DAOMZH010000968.1:0-4374 GCA_035437985.1 Polyangium sp. (in: bacteria) | reverse complement strand
AAGCGCGCTACGCGAGGTTTTGTTTGTGATGGGGGCTCGCCGTCGGGTCTCACAATCTCTTTGGCTTCGCCAAAGAGACTGACCCTCCGGCTCTGCCCCCATACCCCCGGGAGACAAACCGGGACCAGGTCACTCTTGCGCAGGAGGCAATGGCCGACGCCGCTAAAGCAATCGCGAGAGGATCGCTCGATACCCGCACCCGTGGATTGCCATTGTAAACACAAATGGCTACGCCCACGCTGGCGAGCAACATCCACGACAAACGTCGCGCCAAGGATTCCAGGCCCGAAACATCCAGGGTTTTTCTCCGCAGAAAACCATGCACCAATGCAGGGAGAAGCAAAATCCAAAAATAGGCCTGGGAAAATGCATTGAGCCGATCGCCATATTCGCTCGACCCCGGCCAATACGGCTGATTCGGCCAAGGCCGATAAGGCACGAGCCCCAATCCTTCGCGTAATCCATCGAGCGTCACCCACAAGCGCCGCGGATTTTTCAAAACATTCGCTAAACCAGCGCGATAAAGCCAAGGTTCGTCCAAAATCGATCGATCGATCACACACTCCTGCGTGTAATGCGTACGCGTATAATGCGTGCTCACGCCCACGACACGCCCAGGAACCGTCGACCGAACCGATTGGCAATCCGAGTTCGCCAAGAAAAAGTTCACGCCCCCATTGGACGCAACAACCGCCGGTCGCCCCAGCAAATACGACGTCTGCACAGCCATCGGCGCCAGAGCCGCAAGAGCTACGACGAGTGCCCAGCGCAAGATTGCCGCTTGTTTGTCACGCCAACTGAGCCACACGAAAAATGGTAAAAACGTCAATAAGCTCGGACGAACCAAAATCGCCAGCGCCAAGATGACTCCGGCCATTGCTGCGACCCACCGCTTTCCCGTATCGGCAGCGTGAAGCACGAGCGTCACGAAGACCAACAGCAAAAAAGCAAAAAGAGATTCCGTGAGGGCCAACCCAGCATAAAAAATCAGGGGAAAGTAAAGGGCGCTGATGATTCCAGCAATCAATGGAGTCCATGGCGAGCGGTCCATGCGCCGAGCAAGAGACATTGTGAGCATCGTCGTAAGGGCGCCAAGAAGGGCCTGGGCGGCCCCCAGACGTTCGACATTGCCCAGCAGAGCCAAAAATGCCGGATACCCCGGAGGCGTAAACGTATCCCACGCGTCACGCACATGAAATATGCGCTGGGCTTGTTCGACGTAAATCGCCATGTCACCAACCAAATAATGGCTGGGGCGATGTTCATCCGTCGCGAAATCCCAACGGAGCCAAAGCGCAAACAACCCGCACAAAACGGTGCTCATCGCGATTCCGCGGCGCGAACGGAGCCAGTTGTCAATTTGCGCGCCGCGCCCGCGGAGGGCCGAGATCATGGTTGGGAAAAACCAAGTCGGTGCAACGCGACTCGACGCACCGTGGGAATGCGGAAGCGATAAATGAAGGCATCCGCAAAATAGTGCGCAATGACAATCGCGTTCGTCAGAAAAACCGCGTGCAGGACATAAGGCGAGGTCATTTCCGGGGCAAATGGGGATCGCGCGAGCCCAATCAGAAAAATGGGCGCCATCGAGGCGATGATGAGCGGCCACACCAAATATCGCGAAATGCCCGGTTGCTCGTCACCCGTGCGCGGTTGCATCATGCGGGCGCAAAGAAAATAGTATTCGAGTCCGTGAATCGCGCCCCAGACGATGCTGCCCCAAATCGGCGAAAGAAGCGCGAGACAAACCGCTCCAATATGCGTCCCGACATGCAGCAATTTGGGCAAACGCGCGCCGCCCTTCCATAACGCCCGCACCAAAAAACCTGAAAAAAGAAGCCAGATGCCCGCGAGCAAATATGCCGTTTCATACGGCAAAGGCGCTTCCATCTGCGGAATGGGATGCGTCGCCGAAGAAAACCGCCCCGGACCTATGGGCACGAAAAGCCAATCGATACACACGAGCAAAAGGCCTATCGGCGTCCACAAGCCATACAAAGAACGCTCGGCTGCCGAAGGCGGGCCCATGTTGCTGCCCGCCATGTTGTACAAAGACCAAATGCCTCGAGCCTGCGATAATCGATGATGAATTCCAAAAATCGCGAGAATGGCCACCGGAAAATCGATCCAATAAGGCGCAGCGGCATTGACCGCCACAAAAACGCCGTAACTCAAAAGCAACGTAATCGTCGAACCAATGAGCACTGTTTGCGCTTGCGTCGGGGTGGCGCGCAAAATGTCGCGCCGGGTAGCCAAAAGCAAAAATGTCAAAATCACATGCGTCGTATTGCCAAAAATGAATTGCGAAATCCAAACGCCTTTCGGCGTTCCCAATTCGAGCGCCGCCGTAATTGCCAAAAAAAACCAGGGCCCAACCAAAATGACGAGGTCGATTCCGCGACTATGCAACCAGCCTCGTTTGGCCTCGAGCGGGGAAGCTGCTTGCACGGCATCGGCAGACATGGCGAGTTATCCTCGAAGAAATGAGTGCGGATATTCGAGCGTATCCGGGCGCGTATGCAATGTCAAGCGCGCGGGATGCGGCAATCATGGATTCGATGCGGCGTCATCTGCAGCCGCCCAAGCATTCCACGTAATCGCACAACGTTTGTCGGGCTGAACTTTCCCCCCTGCACAATACGCGGTATCGAAAGGCGGCCCGAGAATGTGCAAGGTCGTTTTGTTGACGAAAGGTAAATCGTGCCGGGAAATCTCGATGAGCTCCGTTTGCCGGCGCTTGTAAGCTTCGATTTTGGTTTCGCCAATGAGCGATGCGAGTTGCCGCTGGAGCAGGTCCTTGAGCTCTTCGTCTTCGGTCACGGCCAACGTCCGCTGAATGAGCCGAATCGCTGCGTCGCGTTCACCTTGCCGGCTCAGAATGCCCGCGCTGCTGATTGCCGACCAACCCGCATAACCCGTGTCCCCACCCATTTCGGCCGATCGGGCCAAAATACGGGCTCCTTCGAGGCGCCAGGCCATTTGTTCTTTTTCGTCTTTGAGAAATGTCGCGGGTGCAATGAAGGTAATGAATTGACCCGCTGTACGCCAGAGGTCGGGATCGAGCGGGCGGTTTTTCATTCCGCGTTCGAGAATCGCGCGGGTGCGATAAACGTCTTCCAATGTCGCTTCTCCAACTTGAATCGTCACCAGCGCATCGGACCAGACGTAAGGATCGCGAAATTGAGGATCGAGGGCATTGATGGTATCGAGCAGGTCGGTCACCGTGTCATAACGACGGCGCTCCATCGTACGTAATCCCTGGCCGACCAAAACTTGGGCCCATAAAATATCGGCCAGCGCTGCGCGATATCCCAATGACAAGGCGACGACTTGATCGGGCGGCGGCAAGAGATTCACGTCGCTCGTTTCTTTGGCCTGTGCATGAAGCCGAGCCACGTTGGCTCGCACGCTGGAAATGCACAATCCCGCAATGACGAGCGCCGCGCCACAACGCAGATAATCCGATTGGCGCGGCATCACTCGACCTCCCGATCGACATACATCCCCGGTAATACCCGCGCCGGTTGTCCAGGCAATCGTTCGCCCCGGACCTGAAACGTGGAGAGTTTGCCGTCGCCATCGAGGTCCCCGTGGGCCGTGGCGACAAACCGCATGGCGCGCGTCCCCTGGTCGGTTTCGCTCTCGAAACTAAACGAAAACGCGTGGGGTTCGTCCACGCGAAAGTCCAGCGTACGCCAGGTGAGATGTTCCCAGATTTCCGGGGGATCCGTCACGCGTATGCCGCGAGGAACTTCGGTCGGAGTCAGCGGAGCCGACGGGGGAAAACTGATGTCGTGGGGTTTGGAATTTCCGTACGCAACGGCGTTGGAGACGAGTTTGTCGAGGTACTCGACCGGTTCGCTGAGCTTGGAGGCGTGGAGGTTTCGAAAGAAGGCCGGGACAAACACGGCGAGGACACTGCCGCCGATGGCGAAAGCAATACTCATTTCGACGGGGGTCCAAGATCGAAACATGAAAGCTTCTTAGCGCGTTCGGGGGCGACGGGCCACATTTGGGGGCGCAGTTTGTCCTGTGTTACCTGGAAAAACGAAGAGGCCCGAACCGCACGTGGTTCGAGCCTCTTTTCATCAACTCACGGTGGGTATGGAAAAACTACCCGTTACGCGATCACTCGAACTCGTTCGCAATGAAAACCTGCGAAGCGCGAGCGAGTTGCTTGTTGGCCGCGATTTGTCCGGTGAGAACGAAGTAGCTGAACTCGGTGCCGTCGCCGTCGAGGTCGCCCTTGGCCGTGGTCTCGAAGCCCGTGGTTGCCGTGCAGCCCTATGGCATCGCCTATAACCCCGACCTGGTCGAGAAGCCGAAGTCGTGGCTGGACCTGTTCAATCCGAAGTACGTCGGCAAGGTCTGCAT
>DAOMZH010000967.1:0-4390 GCA_035437985.1 Polyangium sp. (in: bacteria) | reverse complement strand
TGTTCGGCGACGGACGGCGTTTCGCCGGCTTTTTCCGCAAGCGCGTGCGGAGAAACATTCGATGTGGTCGTCGGCGTGTCGCCCGTCGCTCGACGCACGGTTCCATGCGCGTGCTTCACCCACGTCTTCGTTCCTTCCGTACGGCTCGCGATGTGGAAAGCCCATTGCCCCGATCCCTGCTCGGTCATGACCAATTGCACGGTTTTTTCAACTTCGTTGGGCAGCGTGAGCATTTGCTCGAAACTCGTCGCCTCGATGGTGAGCGCCGTCGAATTCAACAGCGTCGCTCCGGCCGCATGGGCCATTTCGAGATAGCCTGTACCGGGAAAAACCACTTCTCCTTGCACGCGGTGCTCATCGAGGTACGCTGGCGTTTTGGCGGAGATTTTCCGTTCCCAGGAGTGTTCGCTGTTGATTGAAGATTCGCGTTGCGACCCAAGCAGCGGGTGTCCCGGGTGATCTCGGCGTACGAGTCCCGAGCGTTGCGTTTTGCCTGGTCCGAGCGCTTCCATCATGGCAAGCAATGCGGCGTGTTCGTCCTTGTGCCGCCGCAAAGTGCTGAAAACCCGGCGCTCCGCGTCTTGTCCGGACAAGATTTCTTCGAGGTTTTTCGATAAAACGGCGTGCGGCCCGACTTCGATGAAGGTGAGTGCTCCAGCCGTAACCGCCTGATTCACCGCTTGCGAAAAACGCACCGTTTGTCGAATATTTCGGCCCCAATACGCGGCATCGAGCGATTCACCTCGGATCCGATCTCCCGTCACGGTGCTCCACATCGGAATGGTTCCAGCACGCGGCGTGATCGACCCCAACGTCGCAACGAATTCGTCTCGCAATGGTTCCATTTGTGGGCTGTGGAATGCATAGTCGACGGGCACATCACGATATTCGATGCCCCGGGCCGACAGTTGCTCGATGATCGCGTCAATCGCCTCGATATCCCCCGATAGAACGAGGTGTCCCGGATCGTTTACCGCCGCAATGCCCACGCGTGCCTCGAATCCGGCGAGCAAACCGAGAGCGGTGGTTTCCGTCGATGTCACCGCGATCATGCGGCCGTGTCCGGTGGCTTTTTGCATGATCCGCGCCCGCAAAGCCACGATCCGCGCCGCGTCCTCCATATCCAAAATGCCGGCCACATACGCCGCGGCAATTTCGCCCACGCTATGACCAATGACCAATTCGGGCCGCACTCCCCACGATTGCAAGAGCGCCGCGAGAGATGCTTCAATGGCAAAAAGAGCCACTTGGGCGACGACCGTTTCAGCCATTCGCGAATTATTCTCGTCTTTCGCAATTTCTTCGAGGATCGAAAAACCCGCCTCCCGCTGGAGTGCGCGATCGCATCGTTCCATTGCCTCGCGAAATACCGGCTGGTCGGCCAGGAGCGTCTTGCCCATACCCGCCCATTGGGAACCTTGACCTGAAAACACGAACGCCAATTTGCACGGAAACCAATGAGGACGGCGCTGAAAGACATACGTCGGAAGCGCCAGTTTCGTTGCCCAGGTATTCTTGGAAAAACCATTCCAGTCGACGCGTTGTCCCGCCACATACGCCAAGGCCAGTTTTTCAAGCAGCAGCGGCCACCCGGCGCACGCTGGACCCATTTCGATGTGCATCTGCGCACCGGCGGCCACGAGCGCATCCGTTCCCCGTTGCAAACTCCATGTATCGCGGTCGGGGTTGGCCCAATACGTAGATTGCGACAAACGAGATTCCGCAGAAATAATCTCCAATTGCGGCGCTCCGTATCGAATCTGCGTCGCTACCTTCGCCACTTCATCGCCCAATCGAGCGACCATTGCAACATCGGCGCTTTCTCGGACCGCTTGCAGGTAACGAGCCTGGGCGACGACGAGTCGCAGGCCTTCTTCCGGCGTGAAAATTCCCCCGGCACACGCGGCGGCGTATTCGCCCGCGTCGTACCCGAAAACGTGTGCGGGAATCACGCCCCATGACCGCCATAACGATACGAAGGCCGTCTGGAGACAATAATGCACTGGCAATGCATATTCGATGCGCGTGGTGCGGTCATCCGAGGCCGTCAAGAGCTCACGTAATGACCAACCTGTCTCCTTGGTGAGGACTGCAGCCAACGAATCGAGGGCCCGAGCAAATACGACCTCGGATGCGTCGATCGCCTGCACATCTTGCAGCTGCCAATGCCCAACAGCAGGAAAAATAAACCCGACACGAAGGCCATCCACGGCAGCTATACTTTTCCAAGCGTCGCTCGACGATTCCTCTCGTCCCGAGCGCGACAGTGTTTCACGGAGTGCCGCAATGGAAGGCGCCGCCACCGCCAAACGATGCTCGAACTGCGCCCGCCCGGCATTGGCTGAATGACAAACATCGCCGATATCGAGCCCGGGGTTACGTTCGAGGTGCTCGGCATGCGTACGAGCCAAGTCCATCAACGCCGCCTTCGAGCGGGCGGAAAGGACAAACAGATGCAATGACCGGGTATGCGAACGCTGGGGCGGATCAAAATGCGGTGCTTCCTCGAGGACGACATGTGCGTTCGTCCCACTGAACCCAAACGAACTGACGCCAGCAGCGCGTTTCTTTCCGCTTTCCGATCGCCACGGAATGGATTCGGTGGGCACGCGAAATGGCAATTCATTCCAAGCAATGCGAGAATTGGGTCTATCGAAATGTAAACTCGGAGCAATCGCACCATGATGCAGTTGGAGCACGACCTTTAGAAATCCAACAATCCCCGCGGCTGGCTCCAGGTGTCCGATATTCGTTTTGCACGAACCAATCCATAATGGTCGGGATGCGTCCCGCGATTTTGCAAATACTTCACCCAGCGCATTGACTTCAATGGGATCGCCCAAGGCCGTTCCCGTTCCGTGCGCCTCGATATAATGAATGGCCGACGGATCCATTCCCGCCGCCGAGAGCGCTTTACGAATTACCTCTTCTTGGGCCGGACCACTCGGCACCGTCAAACCACCGCTCGCGCCGTCTTGATTCACCGCGCTGCCTCGAATCACCGCCAAGATGCGATCCTTCGACGCCAAAGCATCGGACAAACGCTTGAGCACGACCATGCCACAACCTTCACCACGGCCATACCCATTTGCGCTCTCCGAGAACGTCTTACAACGCCCCTCGGGAGACAACATCTGGGCGCGAGCGGTCGAAATATGGTTCAATGGCGCGAGCATGAGGTTCACGCCTCCGACGAGCGCCATGTTGCACTCATTGCGGCGTAAACTCTCGCAAGCTAGGTGAATGGCGACGAGCGACGAGGAGCATGCGGTATCGATCGCCACGCTCGGGCCGCGTAGTCCCAGAACGTACGACAATCGTCCTGCGGCGGGACTATGAAAGATTCCCGTCGTGGTCGAGGCATCGATCTGCGGCTCGGACAAACGACTTGCCATTTGCAGGCCGTAATCGAACGAAGCGATACCAATAAAAACGCCTGTCGTGCTGTCTTGTAATGTTTGGGGAGAAATGGAGGCGTTTTCGAGCGCCTCCCACGCCGATTCCAAGAGCAGGCGTTGCTGCGGATCCAAATACATCGCTTCGCGCGGGGCCATTCGAAAGACGGTGGGATCGAAGCTATCCACGTCATTCAAGAAGGCCCCTAACGCCGGGATCCGAGCATCGGATTCGCGCTCCTTGGCGGACCAGCGCGCAGGCGGAATGTCGCCCACCGCATCCACTCCATTTTCGAGCAACGCCCAATAATCCCGAGCCGAATGCACGTTCCCCGGCAATCTGCAGCCAATGCCAACGACGGCAATGGGCATCGTCCGCGCGGCCTCGAGGCTCTCGACTTTTTGGCGCAATGCCTGCACGGCACGCAACGCGTCCGCCAACAATTTCTGTTGCGGGTCGCCATTCGAATCAACCATTGCGCCTTCCCTCGAGCAGGGCTTGGATTTCACGAAGCTCATTCTGGAGATTGGTCGGGACATCCGCGAGGTCTTGCGGCGGGGCCACGTTTGTCGTTTGCGACGCGATATGGGGCATGGGCGAGGCGGTTGAATGGTCTGCAGCCATTCGTTGAAGAATGTACGCGACCAGTTTGCCGATCGTGGGGTAATCGAAAATCACCGTGCTTTTCAAGGGCACGCCGGTTTCCGTGACCAGAAACGTTTGCAGCTCTACGGCTACCAATGAATCGATTCCGAGATCAATGAATCGCGAATCTTCTTCGATTTCGGAAGGCAATAGCCCCAGCCGCTCGCCGAGTCGTTCACGAATTGCATTCGAGAGCAATCGTGCTCGAGCAAATGGCGCTGCTGCACGCAATGCAACGCCAAGCGCCGCAGCTTCCCCGTCTGCGTTTTCCAGCGCCTCCTGGTTCTGCCCCTGATTCATTTTCGCCTCTCCACCGGCAATGAGCCGCGTGCCGCCCTTCATTTCGCAG
>DAOMZH010000966.1:0-4392 GCA_035437985.1 Polyangium sp. (in: bacteria) | reverse complement strand
AAGAATGCGACGACGCGAATATGGCCGATGGTGACGGTTGCAGCAGTCGTTGTACAATCGAGCCTGGGGCCGTCATTTGTGGCGATGGGATCGTCGGAGGCACTGAACAATGCGACGACGGGAATACGAACAGCGGTGATGGTTGCGATTCGAATTGCACGGTAACGGCGTGTGGAAATCTCATCGTGGCCGGTGTCGAAACGTGTGACGACGGAAATATTTTCGATGGTGATGGCTGCGATTCGAATTGCACGCCAACCGGTTGCGGGAATCTCATCATCACGGTTCCCGAAGAATGCGACGACGGAAACTTCAAAATGGGCGACGGCTGCAACGCGTGCCAATTGGAACACTGCCCGGATTTGACGCAGGATTCAGGGGAACAGTGCGATGATGGCAATGAAGTGGACGGTGATGGTTGTGACTCGAATTGCACGCTGACCGGCTGTGGTAATGGCATCATCAACGTCGGCGAGACGTGCGATGATCGAAATCTGACTCCAGGCGACGGCTGTGACGCTTCATGTATGACGGAGCCGAAATTGCATTGACGCTCGTGCTCCACGCAATGACGAACGTACCTCCACTTGGGGCATGACAAGTATTGGCAATTTGCGATAGGCTCATCGTCAATTGCCCATCTTGCTTCGGAGGTCATGATGAAAATACGTGGTGCTTGGTCCTTGATCCTGGCGAGCTCCATTCTCGGGGCTTGTATGTATTCGTTGCCGGCCATCGATGAAATCCAAGACTGTGACGCCGTCGTCGATGCATGCGACGCAGGCAATACGAGCGACGCCGAAGTTTGCGACGGAAATTGTCCCGTTGCCACGTGTGGCGATGGCGTTATCACGCCGCCCGAGCAATGCGACGATAGCAATACGAACGATCTTGATACCTGCAGCGCCACATGCAGGAACAACTTCTGCGGTGACGGGCGGAAAACCGATGGCGAAGAATGCGACGACGGAAATTTCGATACGAATGACGAGTGCGATCCGAATTGCAGAGCGCCGCGTTGCGGAAATCAATTCATTGGCGCCAATGAAGTTTGCGATGATGGAAACGAGATCAATGACGATGAGTGCAATTCGACTTGCACATTCAAAGGTTTGTCTTCACTTTTTCTGGGTAAACCAGGTCAGGGGGCCGTCGTCGACGGGGACGTCAACACCGCGCAACTCCGCGGCGGCCATTACATGGCCTTATCGGGTAGCACCATCTACCTGGTCAATGATCATACCGTACGCGCCATCGACATTGGCAGTCGCACGATAACGACCATTGCTGGCGTCGACGGTCAACCTGGCTACGCCGATGCCATGGCTGGAAAAGATGCCCGATTTAGCGATCTTCGCGGCGTCACCACCGATGGAATGACGATCTGGGTTGCGGACGTGGGCAATCACGCGATTCGAGCCATCCAAATCAAGGAACCATATGGCGTCACGACCGTCGCCGGAGTGGTAACGACGAATGCCTCGCCCGTCGTCGATGGCCCTGCAGCTCAAGCTCAATTCGATAGTCCCCGCGGACTGACCCACTACAACGGTATCGTTTATCTGGTGGAAACGAATGCCGGTGTGCTCCGCACGTTCGATCCGAATGCGGGAATGGTGGCGACCGTGGCTGGCACTGCAGGGTCGCTCGGCACTGCCGATGGATTGGGCACCGAAGCTCGGTTCTACAGCCCTCGACATATCGCCGTCGCCGATTCCAATTTGCTCTATATTGCCGATAGCGGCGGCTACAAGATTCGCACGTTCGACGTCATCACGAAGGAAGTCAAAACGCTTGCCGGTACGGGTACATGCGGCTTCACGGATGGTTCGGCTTCGAGCGCGAACCTATACTACCCGCGTGGAATGGCGCTCGATGGCAAGAAAAACGTCTATTTCCCCGATTGCAACGCCCATACCATTCGCCAATTGCGGATCGATTCAATGACCCTCGGCACACTCAGCGGTACGCCCGAGCAATGCACGGCCGATTGCTCGTGCACCACCGCGCCCGTGGGTGGATATGCCGAAGGAAAACCCTCGGAAGCGCGATGGAATTTCCCCTATGACCTGGTCTACCACGCGCAAACGCGCGCCCTCTACGTCTCGGATGGAGACAATCACGTGATTCGCGTCATCCAATGACTCGACTCATCAAGCGCCCCACCATAACATTTCGTGCACCCGCATCGAACCCCCGATACTCACCAATACCCGCAGCTTGTCGCCCTCGGTCTCCACGATATGCGCGGGAAATGCATCGGCCGGGTAAAACGCACTTTTGACAAAACCCTGGGCATCCAGCCAAAACAAATGCACGCCTTCTTGCGTCGGGCCATGCATCAGGAGCATTTTGCCGCCTCCGAGCCAGACGAAGTCGAGCCATTTGAACGACATTTCCGCAAATCGTTCGGGGGACGGGAAATCATCGCCCACGCTGCGTAATTCCGGCAAATGCGCACGTAAATGCTTGTAGAGCAAATCGTAACGAACTTTGGTCAATTTGGGCAATCGGCGATCGGGAGGGGCAATCACGGAGAGCTTCGTCGCGTCGAACGTCGGCACTTCGACGTGCGTGCGATAACGATCTCCTAGGCGATTTTCATCGATTTCGGCATCGGACAAGGCCTTGAGCCACCACGAAAACATGGATAAATCGCCAGTTCCTGCCGCAGATTCGAGCCGCACGACCGATTCCCACAAAGGGCGACGTACCCGCCAAACCCCGCCATGGTTTTTTACGACGCACGCGCCCACGTAAAGCGCGCCGTGCGTGACGAATTGC
The DNA here is from genome assembly GCA_035437985.1 of Polyangium sp. (in: bacteria). Classification (GTDB taxonomy): domain Bacteria; phylum Myxococcota_A; class Polyangia; order Polyangiales; family Polyangiaceae; genus Polyangium. The sequence continues at coordinate 1,608 of DAOMZH010000966.1, read as the reverse complement.
ACGAGAAATGACGGATCCTTCGAGGACTTCTGCCCGAGCCATCCATCTCGCTTTTCCCGCGTGATCCGCGCGCCGAGCCGATGCACGGAGGCGTCGGAACGGTCGAGCACCAAATCGGGAGCGTCGAGCGCTTGGGGGGCCAAATGGGCAAACGTATCCGCAATTTCGTCGATTTGTTGGAAAATATGCGGATTACTTCCCGGATTCGCGTCTTCGGTTCGCGCTTTTTGCAAATCGAAACGAATGTCGGGAGGGTAATGCGCCTGAAAGTATTTCGTGAACAAAAGTTCGGCGGTGAGTTGATCGCCCATGGGAAGGTTCGTCGCGGTGAATGCGCTGGCTCAGAACATTTTCTTGCGTTTGGACGACGGCAAAATACCGAGCATTTCTCGATATTTCGCTACCGTGCGCCGCGCAATCTTGATGTCTTGATCTTCCAAGATCTTGACGATGGCTTGATCACTGAGGGGATTGTTCTTGTCTTCGGAAGCGATGATTTTCTTGATGGCTTGCTTGACACTTTCCGAAGCGATCGTGTCTTCATCCCCACCCGTCTTGTCGATTGCCGAGTTGAAGAAGTATTTCAGTTCGAATAAGCCCTGGGGCGTATGGACGTATTTGTTGGAGGTGACCCGAGAAATCGTCGATTCGTGCATTCCCACCGATTCGGCGATATCGCGCAAAATCATGGGCCGCAAATGCGCAACCCCACGCTCGAAAAAGTCCTTCTGCTTTTCGACGATACATTCGGTCACTTTGATGATCGTCCGTCGCCGCTGCTCGATGGCCCGAATGAGCCATTGAGCACTGCGCAGTTTGTCATTGATGAAATCCTTCGCTTTGGGATCTTTGAGCATCCGCTGGGCGAGGTTTTCGTTGATGAAGAGCCGCTGCAATCCCTTGTCGTTGTCCGTCACGACCCATTGGTCGTGGTCTTTGAACACATACACATCGGGCGTAATCGCAATTGTTTTGTCGTCGACTTCCGTATAGTTACGGGCCGGGACACTTTCGAGCCGCTGAATTTCCTGCACCGCATCGCAAACTTCTTCGTTTGTGATCTTCAGCGCCTTGGCAATGGCTCCAAAGTTGCGCCGCTCGACGTTGTGCAAATGGTCCTGGATGATCGCCAGTTCGATCCTGTCGTACCCGAGAACTTCGGCTTGGATGCGCAAACATTCGCCCAGGTCCCGAGCCGCTACACCGATGGGATCGAAACGTTGGATCATGGCCAAGACAAACGGTGCGTCTTCCGGATCGAGTCCCGCTTCCTTGGCCAAATCATCGATCGTGAGATCCGGAAGCTTCGTTCCATCGGCGTTTTCCCCACCAGAAAGGTCGAGGTACCCGCGTTCGTCCAAGTTCCCAATGATGAGCTCGGCAAACGCCCGCTCGTTGTCGACGAAGTCGCTCATTTGCAGCTGAAACAAGAGGTGTTCACGGAGGCTCGTGTTCCGCGACAGGTTCTGATCGATCGGCGGCAGCTCGTCGAAACCCGAACGTTGGCCCGGAGGAACCTGCTGCATCTGGCGGTTTTCGAGGAACTGTTCCCAGTCGACTTCCTTGACGCGTTTTTCCGTGTCGCGTGCGGCCAGATCCGTCTGCGAG
>DAOMZH010000965.1:0-4395 GCA_035437985.1 Polyangium sp. (in: bacteria) | reverse complement strand
GGGTTCGTCGAAGGCCTCTTCCGGTTCGCCGTTGTCGTTGGAGTGCGCGTCAACGTCGAGACCTGCACTGGTGGTGGCGAGACGAGCGTCGACTGGTTCGAATCCAGCGGGCAACGGATCATCGACGACGACGTATTGCCGGGGTGAGGGCGTTACGACGACGATCTCGGTAAGAACGAGGTTTCCTCCGACAAACGAGGTGGAGGAAGCTGGCGACGTTGCGGACAGCGATGCGGACAAACTTTCCGGCGTGACGAGGCGCAGTGTCTTCTGAACGAAAAACCCACGTTCCAAGGCCGTCGTGGGTAATTGTTTGGGTGCATAACGAAGGCGAGCCTCGTAAAAGAGATGCCCTGAGCCATCGACGTCGAAAGCGAGTGTGCTGCCACCTGCCGAGGTCAATCGCTCCGCAGGAATCGACGTGCGCAGTTGATCGACGGTCGCGCCCTTGAACGGATGGGTGGCGATCTCGGTTTGCCCCAGGAAAACGTGCGCGAGGAAGTTCGGAGCCGTCTTTTCTTGGGCCCGTTTGTAGTCGGCCAGAGCCACGAGAGACCACGCGGTCTCTTGCGTGTTGCGCCAGGTGCCGCCCTTGCGATCCGCAAGCAGACCCATGGCGAGTTTGGCGGCGAGCGGATGATTGGGTTTGGCCGCGAGTATCCCGCGCAGAATGAGAGCTGTCGTGCGCGTGTCCGAGTCCATCAAAACGGCGTAGTGATCGCCAAGGTTTGTCGCGGCGCGCGCGACATTCGCGTCGAGGCGCAACGAACCTTCGAGTTCGCTGACGAGTGTCTCGATGCTCTTCGCATCAGCCTTCCCGAGCACCATGGCGTGGAGCAAGAAGGCTTGCGAAAACAGGGGCAATGACTTGCGTTCCTCGAACACGCGGGTCGTCCGACCCGGATCTGGATGGCCATTTGCCGCCAGCACGTCGAGGATGAACGGAGACGTCGCGCGGCCGAATTCAGTGTCGAGTTTTTCGAGCCAACGTTTGACGACTCGTGATGCATCGTCGAGTGCGGTTTGCGGAACAGCCACATCGTGACGCTGAGCTTCACCAAGTCCCCAGAGCGCGTATGTCGTCGCCCAAAGATTGGATTCGTCAGAATCGTTCCACATGCCAAACCCGCCGTCGGAGCGTTGGTTTTTCAAAACCTGGGCGACCGTGGAAAGAATGATCGCATCCGTGTTTTTCGGCAGGTTGAGTGAGAAGTCTTTGGCGAGATCACGGAGCGGCAAAAGTGGAACGAGCTTGCTGACGAGTTGTTCGGTGCAGCCGTAGGGGTAATCGACGAGTTGTTCGACGCCACCGCCGAGACCGACGAGTGCGGTCGAAGCCATGCTGACTTCGAGGCCGCCAACGTCGTTACGAATCGCTGACAGATCGCCGAGTTTTTCTGCGGAAGCGCTGGTCGTGTCGCCATACAAAGCGACCGCTTCCGGCGACAGCGGGACACGCACATCGCGACTGACTTCGACGGCATCCTCGAGGTTTTTCCCGTCCGCAGATGCTTTGACCACAAACCCAATTTTGGCTGAACCTACCTGCGTGGCCGAAAGGGGAAAACGCACTTCGACTGGAATGCCGGGCGCAAGATCCACGGTGCGCGAATCACCTTCGCGCAAGGTCAAACCTTGCGGTTTGATCTGCACGGTTGCCTTCATGGGGCCAGCGCCTTTGGAGCTGACGATTACGCCAGCTTCGATGGAGTCGCCAGCCCGGAAAAACCTCGGCATGGCCGGACGAGCCATGAGGGGGCGACTCGTGACGACTCGATTTTCCGCAAAGCCAAATCGATCGTCTTCGGCCGCCGTAACGGCCATGAGTCGGTATGTCGTGAGCGTGTCGGGCAAACGGAAGCTGAGGTGAGCGCGACCCGAGTCGTCTGTGATGATGTTGGGCACGAACGTCGCACTCGAACGGAAATCGCGACGTACGGACATGCCCCCGCCTCCGTCACCACCATCGAGCCCTTTGTCGACGCCGAGGTCTCCGTAGGGGCGGAACACATGCGCAAGTGATTCACGCATTTCGAGAGAAACAACGCGCAATGGACGTTCCGCACCAAACACCGCGATCGGATCCGGGGTCTTGTAACCGATGAGCGAGAGGACGCCTTCGTCGACGGCGTAGAAGGTGACTTCGGAGCGCGCAGGTTTGCCTGCGTGATCGGTGATCTTGATGTCGACGTCGATGTTTTCGCCCGGTTTTGCTTCGGTTTTACTGGGCGAGATGGCGATCTTGAGGCGGCGTTTTTCCGGGTTGATCAAGAGCGACGTGTAGCCCATGCGGAACGCAGGAGCTCCCACATCGGGATCTTTGGGTTTGGTCGGAACCGGTTTCGTTCGACCTCGAACGAGCATCACCGAGACAAACGCATTGGGACGATGCGCATCCGTGATCGGTACTTCGATCGTAGGCATCGGTCCTTTGAGCTGCACGCGCTTTTGCGACAGAATCCCCGCTCGTTCAATCGTGACGAGAGCTTCTGCCGACGTGAACGGGCTCTTGACCAAGATGCGGGCAGTTTGTCCGACTTCGTAACTTTTCTTGTCGGGTACGAGCTCGATCGCCAAACGGTCGGAGTCACCAAAACCCGCACTTCCCGAACTCCCGAAAACATAGAGAGGATCGGACGAACCAATGGGGTTTTTCCGGGAGTCGACAGCTGTCGCATGAACGATGTGGTAGCCGGATTCCGCGGGCGTGAGTTTGCAAGATCCAGGTTTGGCGGCGGTGGTCGTGTTGACGGTGCAAGACTCCACGACCTTGTCGACGGCTTGCACGACGGTGTGCGTTTCGCCTCCGGCGGTTGCCTTGCGCGCCACGTCCCACGAACGGCGAATGAGCTCGAGTTTGACAGACACGCCGCCCACGCGGGTGCCCTTGGGATCGACGGCAAATACTTCGGGCTCCAACGATTTGCCGGCATCGACGAACAGATCACTGGCCGTTCGCATCGCGAGATAAAACTCGCCCGGATGAACGATGGCGGTGGTGCTGCCCGCGACGGATTGTCGGGACAAATCCGTGACATCGGCTTCGGCGGTGAGTCGCTCGGGTCCGATTTGCCCTTCGAGCTTCAGCTTCGCTTCGATTGTCGCGTTGCCTTTGGTGTCGAGTTTGGCTTCGCGGCTCTCCACGACTCCGCCTCGCGGTGAGGAATCGGGGTGGTCGGCATGAAAAACCGAGTCGTCAACGGTAAAACCATCGGTGTTTGGCGGATTGAAATATGCCTCCGAACGCGTGACGGTGAGACGCGCATCGGCTGTGGCCATCGGCGCGCCGTAGAGATAGTCGCCACGTGCGATCCACTTGGCCGCATCGCCTCGGATGTACGTAGGTTTGTCACTCTCGACCGACACGGCAAACTCGACAGGGCGGTATTCCGCGACCTCGAAATCTTCGCGCGCATCACCCGCGTAGCCGCCTTGATCGCCACCAACATTCGCTCGAATCGCGTAGGTTCCAAGCTTGCCAGTCTTGGGAACGACGATGTCGACCGACGCTGTTCCGAAAGGACTCAAAGTCTCGGTTTGGGTGGAGATCTCTTCGCCTTCGGGGCTTTCGACTTTGAATTCGACGGGAACCCCAGCCGGCGTGATCGTCCCAGGGTTGCCTTCTTTCCGGAAGATGCCCTTGATGTGCACGGTGTCGCCCGGGCGATAGATGCCGCGATCGGTGAAGACGAGACCAAACGGACGTTCCTCGCTGGAGTCGACACGAGCATCAAAACGCCAACCATCCAGGCGATCTTCGAGGTGTTTGTAAGTCCAATCATTGCCATGACGAACGACGACGACACCACGTTCAGTTGCCGAAAGGTTGGTGCTGAAAACATTTTCGGGAATGGTGACGAAGCCCGATGCATCCGTGCGGAATGGTCCAACAGGTGGGTTGCCGGGACGTTCGATCGAAACTTCCGCGCCGGTGATCGGCTCGGCATTCGACAAACGGCTGATCCAAAGCAGGGATCCGTGTCGCGAGAGTTTGCCACTGATGGCCAAGTCGGTGACCTTGGCGATCGCGGTCGATCCCATGCCGCGCGCATGATCCGAGCCAGGCCAGCCCGTGTAGCGAATGCCGACAGCAACGGCGCCGCGTGCGTCTTTGCCACCGAGAACATCGTCGACGTTGACCGAGAAGCGTGACGTAGCGTTTTTCGCGGCGTTGGGTTTGAGGCTGGTGATCTTGGCCTTGGGCAAACCCGCGATCGCATTGAAACTTGGATTGCGGCCAGGGCTGTATTGATCGTCTTGGAGGCGAATCGCGTCCAATGCGGTCAGGGGAGCAACGACGAGTTCGAGGTCGTTGGCATTGATCGCGTCGATGGGAATTTCGCGACGGGCAACGGTTTCGAAGACGTTGCCTCGGATGCCGAGGTCGGCTTTGGG
>DAOMZH010000964.1:0-4396 GCA_035437985.1 Polyangium sp. (in: bacteria) | reverse complement strand
CCGGACGGCGCAGAATACATTGCCGTTTGTTTGCCGGCATTTTCGCCCGCGACGGTGCATCGCGACGAATGAATCAAGGATTTTCACCCCGCTCCACGAAATCGAGCGACGCCGAATTGATGCAATAACGCAAGCCCGTCGGCTTGGGTCCATCCGGAAAAACATGCCCCAGATGGCTTTCGCACTTGGCGCAACGGACCTCCACCCGCACCATCCAATGGCTGCGATCCTCGATTTCTTTGATGGACTCCGGACCTACCGGCGCGAAATAACTCGGCCAGCCCGTGCCCGAATCGAACTTCGATTTGGAATCGAATAGCGGAGTGGAACAACAAACGCAGATGTATTGCCCATCGGCTTTGTGGTTCCAAAATTTCCCCGTAAATGCCCGCTCGGTCCCACCACAACGGGTCACTTGAAATTGTTCAGGTGAAAGTCGGTCACGATAATCGTCGTCGGTGCTGCAACTGTTGCCCATGACATTTTCCTCGATGGCCACATGCTAGCGCGTTCTAGCGTCAAGTTCGAGCCCCGCCGAGGTCGAATTTTTGCACGCTTGCTCAGGTTGCTGTTCGTTGCGACAGACCACAACCAAACCCGACAACCAACGCAGCGACTCAGCGCTTGAGCCTGCGGCCTCGCAACACTCGCGTCAGATCGACGTTGCTTCCGTTCAAGCCAGCCATTGGGTCCCGATCATCTCGACTTTTCCGACCCAAAACCCACGCATCGTTTTCGCCACGCAAACGTGCCTTGCGCTCTTCGATGGACGCTTCCGAGTCCTGAGCGTGTTCGTCACTACGTACGGGGCTGATATGGGTGCGCATCGGATTTGAAGGACCGCAGGGGTCGAGTGTCTCCTGGATTTTGGGCGCCGTCAAGAAGGCTATTCACCTTTTTGAAAACGTTCTCCAAAACGACGCACAATGTCGCCAGCGGACTCGACCTTGGCGATCCCATCGACACTTTTTCCAGCCTGAAAATATTCCTTGTAGCCTGTGCCGCGTAACGACGAGCGCTTCAATTCCCAAACACTCTTGAGCGAATAGGCCATGCGCATCCAATGTTTTGCTTTGGGGTGACGCAAGAGCGCCCGCGCAATCGGCCCAGCTTTGGTCCCCATTCGCTCGACATACGCCGTGCGAATGACGCTCACCGGAACGCCGCTGATTTTGTCCGTGAGTACGATATCGGATTCTTTGGCTTTGACGATGGCTTGTTTGTAATCGTCATGTGCCCGGCATTCGGTCGTCGCAATGAACCGCGTGCCCATTTGCACGCCGGCATACCCCATGGCAATGGCCCGGACGAACGCTTCTTCATCACCGATTCCACCGGCACAAACCAGGGGAACGCCGAGTGGCGACAATTCTGTAAATAGTTTTTCTGGGGCTTGTGCGCCGGCGTGTCCACCTGCGCGATCATTGACGCAAATCAAACCATCGACCCCTTCACTCAATGCGCGCTCGGCCCATTTTTGTTCGGTTACATCATGAAAAACCGTGCCGCCAACGGCATGAACTTTGTCCACGACCCAGCGTGGATTGCCGAGCGCCGTGATGAAAAATCGAATGCCCTCTTCGATGGCGATATCGACCCAGAGGCGCATCCGATCTTCGTACACTTTCGATGATTTCTCGACAATGGCGTTGAACCCAATGGGTTTGTCCGTCAAGCGACGAATCATCCGCAAACCTTCGCGCAAATCATGCCCGTGCACATAGGACATCGAAATGGGCTGAACAATGCCGATGCCTCCGGCTGCCGAAACTGCAGCGATGAGTTCGGGATTGGAACAGGGATACATCGCGCCGCAAATCAGCGGGATATCGATGCCAAGCTTCGTCGTGAGGGGTGTGGAACGCATTGCGTCGCGAGGGATATCACGCGATGCAGCATGGATGCAATGCCGTTCGTAGCGATGTGCCAATTTGCGCCCCGAAGGGCATTCACGTCACGGTGTGTGCCGACTTCGATCTCCGCGCTTCAGCGCGATACCAAATCGCTCATCCAGGGCACATCGGCTGGCGTCGCGGATTGCAGATCCTGCGCCCATTCTTCATCGGTCTTGCGCTGGAAATTCTCCGTCACCTGCTCGAAATACGCCGACGCGACCCCCACGTAAGCCTGCGGAGTTCCACAAGGATCTGCCGTAACCACCATCAAACGCGGCAGTCCCGTTCCAACATGCAGCACCCGTCCGACAGGATTGCCAACCTCGTCCGTGGGTTGCGTGTGCACGTCCGCAATCGTCGGGTCTTTGTGCACGCTTTCGTAGTTGTCGAAAAAGAGCTGGGAGTACCATCCGGACGAACCCGCGGGATCGCCACATCCAAGCTGCACGACGACAGCTTGATTGATGAAATCCAAATGGGCTTGCGTCAGGGGTATTCCGTCACGTTCGTTTTTCGCCATTTCCCCGAGCTTCGTCGCTACGTCCCGTAGCGTTTGGAAATACGTGGGTACTTGGGTGGCGAGCCCCGGATTCTTCGAGAAATCGAGGCCCTGCGCCATTTTCACGCCGTGTTCTGCAAACTCCGCGATTCGGGCATAGAATGCGGGGTACGGCTCGACATAAGCCGTGGGAAACTGACAGGACGCGCCTCCCGTATACGATTGCTTCGCATAAAGAATCGTGTCGTGACGCAATTCGGCCCAGGAAGCGAGTTGTGTATTCAGCAACCTCCGCCCCCACGCTTCGGTTTGCGCAATTGCCGGCAATCCCGTCGTATCCGCAAGCGCATGCGCAGGCGACAATTCCCGCAGCGAACCGAGCCAACGATTGTAGAGATTCGCCTGCCAAAATTCCGCCGGGTGCGCATCGACGAGCACGCGCATCATATGCAGATCCCCTGCGTAATCGTATTTCTGCATTTCAGGGCCCAGCAGCATACCGGCTTGATCATTACCCAGCGCCGCAAATCCTACATCGAGCGGATTCGGCATCATGCGCCGAACCGATCCTTGTTTCACGCGATCGTAGACGACGTTCGAGAAAACATGCGAATCGACCACGTAGCGTTGACCAAAAAACGCAAAACTCGACGAAAGAGGCAACGTACCTTTGCCCAGCCCATTGATCATGATATGGCTGGAAATGCGCTGCTCACCATACCCCTTGTCGGCAATGACCTGCGCAATGCGTGCGTCGGCCACTGAAGCCAATCCCGAAACATCGGTCAATCCGAGGTCCTGCAAGAGAGAGCCCAGCTGCGGAAGCGTCATGTAATCGCTTTCGCCCACGAAAGCTCGAATGGCGCTGTCAATTCGCGTGTGCCGCGTGAGCGAATCACCTTTGGCCAATTCGTGAAGCACATAGGCCCCCTCGAGTTGTCGGCGTTGAAAGATTTGCGTCCCGTCTTCTTGTGTTTCGAGAATGCGAAAATCGATCCTTCCGAGCCACATCATCGCTCGAAAGTAGCGCTCGAGCTCGGGCGAGTCCGTATAGTGCCCCCGCGGCTCGAATTGCGAAAAGTCCATATGCCGATTGCTGCCAAATAACACGACGTCACTCACGCCTTTATGCGCTTTGGCGCCTTCGACGAGCTCGTTTATCTTGGCTTGATCGGCCCCCGCCACAGGTCCAACCGATTGATCCGCCAATAAGGAATACGCGACCGCCAGATAAAGATCGGCATCGGCCCGCGCTTGGGCTCCGAGCGTCGTGCCGCCCCCTTGACCCAATTGCTCGCGCATATTTGTCAGCAGATCTTGCAGGTCAGGAATGAGCGAGGCGTATTCCACCGCCTTCAAAATGGAATCGTACGACCTATGTACGGCATACATGATTGAATCAGCCGATACATAGAGCGGCAGATCCTGCGCGTATACGCTCTCGTACCCGTATACGAAGGTCGGGAAGATTTTTTTCTCCGAGATGACGAACCCATTTTTCGACAATTTTGCGAGCTCGTCGGTGTCGAGCGCCAAGGCCGACGCTTGAATGAGGGACATTCCGGAAACCGTGGTCGGATCGTAACTGAGGCCCGATGCAAATGTGACCGTGTATTTGCTGCCAAAATCGGCCGCCGTCATGCTTTCCGCAGCATCAGCTTCCGTCATGAGGGTATCGAGTTCGGCTTGCTTATCCGCGGGCAACTGAGGAGCGGGAATTTTCGTACCCGGATCTTCCGTGGTCGGCGCTTCTTGCGGAACAACGACGACACAGCCGATTCCGAACATGAGCGGAATGGAGCACAAGGAAAGCAGCATCTTACGCATCGCGAACTCCTGTCGTTGGGGACCACAGGGGCTTCAGCAAATGCCGTGCCGACAGCTTTTCTATTGACGATCGTTGGAGGGCAAAAGATTGGCGGGTGGGGAGTGAGGGACGAGAACCGGGCCCGTCGAAACGCGAAGAATCGACGGGCCCAGACAAACTCGAATCAACCGCCGG
>DAOMZH010000963.1:0-4403 GCA_035437985.1 Polyangium sp. (in: bacteria) | reverse complement strand
ACGTCGCCGGTTGGGGCATTCATGACCATGATGTTGCTGGCTTTCACGTCGCGATGGACGATACCCGCAGCGTGGGCTGCTCCGAGCGCTGCGCAAATAGGTTCCATGATGGCAAACGCCTCTTCCGGGGACAAACGACCGCGCTTGTTCAAGAGAGCGTCGAGCGTCATGCCGGGTAAATAGTCCATGGCGAAAAATGGGGTGCCATCATCGAGGGCTCCGACTTCGCGAATTTCGACGATGTGGGGGTGACGAAGGCGGCGCAAAAGCTCGACTTCGCGAATGAAGCGACCAATCATTTTGGGCACGGGAGCAAGCGTCGGGTGCAAGACTTTCAACGCGACCGGTTCGCGTTCGTCATGACGATGGGCGAGATATACAGATCCGCATCCGCCGCGGGCGATGCGTTTTTCGATGACGTACGCGCCCATTTTCGTGCCCGGAGCCAACGGTTTGTCATCCCGGGATATGTCAGCTGCACCGTTTCCGCTGCTGCTCGATTCCTCCTTGCGTTGCATCGTATTCGCGTCCCCCCTTATTCCAACGAGTTTCCCCGGCTGTGAACGTGTAGGCACGACGGGTGTCGTTCCTCGATTGCGGTATGGTCCAAAATGACTCTTCGAAGCAACTCTTTTCTTTACTTCTTCGCGTACCCGCGAATATGCGATCGTTTCATGAGTCGTCGTTTCTGGTCGCTCGGATGATTGCTTGTTTTGGGGAAGGAATTCCATTGGATCCGGGGTCGGGCAGTTCCTGAACGGGATCCTGCAGGGGACACACCCGTAACCCGGAAATATCCGATAACGTCAAAGGACTCTGCCCGTACTCCAAGATTGTCGAATGCTGTGCGTGCTCCAGAATTCGCGCTATTGTATGCAGGTCTTTCTGCTTGGGGGGAACATGGTCGAACATTCAATCATTGCTGCACGTACGTTCGCGTTGTTGGCTATGACCGTCGCCGTGGGGTGCATCGGCAACGAAGATGTAGCTGGTTTCGACGAGCTAGAATCGAGCTTCGATTCTGCAGCATTGGGTCAGGTAGATCCTGCTGACGTATCGGTCGTGATTGCGAACTCACTCGCGCCCAGTGCGCTCGTACCGACGGATCTCGGCATTCATTCGCTCTCGAACATGTCAGCGGCGACAGCGTCATCGTTACGGAGCGCGAATGGTGCATCTTTGCGGGACTTGCTCGAGTACGCTGTTGGGTGCGCGCTCGATGTCGGGGACAATTTTGAATTTTTCTGGTTCGATGCGAATGGAGTCAAACGCCAAGAATCATACAATGGAGCGTTGGGTCTAGCGCGTGCTTGGCGCAATCGAGCACTCAACGTGCCGGAACAGCATGCGGTGAGTGCGTGTTTGGCGGCACGGACGAACTGGTATGAAGAGCCGTTGTCCATATCGCAACGCGGCGGTTTGTCCAGGTTGAGTGCGACTGCGGACGAAATAAATCGGTATCGTTACCGTGAGGGCGCTTTTTGGGGCAATTTGTTTGGTCCAACCCCGTACTTGCAGGCTTGTTATGAAGAGTCGAACGTCGAGTATGCCCGGGCGCGACATCGCGACTGCGCAGCTGGTCACGTCGAATCGGATTCCGTGGTCGACTGTGGAATGATTGCCATCGTTGGCTCGTGCCAGGAAACTTGCATCGGCCTTACCGCTGGCGGATACTATTTCGGTTGCTCGGCCCGTCAGGAGGGTTTGCCCCCGGATGTGTCGATGCATCTCGCGGTCACTGTTTTTCTCGAGTGAAGATGCAACAAACTCCAGCGGATTCTCGTTCGGGAGCGGAAGGCGTGCATGCACGTGGGGCTATGCGTTGTCTTCGCTGTGGACGACGGATGAATGCGGCGCTGGGATGTTTGGTCCACGGAAAACGATCTGACATGCCAACCCAGGGTGTTGCGGCGTCAGCGCCCAATGCCGAATGGCCTCAATTCGCGGGATATACGACGGAAACTCTCCTTGGACGAGGTGGTTTTGGAACCGTTTATCGCGCTAGGGCGGTCGATGCGTCAGCTCGGCGTGTGGCCATCAAGGTTGCCCATTCCGCATCTCCCACCGCCATTCGGCGACTCACGCGTGAAGTCCGGGCTCTGCAGCTCATTGGGTCGCCGCACGTCCCTTCCGTATTCGAATTGCACACAGTCGGCGCTGCGTCGCCCTATGTCGTCATGGAGTTTGTCGAGGGAGTCCTTCTTGCCGATTTGCTCGACCCCACGAATCCGTCGCTCTCGGTGGTGGAAGTCTGCAAAGTTGCCTGCGAACTGCTGAAATCGTTGGGAGCCGTTCACACTAAAGGGTTCGTACATGGCGATCTGAAGCCCGAAAATGTGCTTGTTCAACGTGACTTTTCGCGTGCGACGATCCTGGATTTGGGGCTCACCCGGAAGGCGTCGGCGAGCGAAGTGCGCCACGCGAATTCAACCCCGTCGACAATGTCGGGAACGCTCGAATACATGGCTCCCGAGCAATGCGAAAGTCATGACATCGTGGGCATTCGCGCGGATCTCTACGCCGTGGGAGTGATTGTTTATGAAATGGTGACGGGGCGGGTACCATTTTGGGGACCTCCCGCAGCTGTGCGCGAAGGGCATACGAGTCGTCGGCCGGCGCGTATGACCGCGATGCTGCATGACGAAATCGAAACGCCGCCCCGTGTTCGACAAGCGCTGCGAACCTCGAATTTGGCAATTCCTGCGGCGCTCGAAGACGTCGTGTTGCGCTGCCTCGAAAAAGATCCCCGAGAGCGTTTTTCCAGGGCGGATGAGCTTCGGGAAGCCCTCGAAGCCGTCGCTCGAAATGCTGCTGACACGACACCTTCAAACGAGCCACCGGCTGTTGTGCAACGTCAGGCGACTTCGCATTCGGCCACGGAGCGAAGGACGGTGAGTTCGCTGCATTTTGCCTCGCCGCTCGATCCGATTGCCTTGCGAGCACGGATCGAAGCCATCGGTGGGTACGTGATGCGGGCGACGGGAGGATGGAACGTCGTCGCATTTGGCCATGATAGCGCGGAGAATCCAGCCCGTTTGTCTCTCCGTGCCGCGCAGGACTTGGTCGAGCGCCGGATCTGCGAGCGTGTGTGGGTCGACTTGGCAACTGTGTCCATGACCATAAGGCCGGATGGTTCGCGGCGATTGCTGAGCCCGCAATTGGCGCGTGTCGAGCACTCGAGGCTACCCGAAGGCTCGGCCCCCATCGTGTTGTCATCAGCGGCCCGCGCGGTGCTCACGGAGGCTGACCTCCAAGCCGTTGCGGAGCCTTACGGAGCGCCCATGGTCGTCGATCGCGAGTTCGCAGTTGTCGAAGATCCAACGACGCGTCTGGGGCACGCAGTACACCCGCTGGTCGGACGTGACGACACGCTGGAAGCTCTCGCTGCGTGCGCGTTGCGAGCGACGCGGGACAAGGTGCCCTCCGTGATGGCCGTGATTGGCGAAGCAGGTCACGGGAAGAGCCACTTGCGTCGTCTGTTGGTCGAGAGGCTACGTTCGCTGGTTCCCGCGATTGGGGTCATCGACTTGCGGGCCCGGGAATCGTTGGGTGGCGGGGGAGATTGTGTTCGCGACTTGTTGAGCGAAGCGCTGGGTTTACCCCCGATGCTCGCGCTGCACCAACGCCAAGCAGCGCTGCGTGATTGTCTCGGTACAGCGAGTAGTCCGGAAGCCGAAGCTGCGCTGGCGTTGGCGCTTGGATGGGTCGAGCCTCATGCGGAAGAGACGACGGACTTTCCGGGTTTGCGCGCTCTCGAGGCCGCGCCATTTGCGCTCCGAGCAACGTTGACGGTTGCCGCAGGTGAGGCGTTGCGCCGTTGTGCTGAACGTTTGCCTTTGTGCATCGTGCTCGACGATGCCCAGCATGCGGACGACGCGACGTTGTCGATTCTGGAACACGCAACGTTGGCCGAAGCGCAGGCGCCCATTTTTGTGTGCACGATGGCGCGACCGGTTTTTCAAGACATACGCCCTTCTTGGGGCGAACGCGCGAGTCGCCACGAAATCGTGGAGCTCGGACCGCTCGATACGGCGAGTGCTTCGGCGCTTTGTCGGGCGCTTTTGTATCCCGCGGAAAACGTTCCCGAGTCAGCGGTGCGTCGTTTGGTAGAACGAACCCAAGGCATTCCGCTGTTGCTCGTGGAGCTGGTTCGGGGGCTGAAAAATGCGGGCATCGTGCGCCGATTTCAAGGTGCGCGAGGGTTTTACGTCGCCACGGACGAACTGGATCGACTTCCGGATTCGCCGCTCATCGAGTGGCTTGCGCATCGCGAGATCGACGCTTTGTCGCCAGCTGAAAGGGCGCATGCGCGGCTTGTCGCGACCGTCGGCGTCGAAGTCACACCTGATGAAATTACCGGCATTTTGCGCCGACTCGAAAATTCGGGCGATGCCAGCGACTTT
>DAOMZH010000962.1:0-4423 GCA_035437985.1 Polyangium sp. (in: bacteria) | reverse complement strand
CGCCATTTTTCGCAAGCTCAGCGTCGATTTTCCTCAGCTTGCTGCTCCACACGTGCAGCGTTTTGACATTGAGTCCTTTGCTCTTACAGAATTCGGGGCCGCTCAAACCGCTATCGCGCCATTCGTCCATGATGCATCGCCACTTGCATTCTGCGCGAGTCAATCGAGTCTTCGTACGTCGGGCCATGAAAAACCTCCGGCGCCAAAGATTGGCTACGAGAGGTCATGCGCGGAAGAATGGAGGTTACGGAACGCATACATAAAAACCCTGCAACGAGACGAGCGCGCACGGCATAGGGTGAAAGCGCTCCTCGCCGCATTATGTGACCCTACAATCGAGGCACCTGCTGGCACGATTGAATGGCGTCACCCGGAGGATTTATACAGGGCCATCACGGAGCGTGGATTCAACATTGGTCCGCTTCCGCCGCAAACAACGTTTGACGAGCTCTTGGCTTGCGCGGAAGACGACGAGGATGAGCTTGATTGACCCGCTACCGTAGGCACGACGCACTGTTCACTCCATACGCCCCACTGTATCCTTGGCCATAAGCTGTTCAAGGATATCTCTCAAAATGATCGGATTGCCATTCCAATGTTCGTGCGCACGGAACAAGCGCAACTGCAACGCAATGGTCAAATGCTTGAAATCCGGAGTCTCTTCTTGGGGCGCGAGCGGAAAGTCATCGACCAACGGAACGTCGCGCCGCTCCTTTCGACGGTCGTCGTAATACCGCTCGTATGCGAGCTTGGCTTGTTCCGGCGTTTTTGCCTCGGCGAGATATTCGTCCAACTTCGCTTCAGCAACGCGCGGGTCAATCACCGTGACATTTTGATCGAGATGCTTATCGAGATCCGCAAGGTTGCCGGTCAATTCGCTTCCGTCGAAATATCGATTGACAATGCGTGCCCGCCGCGCAACGACTTTAGGACCCAGAATTGGACCGAAAAACTTCGCGGCTTCGATAGCACGCGTAACCGAACGCAATTCGAGCGTCATACTTGATTTCTTGGGAAAACGACAGATGCCAATGACAATAGGTTCCACATTGTCACGCCGCTCTTCGCTGCGTAGTCCGAACTCCAGCGCTGCTGCTTCCGCCGTGTAAAACCACCCCCAACGTCCGGCCTCGCGATCCTCCGCCATGCAACTAAGCTTGGAGAAGACATTCGTGACAAACGCTTTCCCAGGAATCGAATACGTCAGGCGCACGGGTTGAAAAGGCTCACCGGTACTCGTCGTGAGTAGCGTGCGGTCCGCGCGCATGGGAGATAGCGAGAAATCGATCATGGCCAGGACAATCGTTCGTCTCGGGAGCGATGTCAAACCATTTCGTGCACGTGGACAAACTTCGCCGTCAACGATCGCGGTCGCCTGCTGGGCTTCCAGTTATTGCCTCGCGCCCGCTGCATGCGCCGGAACAACATCCATCGATTTCAAAATTCTGGCAAGCACTGCATTCGGGTTTCGCGCCCAATCCCTTGCGGTCACACGCACGACCTTCCAATCGCGGTCGCGCAACGTTTTCGGACGGTGAACATGCCGCTCGAATGCTCCGCACATCTCGTCGCCTTCGTCGCATAGAACCGCAACGGCATAACGCGACGGCTCATTCCGATCGACGAATGCGAGCGGAACCTTGAACTCTGATGTGCCAACGTCAAGTTCACACGTCAGCCCATGTTGCTGTAATGCCATGGCAATTTGCGCTTTGAGCGGCACATAACCCGGCGGCAGCTCCGAGGTCACAGGCGAATTGCTTGTCGGGCGGCTCTCGCGAACGATACGCAGCACACGCTCAGCCAACGCACGTTGACCATTCGATAAGTGAAATGCAAATTCGAGGAACAGCTTGAAAAGCTTCGGGCCTTCGTTTTTGGTCCGCGCGACCGATAACATGCCCGGCTCAAACGAGGCAACAATGATGCATTCGCGTTTGGCGCGCGAAATCGCCACGTTCAGACGACGCTCGCCACCACGCTGCCCCAGCGGCCCAAATCGCGCGGGAACAACACGCTCCGTACCCTTTTTCGTGACGCGCTCGACTGGTGCATATCCAGGGGAAAAGATAATGATGTCGCGTTCGTCACCCTGCACGTTTTCGAGGTTTTTCACGAACGGACGCTCATCCAACCGCTCGGCCGAGCACGCCTGGTCCCATCGCTCCGCGAATACGCGATCCGCTGCGCGTCGTCGATCAATTTCATCGAGAATCGTCTGACGTTGCTGAATGTTGAGTGTCACGATGCCAACCGTCGGCGCGGGAGTTCGCCCAAGAAGATCCAGAACGACATCCACGACAACGCGTGCCTCTGGCTCATTACGACTAGCTTCATTCTTGCCGTCAGAAACCATTACTGTACGAATGGCAGGCGGCGCCGTTCGACTCGCGGTCGAGGGAATCGTGAGCAGAGAGCCGTCGTACATCGCATAATTGGAGAATGCGATGAGTTCCTCGTGAGCGCATCGGTAATGCCATGACAATTCACTTCGATGCGCACGCGATCGGGCCAGCGTTAGCAATGACTCGGCTTCGAAAAGCTCGCGCGCGCCAGTGGCTTCCTCGTCCTCCCCGGCTTCGACATCATCAGTGGACTTTGCAGTAAAGAACGACGTTGGAGGCATTTGGCGCTCATCGCCAGCAATAACCGCGCGTTGGGCTCGCAAGAGAACCGGAAGACCACTCTCAACGGTACATTGAGATGCCTCGTCAAAGATCACCAGATCAAACAGCGGCTGGGATTGCCGCTGAAATAGTACCGTCATCGTCTCGGGAGAAACGAGCCAAACAGGTACGAGATCGAGCAGCCCTTCGGACGCGAAACGCCGCATAAACGTGCGCATTGGCATCACATTACGCTGCTTGCGGCATTCCTTGAGCATAGCCTCCCGCGTGGCTTGATCGGCAGTACGACGACGACGTGGTTGTGCTGTCCCGGCTTTCAGCAACGCATGATTGTCGAGTCGAGCGGCAATGCGTTTTCGCTCGAGTTCCGCCGCGCGCGCCACAATTGCTGCCATTCGCTCCTCTGCAGCCTCCTCGTCGCCAAATTGTGTAGCACCATCGAGTTGCCGAAGTTCGGGTGTCGATCTTTCCATTGCGTCGAGATGCACTGTTGCCCATGTCTTGACCAATGAATCCGCCCAAGCGGCGGCTTCCGCATTCGCGAGTTCGTCCGCAAACGCGTGAAAAACAGGTTGTGCGTCTTGGCAAAATGGAGCGAATGCCGCAAGCCGACGATCCGCTTCGGCCACGCGACGACCGTCGCGGCGAAATGTCTCCAAAAACGCGGCAACGTCGCCGTGCTTTGGAAGTTGGCCAAGGAATGGGAAAAAACTCATCAGTCCCTGCGCTGCCGTATGATGTGCATCGCGCGCCGCGAGAACGTGCAGCCTTACGTCGAGCGCATGATCCCATGCGGCGACTTCTTCGGCGGAGAAATGGGCCGGCCAAGCCTGAACCCCTTCGAGGAGATTCCTCATTGCGACAAGAGTCGTCAAACGCCGATAGATTTCACTCGCCTTACGGAGCAATCCGCCAACATGGGCCGCCGAATTCGATACCATTGACCGCAACCCCAATGCATCGAGGCATGCCTCCGCCTGCTCCCATGCACGACTGGCGCGCGCCTGCGACAAAAGCTCGGTGAGAAACGGTTGATCGAGCTGCACGCCAGCCTTCTCTGGCAGCAACATTGCCACCGCACTACGAACAAGACCGCGCGCTCGCCACCACCCCGGTGCGCGGTCGCGGAAAAATCGGCTCCCCCATTGCAAGAGCACACCCATAGCTGCTTCGACAGTTGGACCCGGCTTGAATGCCACGCGTTGTTCAAAACGCTGCAAAACATCTTGCGTTTGTGCCCATGCCTGCTCAGCATCGCCAATGGTGCGCGCGCGGTCGGGATGCAACACAGCAATCGCAAGTGAACTTGCGAATAGCAATTGATCTTCGGGGTGAGTTCTGAGCTCACGTGTAGCGCGCGCAGATTCGAGCACGTTCTTTGCCGACTCCAAACGCTCAATCGAAATAGGCGTAATTCGAGCTAGCGATTGCTCGAATTCCGAAGCAGTCGTCATGGTTCGGAAAAGGATCGACTCGAAATCGTGAAACCAAGAATCCGGCATGTCCCGCAAAGACCTGCGTCCCGCACGCCAAACGGAATTTCTTGCAAATAGATCGACGTAACGTCGCAGTCCAAGGAGTTCATTTTGCGCGCGTCGCAAGTCCGAATCGCGTAGGCCAATACATCCCGATGCGGATTGCACCACGGTCCCGGAAAGGCCAGCTCCCAGCGTATGAAGTTGCCCAATGCGCAGGGAACAACCAGGCAGTTTTCTCGCAAGTAGCTCTGCACGATGTTCAAAGAGTTGCGTCACAGCAGACAAATCTTGTTTCGTTTGCGACGCTGCGGCCGTGTC
>DAOMZH010000961.1:0-4426 GCA_035437985.1 Polyangium sp. (in: bacteria) | reverse complement strand
TGCCAAGGGAAGTAGATCGAAGAAGATAGGTCATCGATCCATCTTCTTGTTTTGGGTCTTCAGCGGCGCTCTAAATCGGATCCACTTTCGAACATTTTTCAGATCCACTTGCAACTCGGTTCTGGAGCCAGTCGCGGCGGGATAGAGATCCAGTGCGGCGCTCACGGGGTCAGTCAGGTCGTGGTAGGCTGCAAGCATTCACGATCGCGGTGGAATGGGTGAGCAGTTGTTGGCAGCGTAGCCAAATGCACGCCGTCGCGCAGGCGGACGCGGTGCAATGGCAAGCACGCACATGCACGTGACGCTTTGGTGATGGAGGTAGATATCAGGCGGAGGGTTTGTCAGCGGTTGCGGAAGGCTCGGCTTTCGCAGGCGAGCGCTTTTTCGAGCGCTGCTCGGCCACGTGCTGGCGATAGCTTGGGCCATCGATTTCAATGCGCAGTGCGTGCATCACAAGCCGGTCGAGGATGGCCATCGCAATCGTAGCATCACCGAGATACTTTCCCCATTCGCTGAGCGCGATATTCGAGGAAACAGCGGTCGAGCATCGGCCATGACGGCGGTCAATCAGATTGAACAGCATATGCGCCGCCGTAGGCTCATTCTCTCGTTTTTTGACTTGACCCAGGCCCACATCGTCAATGATGAGCAACTCCGGACGTGCCCACGCGTGCAGACGACGCGTATAGGTATTGTCCGCCAAACCCGCGTACAAGTCGTCGAGCAGATCGACGCAGCGGGCATAACGCATCGAAATTTGCTGCTGACAGGCTCGAAGCCCGAATGCCTTGAGCAAATGGCTCTTGCCCGTCCCGCTTTTTCCTGTAATGACCAAGTCGTCGTGACGACGTGCGAAATCGAGGCGTCCCATTTCCAGGACGAATGCCTTGTCGAGCTTCGGCTGGAAATTGAAATCGAAAGCTTCCAGGGTCTTTCGCTCACGTAGGCCGCTCGTGTCGACTCGCCGAGCAATGCGAGATTCCAGCTTTTGCCCAACTTCGGCGCCAAGGACATGCTCGAGCCATACGGTGTGGCTCGGACGCTCGCGCAATGCATACGCGAGCAACTCGTCGAGTTTTTCGCGGGTATGAGTCATTCCAAGAAACTGTAGGTGCTGCTGAATTCGTGTGACGACGAGATCATCACCCACAGGCGGATCGATGCTTCCTCCTGCAATTCGTTTTACCATGAACAACGCTCCTTTCTATTCACATCCGAGGATGGAGAGGTACCTGGTAATCGGTCGTATTCGCGCAAGTCTCGCGCAATGGTGCGTTTATTTCCAACCGTCCGAGCGATACGCTTGACCGTTTCTTCAGCGACGTATTCGTCGAGCTGGCGAGGTACGGCGCGAGCGATGAGAATTCGCTCGACGGATTTGGAATCGAATGCCCCATAAGAAAGGGCATGCCCCAGCGCGGCGTCGAGGTCTTTTGTGGCATAACGCTCACGCAAAAGCAGAATCAGGCGCGCTTGGTGTCCCCATACTCGTGCCGGCCCAGCGCTCATTTGGCGAAAGAATTCGGCGGATTGCTCGCCAAGATGTCCAAAAGCAACGCCAATCATATCGAGATCCACCGGGCTTTTGCGCTCAGCAGGCCGATGAAAACCTTCGGGGTCGAATTTCTTCCCGGTCCCTCGCGGGGCCAGCTCGTGACGCGCAATGCAGCGCAAATCGGCGGCGTATACGAATAACTCGCGCTGGGTGATGCGCACCGGCAAGATATCGGTGACGTGGTCGTAGGGCACGGCGTATTCGTTGCCGGCCCAGGCCACGAATCCATCAATGGTGCAGGTGCGATATACGACACGAGCGGTGTCGTAATGATGTCGAGGCAATGGGATCAGGTGCTCGCGCTCCTTTTCGAATCGCTCGAGCGCCGTGCTTCCATGGCGACGCCGCTGGTCGACGATGGTATCGATCCAATGGGCCAATTGCGCTTGAAGGTCATCGAAATTGGCAAACGATCGCCCATTGAGAAACGACCGCTCGAATTCCCAAAAGCTGCGCTCGACCCGTGGCTTTGCGTTGGGATTACCCTTCACGGCTTCGACTCGGAATTCGTAATGCGCTGCGAACGCGAGAAACCGGGCATTGTAAATGGCCTGGTAGCCTTCCCACCGCGAGACGACTGGCGTCTGCCCGTCGTAGATGCACACGTGAGCGCAGCCATTGAATCGCTCGAATGCCGCGACGTGCCCCTCCATGAGCGGGTAAAGATCGTTTGTCCGGTATGCGCGATAAAATTTTCGAGTCGAATACCGCAATGTGTATCCGAATGCTTGTATGCCTTCGCGCGAACCGTCGGTATACTTTATCGTGTAAGGCGACCAATCGCATTCGGCCTTTTCGCCCGGTAGACATTCGGGAGTTGCCAAGCTCGGCTCGGGACGCGGAGGAGGGCGCAATTTGCGGACGCGCTTTTTGACGATCGTATATTTTCCTTGATAGCCCTCGTCACGTAGAATCTCGAAAACTCGTTGCGCCGTGATGTCGGGATATTGCTTGAAGAGCTCGAAGATCCGATCGTTGAATGCGTCGAGTTTCGATGCTTTTGGCAATCGCGTCGGTTTCTGCGGCAAAGCAGAATGCTCGATGGCGCGCTGGATATCGTGCTCCTCGAGCAATGCTTTGACCGTGTTGCGGCCGATTTTTAGTGCTCGGGCAATGCCGCGCTTGGAGACGTTTTGTTTGGCGAGCTTGATCAATTGGTGAATCATCTCTTCGCGGTTTCGCCATACTGCGGTCATGCAGCCTCTTTTCTGTCTGAATCTTTGCCAGCGACTTTATCGATTGTATTGAGCAGCGCGCACAACACCGGGGCAAGCGCGATAAGGCTTTCGCGAATCAGCGTAGCGGCCGGATCCCCGTATGTATCGATGGGCCTGGCGAGCAGTCGTGCTTGGAGCCGTGCGGCGGTTTGTCGCAACGAATGAATGTCTCCAGATATCCAGTCGACTTCATTACGTGCCGAGCGTTTGGGTTTTGTTTTCGGACCTGATAGGGGTGTGGTCCCTTCGAGTCGACGTTTTATCTCGTCCGCTTGGGATTTGACGTCGGCGCAATCTGCAATTTCTGCCACGAACAATTCCGTTTGGCGCACCGTCAGCCCTCGACGAATGGCGAATTCTGCCGCATCGGCTTGGTTGCCACGTGGCAACTGCCCTATAGCCATCGCTGCTCGTGGCACGAGCAGGCCCAGACGAACATCCGCTTGCACGGCTTGATCCAAGCTTTCGACGAGCATCAGACGCCGACAAACCCAGCTCTTGTCGCGCCCCAGCCGCTGGGCAATGGTCGGTTGCGATAGATTGTCATCGCGATACAGCGAGCGGATCAACCAGCCTTCTTCGAGCTCGGTGATGCCGCGCCTGTCGTGCAATGCAATGAGCATGCACTTGGCTTCGACGATATCGGCATCGACGATGCGCAGACGAACGGACGACCAACCCAGCGCGCGTGCGGCGATGACGCGCTTGAATCCGTCGACGACCTCGAGTTTGTCTTGGCACTGAAATCCCACGATGGGCTCGAGCTGCCCGTGATGGTCGAGCGACTGGCGCATATTTTCGAGCGCTGCGGCATCGCGCAGGCGCAGGTGAGAGAGCCGCTCGCCGAGATCGGCGGGCGGAACATCGTGCTCTTCGGAGTGAGTGCGTTTCACGAGACGAACACAAGCACATAAAAAACGTCACCGCATTGCTGACGCGTGACACGTGCCAGGATTTTGCCGGAATTCGTTTTGATATCCGATACTTGGCGGCGTCAGATCACGCGTGACAGGCGCCTGATTTGCCACGATTTGTCTCAAGAGTGGCATCAATTCGGCCACTTGCTGCTCCAAGCTGGCGCGTGACAGGGATGGAGGCCCGTCCACGATTTGACTCGATTTGTCCTTTGCTTTCGCATGTTTGGACTCGGCAGGTGGCGCGTGACAGGTGGCTTCGCCGCGGCGTCTGGCGCGTGACGCCCGCTGCCTTTCACGCTCATCCGCGCGATGATCTTCGATGTCGCGACGTCGGCGTGCTCGTTGCAGCTTGCTGTCTCGTTTGGCGCGGCACGCTGGACTGCAAACTCGCTGCTTCGACTTGGCCTTCGCGCTTCGGATAATGCAACGGCACTCGGAACATCGCCTGCACTTCGGCATGGCGTCGACCCTGGACAAACCAGCGACGATGGCCGAGTTTTTGGCGGACAAACCGCGTGTCACGCGCCAGTGTCACGTGCCAACTGCGCGACAGACTACCGTGACGTGCTGAACGCGATGGGTGCGTGGTGGATCCGTAAAGCGCCGCGCACGGCACTGGCAGGAACTGCGCCGCGGATCCTCAAAGCGCCAGGGGGAGGATCCGAAGTACGGTGCCGCTAAAGGTTTTGGTCGACGGCCGGCTGCATATGGATGCTCTCCCATCAAATTGCGTGCAC
>DAOMZH010000960.1:0-4434 GCA_035437985.1 Polyangium sp. (in: bacteria) | reverse complement strand
GAGGGGTCGGGGGGTCATTAACAGCCTGCATAACCCCGCCCGGAAATGCCGCCATCAGCGCCTGCCGCTGCAAAACATTCGGCTTGGCGCCCGGACGAACCATTTTGATCATTTCCAGCGCATCCTCTACGGATTGAGCCAAACTCAATTCGAGCAACATCGCTGCGGCAACCATGGACGTACGCCCGTGCCCTTGGGCGCAATGAAGGTACACGGGCCGCGGGCTCATTCCGATTTTGCGCGCCATTTCGTGCAGCAACGAAGGATCAGCCGGCGCTCCATCGAGAATCGGAAAAGCAAGCAAATTCGCTGAAGTTGGCACATGTTCGTCGAGCTCTGCGGTCAGATCGACGAGTGTCGCTACAGGCGGATATTCACCAGGCAGCAACCGACGCCCAATGAAGATTCCTCGCGTAAGCTCGACGAATGGTGCTTCGGACGAGGTTATGCGCAGCAAATGCCACGTGCCGTAAAGCAGGACCATGTAGGGCAGCAAGAACAGTTTTCGGCCAAATCCGAGCTTGCCGTGCACTTTGCGGAAAATGGCCAAATGCTGCGGGAGAGCATAATTCGCCCCCACGGTCAGCATTGCCAGGCCAAACCAAATCATGGGCCAACCGACGAGGCCCATCATGACGCCCCAGACCATTCCGAGGATTCCGAGAATCGTGAATGCAACTGCGTTGCGCAATGAACGGCTCGTCGTCATGAGAGGGGGCTCGAAACAATCCGGATCAATCTCGAACGCGGCTTTTGGCCATATTGGTGATATTGGCGGTGTAGTGGCGATACATTCGACCATTGATACCGCAGCGGAAGCGAATACAATGGCAAAGCGCTCGCCAGCATGAGCAGCCATGTCGTCCGGACCCGCCTCTCCATCGCAATGGCTTGTTTTTCGTCGTCAGTCGTCGGAATCGACATGTCGCGAACCCGACTGTACCTCGAATGAGCGCCGAGTCAATTAGAAACACCACGATTCTCATGCGCCATTATTGATTGACCGTCTCCTGTCGTGTCCAATGCGGTTGACGTGTCAAATGCAATTGACACGTCAGGGATGCTCGCTCGAACAGCACGTTTTCGTCGTACTTGACGCACTCTCGTCAGATTTTGGACCGACGCGTGGCCATGGGCGCATGGCACGCGACCTGCAATGGGTCCACTTCGTCACGGCGCTAGATTGAAATGGGCCGCCACGTGACCATTGCCCATAGAAATGAGACATTTACAATGAAAACCAATCGTTTGCCCAGCCGCTCGCTCAAGACCCTCTTGCTCGTCACGGCCTGGAGTTTCCTATTCACGCAAGTCAACCCGGTGCACGCACAGGTCGAATCGACCACATCGGCCAGCGCCTCGAGCACGACGGCAAAACGGCCCTTACCCGATCGAGTTCAGCGTTTTTGTCGCGAAGTTGAAAACTTCCCTTCGTCGAGCGACGGGCCGCAAATGCAGGCGAAGCAATTTGCTACGAACTTGTGCGCAGCGATAAATACGAACAAGCGTTTGTCGCGCGTTACGACGAACACCCTGAGCCCCGAAGCGGCAAAAAAATTGGCCGATTATTTTCGCGATGACATCGTGGCCGCGCTGGCCTACAAAGAGGTGATTGCCTCGGCCGAGATCCTCAAACCGCTCATGCAAGGCGTCAGGGGCGAACAGGCATGGCGACGAATGCCTTTGATTACGAAGCATTCTTTCATTCAGAAACCGCTGACCGATGTGCCCGAAGTGGTCGTGACGGTGTCGGAGCGGGACCAATTGACGAATGCGCTTGCCGATTCGACGGCGAAAGCAAAGACCATTGCCGAATTAAGACAAGCCTACAAAGGCGCGTATCATGGTCATCGCGGGTGGTTCAAAACGATTGCGCCGTACTTCGAGGAAGAGGAAGACGACGAAACCGAGGAATGAACCAGCATCCTGGTGTGCGAGCTACGACCACGTCTTGGTCGACTTGATACGATCACGCAGGGTCGACAAGGCATCTGCGTCGAGGCGCTCGAGTTCCGCATTACGCTCGCTCGTGTATTCGATGCCCAAGACGTCGCACAAATCCCGAATTGCTTGCCGCAATCCCGCTTGAAGTCCCTTTTTTAATCCTTCGTCGAGTCCCTTTTTTAATCCTTCGTCGAGTCCCTTTTTTAGTCCCTTTTTTAGTCCTTCATCGAGTCCCTTCTTGTGTCCTTGTTTTTCGGCGAGCGACAACATCCCGCGTTCATTCTGAATCGCCATCCCTGCCCGAATATAGGCGTCCCATTCGTCCGCGCTGAACGCCGCTGTGCGCGCAGCATCCAGCGCTTCGACGATGGGCGGGTATTGCAAGGCTTCGGGAACCATTTCCAAGTTTCTCGCTTCCCGAAAAAAGTACGCCCATTTCTCGATGCTTGTTTGGGGAGGGCCTTCCACGTCGTATTTCGGTAGCTCCAGAAAAACGAATTGCAGCGCCAAAAGCCCCACCGTGCCGCTCGATTGCTCCTGCAACTTCCAACGACTGACCATTGGCACCTGATAACCTTCGTGTTGCGGCCACATCTCGAAGTCGCAGATCGTTATGCCCACAATGTCGTTCAGCTTCGGATAACCATCTCCGACATCGAGCTGATTCGTATACGCTTTCGCCACGTTGTACACGACCCGCTTGTCAAATGCCTCCACGTTCAGCACTTGCATTTCCACCACATACTGAACGCCACGCGCATCTTTGCATTTCACGTCCACGATCGAGAGCTTCAGCTCTTCCACCTTCGGACGTTGCGTAGGATCCAGGAACACCACCTCCACCACGCGATGTTCGTCGTCCAGCGCCAAGATGTCGTTGAGGAACCCAATGAGGGCAGGTTTGTGCTTTTCCGAGCCAAATATGCGGTGAAACGTAAAGTCCGTTTTCGGGTCGGCAAACACAGGGCGACGGGCCATGGCGGCATCGTACCGCGTTCGGGGACAAACGCAAGCGCGTCGTCGCGCAAGGGCAAGAAAAGCATTGTCCAGATCGGGTTTCGGCGCCTCGAGAGCCCGAGCGTCAGCCCCCGAATTTCTTCGCCAGTTTCGGGTAGGCGTTTTCGACCGTATCCTCGTCGAAGAGTTCGCCCTGAAGTGTACGTGGGACCGCCGGCGCGATTTTGTAATACTCATCAATGGGTTTTCCCGTCTTGATCGCCCAAGCTCGCGACGGCCCATAATACACGACTTCGTTTTCAAAAGGTTCGTCGTCGGGACGGACGCCTTTGGCGGCTTGCTCGGGATTCGCCAAGGCCGCTTCATAATGCGCCTTCCCCTTGCAAATGAGCCAGCCCAAGAAATAATCGAATCCGTCGTCGGAACAACCGCCATTCATGATATACGCGACGGCCCAGAGGTCGGAGCGAAATGCGTCGCGCACTCGCTCTTGGAGGAAGGTGTCGAACGTAATGATTTCAGCAGCGGACAGCTCGGTCGACAACAATTTGATCAATCGGTCCGCTTGCGCCTCGTTATCCTTTGCGCCTTTGCGACTGCGCTCGATGAGGTTCCACCAGCGATCGTCGTTGCTGCTTGGCGCTGGCTGCGGCGCATTCGCCGTGTGGGAATCGGCGGGGGAGCGGGCGCGGAACCATTCGGCAATGCCGGCCATTGCGGGCTCGAAGTCGCCAGGGACCGAGATATTGAGGAATCCTGCGGGCATTGCGGTGCGGTTTTCGAAGTCGTGCGGTATGCCTCCGGGCGCGATGACGAGCGAGCCTTTTGGCGCGTCAAACCATTTACCATCCACGCAGAAGCTCATCGTACCTTCGAGCATGTAGAAGACGTCGTCTTCCTCGTGCTTATGTGCGCCAGGTCCACGTGTGTAAGGGTCGAGCCACCATTCCGAAATGGAGTATTGGCGGCGGGTTTCGTTGCCGTCGGCTTTGAAAACGGCGCGTAGTGGGCCCATTTCATAGGCGCGACCTGCGCCGGGCGCGATATGCAGGGGGGCACGCTTCTTCTTGTTTGGCATGGTTGAGTATTGTTATCCGATCGGCAAAACGATTTCAAGTGCTAGGTCCCTGAAGGCTCGAGTTACCAGTCCATTGATTTGTCGGCGCATACCGGATACTTCAAGTGCCCCAGCCGGGCATAGCTGGGTTTGGGCACGACCAGATTTTCGGGGTGATGACAATCAAAAACATCTTGACAAACGGTCGGGCCTGAAGTCACATGCCCGCCGACGTGGCACCCAAGGGGTTTGTGAACTTGCTCGAAGCCCTCGATATGGCACCGGATTCGGTGTCTTGTCCGGGGCTCGTGCGTGTGGATGACGCGACGCTTGCCGAGAAGCAGCGTGCAAAGGCTCCGCTCGAAGAGATCGTCGCTCTGGAGCGCGCGCTATCCTTCAAGTTCAAGCCCAATTTCATCTATTTTCGACGCTTCCTCGAACGCCCTCCGATGGCGGTTGCCTACGTCTACGACTGG